>JAIPJC010000169.1 GCA_021734345.1 Kiritimatiellales bacterium | reverse complement strand
GTTTGCGGGTTGTCGGCGTTTGCGGAGCTTCCTCACCCCGAGGCACCCTTCGCCGCAATGACCCCGACGGAGGTGAAGGCCTACGAGCTGGATGTGATGCGGCGCGTCGGAGACCTGTCGCTTATTCCCCCGGTAATCAACACCAGTCCGCTGCCGAAGTACGATTACGACCAGCTCAATTACGGCATGATCATTGGCATGGCCAGAACGCCGGGCGGACGGCTTTGGGCCGCGTGGGTCGGCGGGGAAGACGGGCCGACGGCGTTTATGCTGGCGGCGACGAGCGATGACAACGGGGAGACCTGGTCAAAACCCCGGCTCGTGATCGACAGTCAGTCTCCATCGATTCCCGTGCCGCGCAGCGTTATTGTCGGCAACTTCTGGACGGATCCGCTCGGGCGCCTCTGGCTCTTCTTTGACCAGACGATGAACCACTACGACGGACGTTCCGGCCTGTGGGTGTCCATCTGTGAAAATCCTGATGCGGAAAATCCCGTCTGGTCGGGCCCAAAGCGCATCTGGAACGGTTCCGTCCTGAACAAGCCAACGGTGCTTGCAAACGGGGAATGGCTGCTGCCGGTGCAGTTTACGAGACATCCCGGAGTGGGGCCAATGAAGGATGTGTTCAAGGAGCTGGAACCGCTGCGCGGCGCCAATGTTTTTGTATCAAACGATCAAGGGGCGACATGGACTCGCCGTGGAATATGCCGTTTCCCCAGCCCGAGCTGGCCGGAACACATGCTGGTTGAACTCCGGGACGGACGAATATGGATGCTGGCGCGCACAAACCTCGGCACGATGCAGAGCTTTTCGTCGGACGGCGGACGTACCTGGGCGGAGCCGTCGTTCCCGACCTTTAAGCACCCTGCCGCCCGTTTCCATATCCGTCGGCTCGCTTCCGGACGCATTCTTCTCGTAAAGCACGGGGAAACCATCGATTCCTATGATTCAACACATGGCGGACGCACTAAGCTTACGGCGTGGTTGTCGGACGACGAGGGAAAAACCTGGCAGGGCGGGTTGATGCTCGACGAACGTACCGGCATCTCCTATCCCGACGGGTTCCAATCCCCGGACGGAACCATCTATGTTTCCTACGACCGCAACCGCGCTAGCGATGGCGAAATCCTGATGGCGCGAATTACCGAGGACGATATCCTGGCAAAGCAACCGGTCAGTCCGGGTTCCAAACTCAAGATGCTGATCTGCCGTCCGCTGAAAGGACGTACTGTGTCAGCAGATCCGAATCCCGCCACCACCGCGGAGGCGCAGGCTTTTATCGCCGGCCCGGCGGCTGAACTGGACGCGCCCGGCGGCGAAATCCGCAAGCTTGAAAAAAATGCGGTGATCTACAGCAACCGGGCGTACACGTTCCATGAAGTGCCTGCGGCGCTGGAAGGCAAACGGTTTGTTTTCTCGACGCTCGAGCGGACCGAAGCGGTCTGTCGCAAGGAAGGCGCGGTGTATGCCGTGACCCCGTCCCCCCAGAGAAATCCGGATGACAACGCGGAGGCGGAACTGCTCAGACAGGGGTTTGCCAAAGCCGCCGTTCCGGAATTCGTGATCTGCCAGACCCAGGGCAAGAACCGTCCGCAGGAGACCTGTTCGGTCTATCAGAAAATTCTCAAGCCCGGCGAAATCGTCCGCTTCGGGCGCTGGGGCGTGGTGATCTTTTAACAAAACGGGATGGGTTCGTATTATGAGCAAAGCATTGTCTTGGTTTACCAATCTGTACGCCGTGTGGGTAATCGGAATGTCGATCGTGGCCTTCATGGTTCCCGGTAGCATTTCGTGGTTCGACGGCCCCTGGGTTCGGTGGGCGCTCTCGCTGGTCATGTTGGGCATGGGGCTGACGTTGCACGTTACCGACTTCAAGGGCGTGGTCGAAAAGCCTCTGGTGGTCGCCGTGGGGGTTTCTGCCCAGTATATTATTATGCCATTGACGGCGTGGGGGATTGCCAAGCTTTTGGGACTTCGTCCTGAATTTGCAGTCGGGTTGATTCTCGTGGGTTGCTGTCCCGGTGGAACGGCATCCAATGTGGTGGCTTTCCTCGCCCGGGCCAATGTTGCGCTGTCGGTCGTGCTGACGATGGTTTCGACCCTGCTCGCGGCGGTGATGACGCCGTTGCTGACGGAGCTTCTCGCTGGGCAATATATTCCAATCGATGTCTGGGGCATCTTCAAGTCAACGATTCAAGTCGTGCTGGTTCCGGTGCTACTGGGGATCTACATCAACTATAAGTTCCCGCGCATCTCATCGAAGGCGAACAAGATTGGGCCGGCCGTGGCGGTGATGGCCATCGTAATGATTGCCGGAAGCATCGTGGCGCGGAACGTCGATACGATCCGCGGGGAGTGGAAGGTGCTGGCGCTGGCCGGCCTGCTGCTCCATTCGGTCGGCTTCCTGCTGGGCTATTGGGTGATCCGCGCGCTACGCATGTCCCGACAGCTTGCCCGGACGGTCTCGATCGAGGTCGGAATGCAAAATTCCGGGCTGGCTATGGTTTTGGCCCAGCAGCACTTCTCTGCGGCAACCGCATCCCCCGCCGTCTTTTCCAGTGTATTCCACACGCTGGTCGGAAGCCTGTGCGCGGCATACTGGCGACTGAATCCAGTCAAGGATCCTTCCGCCCCGCCTGAAAAAGGAGCCGCGTGAACGCACGATCAATTGTACCGCATCCCCGCGCCGGGATCTATTATTGGAAATGCGACCGGCCGGCGACCTTTCACGGCACGATCGAGGCTCGCTGCCCTGAAGTGTGTCTCGCTCCGTTGCAGGAGGCTTTGTCGGAACGGTTTGCAAATTCCACGGTGACGTTGCGTCCGGCAGGCGGACAGGGTAACCACATCACCTTCATTGCGGACATTGATGGCGTGGACTATTTCGTGCGCGTCGAAGACGGGCCGGAACACGACGATTACATTGAAGTCGAATCCTTCATATTGGGCGCGGTGCGTTCCATCGGCCTTCCGGCACCCAGGGTTTTGGCCGTCGATGCGTCCCGGTTTAAAGTGCCCTTCGCCTGGCAGGTAATGGAAAAAGTGGATGCTCCGGATCTGAACGAAGTTCTCAAGAAAGGCGCTTTGAACCTGCCGGAAACCGCCGAAAAGATCGGTCGCACGATTGCGCAGTGGCAGACCATTCAACCAGAGGGCTATGGCCCGTTCAATCCGGAAATTCTTCGCAGCGATGAGCGTCTACAAGGGTTCCATGCGGAGTATGCCGACTATTTTTTTCTGCACCTCGATCGCCATCTCGACATGCTCACCGTGCGGAGTTTTTTGGATCACGCCGACGCAGAAAAGATCCGGACGGCCATCGAAACCCATTGCGATCTGCTCAATTTGGAGAGCGGCTGTCTGGTACATAAGGATCTCGCGCTGTGGAATATTCTGGGCACGGCAGACGAGATTCTGGCCTTCATCGACTGGGACGATTCGATTTCCGGCGATCCGATGGACGACCTTTCACTCTTGGGCTGCTTCCACGATGGCGACGTGCTGGCGCGGGCGTTGCGGGGATATGCCGCCGTGCGGCCTTTGCCACCGGAGTACCGCCGGCGGTTCTGGCTGCACTTGCTCCGCAATATGATCGTCAAAGCCGTGATCCGGGTGGGCGCCGGCTATTTCGACCGCGACTCCAGCTTTTTCCTCATCGGCTCGGGTTCCACCGGAGCCAGCTTGAAAACCGAAACCCATGCCCGCCTAATGAAAGCCGTGGATGGATTGAACAATAACCAGGAGATTGAAACCATATGAGTACAGAAAAACCAGATTGCCTGCGTGGATCCCGTGTGTTCTGGGGAACGTTTCTCTCCATCGGGTCGCCCGTCATAACAGAACTCGCCGCCGAGTGCGGCTTCGACTGGCTGCTGCTGGACATGGAACACGGATTCGGATCCGAGGAAAGCCTGTTTGCCCAGCTTCTGGCCATTCGGGGAACGTCTGCGGCCGCCATTGTGCGCGTGGGCGCTCCGCATCCCGATCTCATTCTGCGCGTACTCGACCGTGGTGCGGATGGCATCATGGTTCCGCATGTTTCCTCGGTCGCGGATGCCGAGGCCTGCGTGCAGGCGGCGCACTATCCTCCGCGCGGACGGCGCGGCTATTCGCGTTCAACCCGTTCCCGCCGCTACGGCCTTTCGCCGGAAGAAACCCCTCCGCCGCTGATCATCGCCCAGATTGAAACCATAGAAGGCATCGAAAACGTGCGCGGTATCGCCGCCGTGGACGGCATCGACGTGCTCTTTGTCGGACCGGCAGACCTTCAGTTTGATCTCAAGGCCCGGCCGGAGCGGGGCGGCTTTACATATTCCGCATGTCTAGAGGCAGTCGTTGCCGCCGCTGCCGAAGCCGGTAAGCAGTGCGGTATTCTGATCCGCAATCCCAGCGATCTTCAGGAGTTGAAGCGTCTTGGATTTACGTTTTTGGCCATGGATTCAGATCTGGCGATTCTCCGGAAAGGGTATCAGCAACTGCAATCCCTTTATTCCGTCGCGGATTGAGGACGGCGTTGGCAGGTCTTTGGTAGTAGGACGTGGAAGCAGGCAGGGAAGCTCTCGATCGGTCGAGCCGCCGCATGTTTTTATCCAGAGGGAACAGGCCTCGCAGCCATGCTCCTTTTCCAGACGCTGGAGATGCGGCTGGCGTGGGAGATTTCGAGGTTGATGTGGCCGAGGCCGTCGAGCCGCAGCTGGGAGGCGACGGTGCGCAGGGCGGTGTCGGGGGTGTTGCAGTCGGAGCTGAGGTGCGAGAGGTAGACGTGTTCGAGCGCGTCGGTGGCGCAGTCGGCGATCAGCCGGGCGGCATCGATGTTGGAGAGGTGGCCTTGGCGGCTGCGGATGCGCTGCTTGAGCGGCCAGGGGCGCGGGGCTTCCTGCAGGAGGTCTTCGTCGTGGTTGGATTCGACGATGATGACGTGGCAGCCTTTGAGCTTTTCGCGGATGAGGGAGGTGGCCATGCCGAGGTCGGTGACGATGCCGACGGCGGTTTGCGCGGTGTAGAGACGGAAGCCGACGGGCTCGTAGGCGTCGTGCGGGACGGAGAAGGGCTCGATGGTGATATCGCCGATCCGGAATGGGGATCCGGTCTGGAAGATCTTGGCGGCGATTTCGGAAGACTTCGGCTGGCGCATGATGCCGTTGAGCGTGCCGGCGTTGGCGTAGACGGGGATGCCATGGCGTTTTTGCAGGATGCGGATGCCGGCGATGTGGTCGCCGTGTTCGTGGGAGACGCAAATGCCGTTGATGCTTTCGGGGACGACGCCGATCTGTTCGAGGCGCACAGCAACCTGCCTGGCGCTCAGGCCGGCATCGATCAATATTCTCGTGCGGCCCGAGGCCACATAGACGGAGTTGCCGGAACTCCCGCTGGCCAATACGCAAACTTCCAAACTCATGAACACCTCTCCTGAAATCGCCGACCATCATAGACCAAGCCGGTGCGATGGAAACTAATTTTAGAGGATTATTGGATGCGTGGCCGGATCAAGCCTGTTTCAATCCACTCGCACATTGGCCTAATATTCCGCCCGTCTTCTATTCTTCAACAAACTTGGCTTGAGAATTGCCTGCGAACCAGTAGATTCGCGGCATGGCACATCCCGGACTAGTTTTACGGCAGGAAATGAAGATGCAGCAGTCGCTGGCTCCGCATCTTTTCCAATCGTTGGAAATCCTGCAAATGCCCTTGCTCGATCTGCAGCAGATGATCAAGCAGGAGCTTTCCGAAAACCCCACGCTCGAGGCGACCGAAGAGCAATCCGACGCGCAGATCGAGATCGAACAGGGAACCAAGGATGTCGAGCGCGACGAGTATGACAGCGAATTCGACAAGCTGGCGGCGCTGGGCGAAGAGTGGGGCGACAACTTCTACGAAAACCGGCAGGTTTCCGGCGGGAGCGATGCCGAGGAAAAATACCAGTACATGATGGACTCGCTTTCCGAGACCTCCACGCTGCACGACCAGCTGCTCGAACAGCTGTCGCATTCCAACCTGAGCGACTATGAAAAGAAGATCGCCGAAATCGTAGTGGGCAACATCGACGACGACGGCTATCTGACGCTGGATGTCGAAGACCTGCTTGCCTTGCCGAATTTTCCCCAGGAAATGTTCGACAGGATTCTCGATACGATCCATGACTTCGATCCGCCCGGCGTGGGCGCGCGCGACCTGCGCGAATGTTTGCTGCTCCAGCTGAAGCGGGCCGGCAAGGGGGAC
>JAIPJC010000168.1 GCA_021734345.1 Kiritimatiellales bacterium | reverse complement strand
GATGGCAACGTCCATTCCAATATCAACCACCTCGAAGCGATGCTCAACAAGGCCAAGGCCGAAGGCGTGAAGAAAGCCCGCATCCATCCACTGATCGATGGCCGCGACGTGCCGCCGACCTCCGCGCTGGAGTACGTGGAGCGCTTCGACCAATTCCTCGACGGCATCAACGCCGATGGAACGGTCGACTATTGCGTGGCTTCCGGCGGCGGTCGCATGAACATTACGATGGACCGCTACAACGCCGACTGGAGCATGGTCGAGCGCGGCTGGAACGCGCATGTAAAGGCCATCGGCCGCAAGTTTTCCTCCATGCGCGAAGCGATCGAAACCTTCCGCGCCGAAAAGCCCGGCATCCTCGACCAGGATCTGCCCGCATTTGTGATTGAGCGCGACGGCGCATCCGTCGGCCCCATCGTCGATGGCGATAGCGTGGTTTTCTTCAACTTCCGTGGCGACCGCTCGCTGGAAATCACCAAGGCGTTCGAGGCCGATGAATTGACCGAATTCAACCGCGGTCCGAAACCGAACGTGAAGTATGCGGGCATGATGCAGTATGACGGCGACCTCGGCGTTCCGGCCAAATACCTAGTCACGCCACCGGCGATCGACCGCACGATGAGCCAATATCTCTCCAACGCGGGCGTGAAGCAGTTTGCCATTTCCGAAACCCAGAAGTTTGGCCATGTGACCTACTTCTTCAACGGTAACAATTCCGGCAAGTTCGCGACCGAAACCTGGCAGGAAGTCCCTTCCGACAACTGCCCTTTCGAGAACGCGCCGCGCATGAAGGCCGACGAAATCACCGATGTAGTCGTTGCGGCGATCGAAGGCGGCCAATACAAATTCATCCGCCTCAACTTCCCGAACGGCGACATGGTCGGGCATACCGGCGTAGGATCCGCGGTCATCCTGGCGGTCGAAGCTGTCGACGATGCCTTGGGTCGGATCATGGCGGCGTTGAAGAAAACCAACGGCATTCTGGTTTGTTCGGCCGACCACGGCAACTCGGACGACATGTGCGAGCTGGACAAGAAGACCGGCGAACTCGTGCTCGACGCCAATGGAAAGTGCAAACCGAAAACGGCGCACTCGCTCAACCCCGTTCCGGCCATCGTCTACGACCCGTCCGGAACGTCCAAGGCCCGGAAATCGGCTGTCCAAGGGGCGGGAATCGCCAATCTGGCGGCCACCTGCATCACGCTGCTCGGCTATGTGCCGCCGGCCGACTACACCCCCAGCATCGTGGAAGTGGGATAGGCTATTTATCCGTGAAGCAACTGCTGTTCATCTTGATGTTCCTTGTCGTGCTGGCGAGTCGTGCGCAGGATCTGGGAACCGGAATGGAAATTTCCGGTTTCCGCGTTCCCGACTACGATGACTCCGGGAAGCTGCGTGCCCAGCTCTACGGCGAGCATGCAGTTGTGCTGGAAAGCCGCGAGGTGGAGATCACCAACCTCAAGATCGAGATGTACAAGGACGGCGAGGTGGTGATGACCGTCTTTTCCCCGCACTGCTTCTTCAACATGGAAACGCGCCAGGCGCATTCGGACGGGCGCGTGCTGATCGAGTCGGGGCCCATGACCGTGGCGGGGCTCGGCTTTACATGGTCGGCGAAAGCCGGCCGGTTCGAAATCCTGCACGATTCGAAGGTGCTGGTGAAGGAAGCGGCCCAGGCCGAGCTGAAGGAGTTGAAGCTGTGATCAAACGCCTTTCCATCAGCCTGCTCTGCTTCTCCTTTTTCCTGGCGTCCTGCTCCAAGCGCGAGCGGTCGACGGCGGACGATGCCGAATGGAACGATGTCCAGCCGATCGCGGATGCTCCCGCTGTAGCTCCAGACACAGGAACTCCGGCATCGGAACCGGCGCGCCAGATGGTCCAGTCGGAAGGGATCGACTATGCCCCCTTGATCCAGCGGTTGGATGCGATGCAGCAAATCGAGCGCGGTGCGGGCGAGACGCTGATTACCGGCGAGAGCCTGGTTTTCGATTACGAACGCCGCGCGGTGCGGATGGATCAGAATGTCAAGGTGGTCGACGACCGAGGCGAGCTCGAAACGGAAGTGCTGACGGGGCGCTTTTCGGAAGAGAACAAGGTGGAGATCATCGAGGCGCGCAAAGGTGTGCGGATTGCCAGCGGGACGCGCACGGCCACGGCGGATAGCGCCACCTACGCTTTCCAAAGCGGTGCGATCCAGCTGGATGGAAACGCGCATCTTTCCGAGGACGCGAACCGGTTGTCGGGCGAGCGGATCCAGTTTTGGATCAAGGGCAGCCGTCGGATGGTTTGCGAGCCGAATGCACTGCTCGAAATCGCGGGCGGTTCCAGCTTGGATCTGGGCGGGATTGCGAAGGGAGGCGGCGTGACGGAAATCCGTTCCGACCGCGTGGTTTACGACGAGGCGCAGGCTTTGGCCGAGTTTGAAGGCAACGTGCGGGTACGCGATCCGCGTGCCGCCATGAACTGCGAAAAAGTCCTGCTCCACCTGAAAGAGAACAACGAAATTGATTGGATCGAAGCACTGTCCGATGTAATAATCCAATCAGACGACAGGAAGGCGCTGGCCGGGCGTGCGAGCTATATGGCCGATGAAGGCAAGTTTGTGCTGGAGGGAGATCCGAAGGTGAAGCAGGGGCGGAATATAATGACGGGCGACTGGATCACATTCTGGCAGGACACGCGGCGAATGGTCTGCGAACCAAATGCCCGCGTGCTGCTGTATCCGGACGCGGAAATGAAGGCGAAATTCCTGAAGGATTTGAAAGACTAAAATGGCCGCGGAAGAAACCTATTTAATCCAGACCGAAAAGTTGGTGAAGGCATACAAGGGTCGCAAGGTGGTGCGCGAGGTTGAGATCAACGTCAGGCCCGGTGAAATCGTCGGGCTGCTCGGCCCCAACGGTGCAGGCAAGACGACCAGCTTCTATATGATTGTCGGTCTGGTGCGTCCCACTTCCGGGAAAGTATTTTTCAACGGAAAGGATGTGAGCTCCGTCCCTATGTACAAGCGCGCCCGGATGGGCATGGGCTATCTGTCGCAGGAGCCCTCCATTTTCCGCAAGCTGACCGTGCAGGAAAACGTGATGTCGATTCTTGAAACACTTCCAATCTCCGGGAAGGAGCGCAAAAAGCGCCTGGAGTTCCTGCTGGAGGAGCTCAAGATCAGCCATCTTGCCAAGCAGAAGGCCTACACGCTCAGCGGTGGCGAGCGCCGCCGTCTCGAGATTACCCGTGCGCTGGTGACCAACCCCTCGATCATCCTGCTCGACGAACCGTTCAGCGGGGTCGACCCATTGGCGGTGAACGACGTCCAGGAGATTATCCGCGACCTAAAGGCGAAGGGGCTCGGCGTGTTGATCACCGACCACAACGTGCGCGAAACGCTTGCCGTGGTCGATCGGGCCTATCTGCTGTGCGATGGCCAGGTGCTGCGCGAAGGCAATAGTGAATTTTTAGTAAACGACGAGGTGAGCCGCGAACTCTATCTGGGGCCGCGGTTCAGTATGTAACCCATGAAAGGAGCAACAATGCAAGTAAGCATAACAGGACGGCACATTACCATAACCGATAACGTCAAGGCTCATATCGACGAGAAGCTGGAACGTTGCCTGAGTATGTTCCCGCGAATAGAAACCGTGCATGTTATTTTGGATGTTGAGAAACTCTTGCAGGTCTGCGAAGTTGTGATTCAAGCCTCTGGCCATATCAGGATATCGGCAACGGAAAAATCGGAAAACCTTTACGATGCGATCGACCGGTCGATCGAACATGCCGAGCGGCAGATGCGGAAGTTGCGCGACAAGGTGACGGAACATCACAAATAGAAAAGCATCCCGACAGGGACTCAGGAGGTAGATTTTGGCCATTACACTGCAAGAATTATTGGAAGAAGGCGCGGAGCGGTTGTCGCTTAGCGTCATTGCTGGCGAAGAGCACTTGAACAAAAAGCTGCCGGAAATCGCGATGAACCGTCCCGGGCTGGCGCTTACGGGCTTCTTCCAGTATTTTGCCAACCAGCGTCTGCAGATCTTTGGATTGGCCGAATTTACCTACCTGAAAAGCCTCCCTTCGCCGGAAAAATACCAGCGGCTGAAAGAGCTGTTCGAGCAACAGATTCCCGGTATCGTCATTACCCGCAACCGCAAGATTCCTTCGGAAATCATCGAACTGGCCGAAACGTTCAAGGTCCCGGTGATGCGGACTCCGATGGTAACGATGAATTTCGTGAATGAATGCACCGTGCTGCTCGAAAAGCTCGCGGCGCCGCGTGAACGCATCCAGGGAACCACCATGGAAATCATGGGAATCGGGGTGTTGCTGCGGGGCGATCCCGGCATTGGAAAAAGTGAAACGGCGCTGTCGTTGATCGAGCGGGGCTACAGTCTCGTCTCGGATGACGTCACGGAAATACGGCGCACTTCCCGCGGCCGAATCGTCTGCTGGGCCAACGAAGTCACCCGCTACCACATGGAAATCCGCGGACTGGGCATTATCCACGTCCCCAGCCTGTTTGGCGTATCCTCCATTCGTCGGCAAACCGAACTCGATGTGGTGATTGATCTCAAGCAACCCTCGGGCAACGAAGACCGCACAGGGGTGTATCCCGAATTCGTCGAGTTGATGGGGATCTCGATTCCGTGTCTCACCCTGCCGGTGCGTTCGGGCCGGGACATGGCCAATATTGTCGAGGTCGCCGCGCTCAACCAAAAGCTCAAGGAGCTTGGACATGATGCTGCCAAGGAGCTCGACGACAGGGTAATTGATCGGCTGACCAAGGGAAGGGGACGCCATGGCTGACGAGATCGTTATCAAAAAATTCAAAGTCCTTAACGAATATGGCATCCATGCCCGTCCGGCTGCATTGCTGGTGAAGGCGGCCGGGAAATACAGTTGCGACATTTTCATTGAAAAGGATGGGAACAAAGTATCCTGCAAGAGCATCATGGGTCTGATGACGATCGAAGGCTACCCCGGCAGCACCATGCAGGTTACCACCTCGGGGGCGGATGCCCATGCCGCCATGGCCGAAATCGAAGAGTTGTTCGTCAATAAGTTTTACGAGGATTAGGTCTTGTGGACAAGGGGCTCATAAAAAATGAAATAGCCATCAAGGGAGTAGGCGTTTCCCCTGGCATTGCCGTATGCAAAGCCCAATTGCTTGCTCCGCAGAACCACAAGGCCGTCCAGCGCCGCATCGATCCCCGGGAAGTCCCGGGCGAAATTGCCCGTTTTGAAGAAGCGCTCATCGCCACCCACGACCAGATCCGGCTGATTCAGAAACAGGTCGGCGAGGTGCTCGGCGACGAACATGCCAGTATTTTCGACGCGCACATTCTGGTGGTCGACGACCGCACCTTCATCGAAGACGTGATTCGTGCCATCAAAAAAGATTTGGTCAATGTAGAGCCGGTGCTGGAAACCGTAGCCAACCGCTATGCCGACATGCTTTCCAAGGTAAAGGATTCCTATCTCTCCGAACGTGCCGCCGACATCCGCGATGTGACCCGCCGCATCCTAGCCAATCTGGCTGGCGAAACGCTCAACCAAATGGCGCAAATCTCCGAGGCCTGCATCGTTGTCTCGCATGACCTTTCACCCTCTGACACCGCGAGCATCAACACGGAACTTGTTCGCGGTTTTGTGACCGACCTTGGCAGCGCCACTTCGCACACCTCCATCATGGCCAAGGCGCTGGAAGTACCGGCTGTCGTTGGCCTCCACAACATTACGGCCGTGGCCAATTCCGGCGATACCCTGCTGATCGACGGAGGGAAGGGGTTGGTCTATGTCAACCCGACCGACGAACGGTTGGCGGAATTTGAAAGGCGCGCCGAAGAACAGCAGCACATCCTTGAGGAACTTGGAACCCTGCGCGACAAACCGCCGGAAACAAAGGATGGCTATCTCGTTCCGATCACCGCCAACATCGAATTGCTTGAAGAGCTCGATGGTGTTGGCGCGCGCGGCGCCAAGGGCATCGGACTGTTCCGTACCGAATTCCTGTTTCTCGGTTCCGAAACGCTGCCGGATGAGGACGAACAGGCTGCCGCATACGAGCGCGCGGCCAAGAGCCAGTATCCCTGGGCCGTGGTCATACGCACCTTGGACCTTGGTGCCGACAAGTTGCCGGCCAACTTCGAAATGCGCGACGAAAACAATCCTTTTCTGGGTGACCGTGCCATACGGCTCTGCCTTGCACGCCCCGAGTTGTTCAAGACGCAGCTGCGCGCCATCCTGCGCGCCAGTGTCTACGACAATGTGCGGATGATGTATCCGATGATTTCCTGCGTACATGAGATCATCGATGCCAATGCGCTGCTGCACGAGT
>JAIPJC010000167.1 GCA_021734345.1 Kiritimatiellales bacterium | reverse complement strand
CGCACCAGAGTTGCGTGCCGCCCTGCATGCCGAAGGCCGCGATGCCGCGCATCGTTACGACATTGCAGGCATCCATGCCCTGCTGGTCGAGGATAACGAGATCAACCAGCAGATCGCCGTCGAACTCATGGAAAGTCAGGGTATGAAGGTGACGGGGGCCAACCACGGCAAGGAAGCACTGGACATCCTGGCGGCCGCCCCCGACCCCATTCCCTTCGACCTGGTGCTGATGGACATGCAGATGCCGGTGATGGACGGCCACCAGGCCACCATCGAACTCAAGAAGCAGGCGCGCTACGCCGAGCTGCCCATCCTCGCCATGACGGCCCACGCCATGGTCGAGGAACGCGAACGCTGTGCATCGGAAGGCATGGTCGATCACATTACCAAGCCGATTGATCCGGACACTTTCTACAAAACTCTGGAAAAATGGGGTGGGCCGCGTCGCGATGCCGCCGGTCGCCGTCCCGCCAACGCCGACTTTCCAGCGGCGCAAGCCGCCCCGGCAGTTACGCCAGCGGCCACCTCGGCCGCACCTGCGGATGGATTGCCCGAGGCGATTCCCGGTCTCGACATCGCCGGCGGGCTCAAGCGTACTGCCGGCAACCGCAAGCTCTACCTCAGCCTCCTCAAGAAATACTGTGCCGGGCAGGCCGACGCGGTCGAACGCATCCGTGCGGCGCTGACTGCCGATGACCGGGCCACGGCAGAGCGCGATGCCCATACGCTCAAGGGCGTTTCCGGCAACATCGGCGCCGATGCGGTGCAGGAAATCGCCAAGCGTCTTGAAGCGGCGATCAAGGCAGGCACGGCCATCGAAGCACTCGCAGACGATCTGGCCGCCTGCCAGGACGCGCTCGCCGAACTGGTGGCCGCGATCCGTGCTGCACTGGGCGAGTCGGCACCGGCCGCAGCAGCGTCAGTTGCCAAACCTGCGGTGACGCTGGAGGCGCTGCGCGGCCCGCTCGACAAGCTGGTCAGCTTGATGGAAGACGGCGATTCCGATGCCGTTGATCACTTTGCCACGTTGCATCCGGCGATGGAGTCGCTGTTCGGGACGGCGGCGGTCGCTGCGATTGGCGATGCACTGGATGGTTACGATTTCGATGAAGCGCTGGAAACATTGCGCACCGTAACGGCAACCAGCGCAACCAGCGGAAAAGGATCCGAATCATGAACATGTCTTTATTCCGCAGCATGCGTCGCACTTGTGTTGGGCTGGCGCTCGTTGCATCCTCCTTTTTCGTCCTGGCACAGAACGTCGATCCACGGATACAGCTCTCGCCGGAAGAAAAGGCGTTCATTCAGGGCAGAAGCTTTCGGATCGGCACGGATGCGGCCTACCCGCCTGTTGAGTTTGTCGATGAAAAGGGCGCTTACGCCGGTGCTGCCGCCGACTACATGGCACTGGTCGCACAGCGGCTGGGCGTGTCCTACGAATTCCCCAAGGGCCTGACCTGGGCGCAGGTGATCGCGAAGGTCAAGGTGGGTGAGCTTGATGTCCTGCCCAGCGTGGCTGCTTCGGAAGAACGCAAGTCCTTCCTCGCCTTCACCCGGCCCTACGACAGCTTTCCGATCGTGATTGCGACACTTGCCGGCAACGAGCAGAAGTATCGACGCATGGAGGACTTGGCGACCCATCGCATTGCCGTGGTGGCAGAGGCTTACACAGAAGCTATTCTCAAGTCCGACTTTCCCACCAGCCGCAGAATACCTGTCGCCAATATCGAAGAAGGGCTGAAAGCCCTGTTGCGAGGTGATGCCGATGCCATGTTCGGCAGCCTGGCGACCATCGGCTGGCTCGTCGAACAGAAGGGCTACACCACCGTACGCATCAGTGGTGACACCCCCTATGCATACGACCTCAGGATCGGAGTACGCAAGGACTGGCCGCTGATGGCGTCCGCGCTTGACAAGGCCGTCGCCACGATCACCGTGCAGGAGCAACGGGCAATCCGCGAGAAATGGATTCCCGCCACCCGTGCAAGGATCGATCTGAAGCCCTACTTTCAGTGGGGGGTGCCTGTCTTGTTGGTGCTCATCCTGCTGGGTCTCTATCTAGTGCGCAGCAATCGCCGCATGCGCGCGATGGTCGATGCGATGCGGCTGGCTGAACGGCAGCGGGAAGTACTCTCCGAGGAACGCCAACGTGATTTGAGGCTGAAGGCATGGGCGGGGGAACTGTCCCAGGAATTGCAGGAAAAAGAGGACAACGTCGCCGAATTCGGCGCGACCATGCTTTCTTCGTTGGTGCAGCAACTTGACGGGTCGGTCGCGGCACTGTTTCTGCGCGATGCGGAGGGGCGTTTCGCATGTGTCGCCAGCCATGGCATCGCGGTTTCGCGATGCCGATCCTTCGTAGCCGGTGAGGGGCTGACAGGTGCAGCAGTCGTGGATGGACACGTCATAACGTGCGGTGACCTTCCTGAAGGCTACCTTGGCATCGAGGCCGGCACACTGGCGGTCAATCCACGCGAAATTGCACTGGTACCGGTGCGCGTCGGCAACGAGATACTTGCGCTGATCGAGATCGGCTATCTCTCTTCACCCGAATCGCAGGAGGCGGTTCTTGAAGAGGCGCTGCCGGTCATCGGCTTCAGCCTCGAACTGATGCTGCGCAAACAGGAAACGCTGGCGGACTACAAAGAACGCGCCGCGATCGAAGAGCGTCAGCGTCTGATTTTTGCCAGCATGACCGACGGCATTTTTGGTCTCGACCTGGAGGGTCGGGTGAGTTTCGTCAATCCGGCGGGTGCAAGTCTGCTGGGATTCGAGCCGGACGAACTGATGGGTCAGCCCATGCACGCGCTGACCCACCATCACTATCCGAATGGCAGCGAGTTCCCTCGCGAAGAATGCGCGATGTATCTCACTACCCGGGACGGCGAGTCGCGAACGGTGTCGACTGAAGTTTTCTGGCGCAAGGATGGCACGTCCTTCCCCATCGAATACACCACGACACCGCTGACGCAGGACGGCGCGGTGCGTGGAGCGGTGATCAGCTTTCGCGATACGACCGAAAAGCAACGGGCGGAACAGGCTATACGACAGGCTGGCGAGGAGCAGACAGCGATGTTCGAGTCGGCCACCGTCGGTATTGCCTTTATCCGGGACAGGGTTGTTGTGCGCGCCAACAGCCAACTGGAGAAACTGTTTGGCCGTCCGGTAAATGAGGTGGTCGGGCAGTCGACGCGTGTCTGGTATCCCGATGAAGACTCGTACCAGGCCGGCGGTATCGGGGTGTATGACGAGCTGGCACGCGGCGCAACGCACCAGCGCGACCAGCAACTGGTACGCGCTGACGGCAGCCAGTTCTGGTGCCATCTGAGTGGGCGGGCGGTCGACGCCTCGGACTTGTCCCGCGGTACCGTCTGGATGCTGGAGGACATCACCGAACGCAAGGTGGCCGAAAACGCTTTGCAGGCGCGCGAAAAGCAGCTCGCCACTCTCATGGACTCGACACCGGACGGACTGGTATTGGCCGATCCGACCGGGCACATTGCCATGGCCAACCGGCAGATCGAGGAAATGCTGGGCTACGCCCGGGAAGAACTGGTCGGACAAATGGTTGAAGTACTTATCCCGGATCGCTATCGGAGCAAACATCCATCGCAGCGCGCCAGCTTCATAGATCATGGCAATGGAAGCCGAGTCATGGGCGAGGGTTCCGAATTGGTGGCACTTGCGAAAGATGGAAGGGAAATCCCCGTTGAAGTCAGCCTTTCGGCGGTTGAAATGGCCGATGGCAAGATGGTGGTTGCCTCGATTCGCGATATCACCGAACGCAAGCGCCAGGAAGTTGCCTTGCGCACCAGCCAGGAGCAGATGCGAACCCTGGTCGATAACATTCAGTCAGTGATTTTCATGAAGGATGCCGAGGGCCGCCATTTGCTGGTCAATTCCTACTACGAGGAAGCCACCGGCATTTCGCGGGAGAGCATTCTCGGCAAGACTGATTTTGATGTCATGCCGCGGGAAGTGGCGGAAGGAATCGTCACCCAGGATCGCGCCGTGATGGAATCGAAACAGGCGACCAGTTTCGAGGAGTCGGTTCCCGGCCCGGATGGTGCAATACGTCACTACCTGACCACCAAAGTGCCGTTGATCGATGCACAGGGTGTCGTCTACGGCATGTGCGGTGTCGCGACGGACATTACCGAGCGCCATGAGCAGGAAGAAAAGCTCAAAGAGGTGATGGCATTGCAACAGGCGGTCTTCGACAACATTCCTGCCGGTGTGTTCCTCACCAGCGACAGCGTGATCCGGCAGGTCAACAAGGGCCTGGTCGATATTCTGGCGGGCACGGAAGATGAACTGATTGGCCTGCCCGGCCCTGCAATATTCCCGTCACCGGAAGCGTATGCCGAGTTTGCGCACTATGCTGGACCGTTGCTGGCGCAAGGCTTGCCGATTTCCTACGAATGCCAGGTCTTGCGGCGCGATGGAAGCCTGTTCGACTGTCGGGTGTCGGCCCGACCGGTTTCGATTTCCGGCTCTGCTCAATCCTCAATCTGGCTGATCGAAGACATTACCGAGCGCAAGCAGGCGGACGCCGCCTTGCGTGATCAGTTCGCCTTGCAGCAGGCATTGGTCGACGCCATTCCCTATCCGATCTTCTACAAAGGTGCTGATACCCGTTTCCTCGGTTTCAACCGGGCCTACGACGATACCTTCGGGGCACATGTTGAATCACGGATCGGCAAGACCGTACTCGATCTCGATTATCTGCCCGAAGCCGATCGCATTGCCTACCAGAAGGAAGATGAGGAAGTCATTGCAACGGCTGGAAAGATACAGCGGGAGCAGGCGATGCGCTTCTCCGACGGCAAACTGCATGACACGCTTTACTACGTCGTCGGCTTCCGCAAGAGCGATGGCAGTCCCGGCGGGCTGGTGGGCACTTTTATTGATGTATCGGACCGCAAGAAAGTCGAAGATCTCGAGCGCTTCAACCGGCTCGCGCTGGGTCGGGAGCAGCGCATCATTGATCTGAAAAACCAGGTCAACGCATTGGCGAAAAAACTGTCGATGCCGGTACCTTTTTCCGCGCCGGAAAAGGCGGATGCAATTGAGCTCGAGGACGACAGCATTCAAGTCGATGCCGTTGCGACTGACGACGCGGCAGCAATCAAGCAGGAATTCGCCAAACTCGTCCAGCGCGAACAATTGAAGGAACTGTTTGACGGGTTTTGTGAATCCGTGGGTATCGCGGCAGCGATTATCGATCTTGACGCCAACGTGATGGCGTCTTCGCGCTGGCAGCGCGTGTGTACCGATTTCCATCGCGTCAACGAAAAATCCTGCGCCAACTGCATCGAGAGCGACACCGGTCTTGCCCTGAAGCTGGAGGAGGGGCAGGACTTCACCATGTACAAGTGCAAGAACGGCATGACCGACTGTGCCGCGCCGATCATCATCGAAGGTCACCACGTCGCCAATGTCTTCATTGGCCAGTTCCATCTGCAAAAACCGGATGTGGTTTTCTTCCGCAAGCAGGCTGGTGAATTCGGTTTCGATCCCGACAAGTACGTTGCTGCAGTCGAAGATGCTCCGGTGATGGACGAAGCAAAGCTGCCGCACATTTTGGGCTACCTGACTCGCTTTGCCCGACTGATTGGCGCCTTTGCTCTGGAACAGCGGCGCGCACGGCAGGCTGAGCAAACCATGGAGCGCCGCAGCGCCGACTTGAAGAATGAGCGTATCGCCGCCTTGAGTCTGGCCGAAGATGCCGAAGTGGCACGCGGCGAACTGGCCGAGTACCAGTTGGGCCTGGAGAAACTTGTTGCAGATAGAACCAATGAACTCGAGCACGTCAACTTTCTCAACGACCAGGCGCTTGGCCTGACCAAGGCCGGCTATTGGCACGTGCCGCTGGACGGTTCGGGCTGGTACAACTCATCCAGACGCGCTGTCGAAATTTTTGGCGACATTCCCAACGAAAACTATCGCTACCGCGTCGCCGAAGACTGGTTTGTCAACGTGGAGGCTGGCGATTCCGAATACGCCAAGGCCACCGGCCAGAATTTTCAGGACGCCATCGACGGCAAGGCGCCGGCCTATGACTCCATCTATGCCTACAAACGACCGATTGACGGCAAGGTCGTCTGGATTCATGCCTATGGGACCGTGCATCGTGATGCTGAAGGCAAAGCTACCGACATGTATGGTGTGACGCAGGACATCACCGAGCACATGCTGGCCCAGCAGAAACTGGCTGCAGCGATGGAGGCCGCCGAACCCGCCAGCAAGGCCAAGGGCGACTTCCTCGCCAACATGAGCCACGAGATCCGCACACCGATGAACGCCATCATCGGCATGTCGCATCTGGCCCTGCAAACCGAGCTGAAGCCGAAGCAGCGCAACTATGTCGAGAAGGTGCACC
>JAIPJC010000166.1 GCA_021734345.1 Kiritimatiellales bacterium | reverse complement strand
CTGTCGCGCGGCTATTCATGGTGCCGTCAAAATCAAAGCGATTAAATGGTGCGACTCATTTTTGAATTCGGAGTTTGTTCCTCGTACATCCTGATTTATTAACAAATTCATGAACAACGCATACGTCGCATAATATATCTTATGTCTATATAATAGTTAAAAACTGCGCTAGATATGGTTCCGTTCGAAGTTCGGTCAGGAATTTGCCACTATGATAATTTTCCAGCTGCCGACCGATGATTGCTACCCGGATCAGCACTCCTGGCTATTGATTTCGCCAACTGCTTTCCATTTTATGGAAAAGCCTATCCGCCTCGACCAATCCCCATTCATTGGGTTTGTAGGGAAAAAGCTTCAGCTCATCGAAGTGATCGAACATCGGTTGGACGACACGCCACTCGGCCTCGACTTCATCCGAGCGTGTGAAGAGCGTCGAATCTCCATGCAACGTATCGAGTAGCAATCGTTCGTAGGCTTCGGGCAGCGATTTTTTCCAAGTGCCGGAGTAGGAAAAATCCATTTTAACATCCTCGACGACAAACCGCATGCCTGGTCGCTTTGTGGAAATTTTCAGGAAGATGCCTTCATCAGGCTGGATGCGAAAGATGAGTGTGTTCGGTTTGATGCGGGTGATGTCGCAAACATCCTCTTCGCATTCCACTTGTTGGAACAACTGGAGCGGCGGCACTTTGAACTGTACCGAAATTTCAGTGGCTTTTTTTGCCATGCGTTTGCCAGTGCGCAGAAAAATCGGGACACCTGCCCATCGCCAATTATCGATCTTCAACCGCATGGCGGTAAACGTTTCGGTATTGGAGTTTGGGTCGATGCGATCTTCTTCCAAATAGCCTTTGATCGGATTTCCGTCCGGCGCGACTCCCCTTCCATATTGTCCACGGACAACGGCATCGGAAATATCCTTGTGGATATCCAGTTTGGCGGCATTGAGGACTTTGACTTTTTCATTGCGGATGGCCTCGGCGGAAAGATCGCCGGGTGGCTCCATTGTCACAAGGCAAAGTAGTTCCAACAGGTGGTTGGTGACCATGTCGCGAATAGCTCCATATTCATCGTAGTAGCCGCCCCGACCACTTTCCATGCCGACGGTTTCGGATGCCGTGATTTGAATGTGGTCGACATAGCTGCGGTTGAATACCGGTTCAAAGATGGCATTGGCAAAACGGAAGGAAAGGATGTTCTGGACCGTCTCTTTTCCTAGGTAGTGGTCGATGCGGTAGATCTGTGATTCATCAAGGTGGCGAAGGAGCGTGGCATTCAACGCCTTGGCGCTTGCGAGATCCTTGCCGAATGGTTTTTCGATCACCACGCGCGTCCAATGACTGGAACCTGGCGGCGCAATGAGGCCGGATTGTTTCAGCGAAGACACCGCCGTCTCGAACAGAGAAGGAATAATGGACAGGTAGTAGAGGCGGTTGGCAGGATAAACTTCCCCATTTTTGAATTTTTCGGTTAGTTCAGCGTAGGTATTGGGGTTGGAAATATCGCCCTTGTGATACCGGATGTGTGCGACAAAGCGCATTACGGTTTCCTCGGCAGCCGGCAAGCGCGAGAACTCCTTGATGGCATCGGCCATGATTCCACGAAAGATTTCATCGTCGTAGTCGCGCCGTGCAAAGCCGAAGATGGTGAAGTTTTCCGGGAGCAGGTTCTGTGTATAGGCCGTGTAGAGCGCAGGAATAAGCTTGCGGTGGGTCAGGTCGCCCGATGCACCGAAAATAACAATGGTAACCGGGTCTTTGACGCGGATTTCAACTGCATTGCCAGCACCTTTTTTGTCAACAGTCATAGGTCGAAACTCCTTGATGATTCGGGGAACTCTACACTTGCTCCGCGTGCTTTTCAACGCTTGCCGTTCTTCCGTTTTACCGTTACCGTGTTTCCACATTTTTATGAAGATTCTAACCCGATACCTGTTCAACAATCTGCTGCAACCGTTCCTCTACCTTACGGTGGCATTCACCCTGATATTCATCATTGCCGACCTGATGGATAATGCGACCGGGTTCCTCCACGCCGGTACAAGCATTGTTGAAATGGCGCACTACTACAGCCTTCAACTCCCCTCCATGGTGATTTTCATTGTGCCGATCTGCCTGCTGCTCGCCACGCTCTACAGCCTGTCGGCGCTCACACGCCATAGCGAGGTAACCGCCATGCGCGCCAGCGGAGTCAGCATCTACCGGATTGTCCGCCCCTACATGCTGCTGGGATTTTTCTGTTTCCTGTTCACCGCGGTGGTGAACGAATACACCGGCCCGAAATACGCCTACCGCGCCCACCAACTCCTGCAGCAGCAAACGAAGAAAAACGACAACGCCTACTTCGAACAGATCCCCTATAACAACCCCACCGCCCATCACAGCTGGTACATCGAAAAATTCGACACCCGGAGCTACACCATGTACGGCCTCACCCTTCGGCAACAACGCGACGATGGCACCGACAAGGTCAAGTACACGGCCAAGCGCGGCCAGTGGATGGATGGCCGCTGGTGGTTCGAAGACGGCACCATCCAGTTCTTCGACAACCAGAACAATCCTGCCGAGGGCTTGCCGGAAAGCTTCCAGGCGTTGGAAATGCGCGACCTGCCCGAAATCCCCGAAGACTTCATGGGCGAAGCCAAGGATCCCGACCACCAATCCTCCCTCGAACTTTGGAACTATATCCGCACCCACCAGTTCCTGTCGCCGGAAACGCTCACGGCCAAGGAAGTGGACTTCCATCATAAGCTAGCGATGCCGTTCATTTGCATTATTGCCACGATCATCGGCATCCCCGTCGGATCGCATACGGGTCGCAAGGGAGCCTTCTCCGGCATCATGCTCGCGCTGTCCATGTTCTTCGGATTCTACTTCCTACAGTTCTTTCTCGAATATCTCGCGAAGCAAATGTTCATTGCGCCGTGGGCTGGTCCGTGGAGCGCCATCATCGTCTTCATGGTCATCGGTAGCGTCATGATCCACCGGATGCGGTGATGCGTCGTTATGGCAGTTCGATCACAGCGTCGAGCATGCGATCGCCATCAAAGATGTAGTGTCCCGAGAAACGGCGTCCTTCGAGCATATAAGGAAACCAGGTATGGTCGTCCTCCCACATGTGTTCATAGGGAAGTTCGTCGATGGAGCACCACAGCGGAATGGCTTCGTCGGTTTCGGTCGGTTCGCCTTCGTAGCCAGTGGCGGTAAAGACGTGGCCATGGATCGAATAGCCGTCGATAAACTGGAAATGAAGCAGGCCGGCATCTTCCACTCCGGTCGGGGTGATGCACAGCTCTTCCTGCGTTTCGCGGATGGCGCATTCGCACGGGGTTTCGCCGGGCTCGATCTTGCCGCCGGGACCATTTATCTTGCCCTTGCCGAAGCCGCGTTTTTTATGGATCAGCAGGATTTTCCCGTCGCGGATCACGAACATCAACGTCGCGCGCTCCACCGGTTTCCAGTTTTCCCAATCGATTTCATCTACAGACTTGTACATCGTCAAACTCCAAATAAAAAACTGCCGCGCAGTGTGCATTGCGCGGCAGTTTGGCACAAGGCTGTTTTCCAACGAGCTATTTATGTTCGTAGAGATGGATGTCGCGCTGCGGGAACGGAATGGTGATACCGTCTGCATCGAAGCGTTTTTTGATGGCTTCGGTGACACCGAAGTAGACTGCCCAGTAGTCGACCGGACGGCACCAGGGGCGCACGGCAAAGTTGACACTGCTGTCGGCCATCGCGGAAACAAAGATGTCCGGCGCGGGATTCGCGAGGACACCCGGAACTTCCGACAGTGCGGCTTTGATCGCGGCGCGGGCCTTGTCGATATCGTCGCCATAGCTGATGCCGGCGGTTAGATCAACACGGCGGGTATTGTGTGCGGTATAGTTGGTGATATTGTCCGCCGTAAGCTTGGAGTTCGGCACGATGGTTTTGCGATTGTCCGGCGTATTGATGATCGTCGTGAAAATACCGATTTCCTGGGTCGTCCCAACGACACCACCCGCTTCGATAAAATCGCCTACTTTGAACGGTTTGAAGATAATCATCAGTATGCCCGCCGCGAAATTGGCTAACGAGCCCTGCAACGCCAAACCGACAGCCAAGCCGGCGGCACCGAGGATCGCTACGAACGAGGTGGTTTTGACGTCCAGCTTTTCGAGGGCTGCAACAACGACAAAGACCTGCATGGCGACATACGACAAGCTTGCCACGAACGAAATCAGCGTGGGGTCGATCTTGCTCGTCTCCATCAGCTTCACGATGATTTTCCGGACCTGTTTCGCCAACCAGCCCCCGACGAGCAGGACTACAAGTGCACCGAGAATCTTCAATCCATACTCAACCCCGAGGGTTTGTGCTGTTTCCAGCCAGGTTGCAGGAGAATCGGCAACAGGCTCCATAATTGCTGAAATGTTGTTTGTATCCATAATTCATTCCTTTTTGTTTTCCTATCCGTAGTGGTTTGTTTACCAACGGCGGAATAATAAACGGCGGAACGATGGGCCTCAAATAAAAAACCGCCCCGGGATACGGGGCGGCCATGCGAACTCCAAGGATTGGAAGACTAAGCTTCCTTGTGCTCGTAGATATGGACATCGCGCTGCGGGAACGGGATGGTGATATCTTCTGCATCGAACTTTTTCTTGATGGCTTCGGTTGCGCCGAAGTAGACATCCCAGTAGTCCGCGCACTTCACCCACGGACGAACCACAAAGTTGACGCTGCTGTCGGCCATGGCAACCACCGCCACCGTCGGGGCCGGATCCTTGAGAATCCGGGCATCGGCGGCCAGTACGGCGTTGATGGCGGCCTTGGCCTTGTCGATATCGTCGCCATAGCTGATGCCCGCCGTCAGATCGACGCGACGGGTTCCGTTGGCGTTGAAGTTGGTGATGTTGCCACCGGTCACGCCGGCATTGGGTATAATGATTTTTTTGTTGTCAGGGCTCTTCAGGATGGTTGTGAAGATGCCGATCTCGAGCACCGATCCCATCGTCCCGCCGGCCTCGATGAAGTCGCCGACCTTGAACGGCTTGAAGATAATCATCAACACACCGGCCGCGAAGTTGGCCAGCGATCCCTGGAGCGCCAAACCAATCGCCAAGCCGGCGGCGCCGAGAATGGCAATGAACGAGGTGGTCTTGATGTCGAGTTTTTCCAACGCCGCCACGATGACGAATATTTGCATCGTCACAGAAAGCAAGCTGGAGCAAAAGGAGATCAAGGTCGGATCCACCTTCCGCTTTTCCATCAGCTTGACGATCCCTTTCGTGACCATCTTGGCGAGCCACATCCCGACCAGCAGGACGAGCAATGCACCAATGATTTTTGCACCATACTCCACGCCCAAGGTCTGTGCCTTTTCAAGCCATGGTGTTGGTTCGCCGCCGGTAGCCATTACAACTGCATTTGTACTCATGTGCTTCTCCCTTGTTATTAGGTTTAAAATCTTCGCCTGCGATGAAGCGGATTGTATAAAGCCGGACAAGGAGCGCAAGTAGATTACATTCCCAAGTTCCGGAAAGCCTCCCCCATCGTGCCCCTACGCGAATTCCGCCACCATGAAGGTATGGTCGGAAGGTTTTTCCCTGAGGCGCGGTTCGAGGTCGATCTCGCAGGAAAAGCTTTTCGAAGCCAGCGGCTCGGTGACGAGGATATAATCGATGCGCCAGCCGATGTTGCGCTTCACCGCGTTGGGCACGCGGTAGTCGAAAAACGAATAAAGCTCCTCGCCGGGATGGTGCTTGCGGAAAACGTCCTCGAATCCAAATGAGCAGGTTTCGAGAAAGGCATTGTGCGCATCGATATGGTAGCACGGGTCGTTCTTGTGGCTCGCCGGATTGGAGACATCGATCGGTTCGACGGCGATGTTGATATCGCCGATCCAAGCCAACGGCTGGTCGGGTGAATATTCCGACTCGAAGAGTTTGCGGAGCCGGGAATACCAATTGAGCTTGTACGGGTACATGGCGTTGTCGATCGCCCTGCCCTGCGGCACATAGGTATTTACAATTGCCACCCCGTCCACCACCGCCCGCACCAGTCGCGTTTCATCGGACGGGCCGCCGTCGTTGAATCCAAAGCCGACATCCTGCGGCTTGCTTCTCGAGATGAGCGCCACTCCGTTGTAGGATTTTTCACCCTTGAAGACGACGTGCCAGCCCGCCGTCTCGAAAGCTTCCAGGGGAAAGTCCATGTCTTGAACCTTGGTTTCCTGAATGCCCAGCACGTCCGGCTGGTGGTCTTCCAGCCATTGGAGAATATGGTTAGCTGACTTACTCAAGTGACCTCTACATGTTGTGGCCTGGTCGTATAGAACCCCTTGACCGTTTTCGGCCTTGATGTCACCGATTGCTGCACCAAGCGATGAAACAGCTTCCCTCTGTGCATGGACAG
>JAIPJC010000165.1 GCA_021734345.1 Kiritimatiellales bacterium | reverse complement strand
CCAGCATCCAGCCGTAATGCCCGATGGCATCCTCGAAGATGCGTCCCGCTTCGCAATCGTTCTGGGTCAGCACAACATCGCCCATCAAGCGGCGGCTTTCGCGGCGGCCGCTCATGATCGGAATCATCGTCAGCCGTGCATTGCGCGCCTGGCTTTTCTTTTCCCATCGGTTCTTGAGCCAATCCCAGTAGCCGATATTAATGCGGATCAGTTCGTCGCGGGCCTGCTCGCCATTCCACACGTCGTCGATGCTGTTGCTGTGCTCCAGCCACCACTGGCCCTGCATGTTGGCGACGCTACGTCCGAACGTAGGATTTTCCGGAAACCGCGGTGCCCATTCCGGCGCCGCATACGGAACCGGTTCACCGGCGTCCTTCCAGCCGAAGCCGAAGGCCTTGCCCAACAGGCATCCGCTCATCGTGCGTTCATCGGCCTCGTCCGGCGCGAGCGATTCACCATATTCGCTGCGGGCCTCGCGACCGAAGTGGAAATCCGCGGCGGCATAATAGCCCAGCCAACCGTCGCCCGTGCAGTCAATGAAAATGGAACCCTTGAAACAGCTTTCCATTCCCGACAGGGTATCCACCGCGCACACGCCGCGAATCGTGTCGTTGGCCATGTCCACGCCATGCACCCGCTGGTTCAAAAAGACAGTCAGGTTCGTTTCCGCCGCCGCGGCCAATTCCAGCGGGCCGCTCCATTGTCCATAGTGATGGACGGCGTGCAGCCGGTTCAACTCCTCGCAAATTCCGCCTTCGCGGGCATAGCCCTTGACGAACGCCGCGCCTTGAACCGGAACCCCCAGTTCGATGCTGGCATTTCCGCCCAGTACCGGACGATCCTGGATCAGCGCCGTCTTCATACCCAGCCGGGCGGCGGCCAGCGCGGCAACCCCTCCCGAGGGGCCTCCGCCTACGACGACCACATCGTATATCCCTTCGTCAACCGGATCGAGCGAGAGCCCGGTCAGGCGGGCGCGTTCGGCGCGCAATCCCTCCTTGTCATTCGGCGGACGGTAGGCGAGGTTGGCACTCAACACGAGGGCATCGCACCGGCCATAATAGCCGGTCAGGTCGTGGAGGTGCAGTTCGTTGCGGCCCTTCGCCAGTTCGACGGTTCCGCCGTCCTCCCATATCCACTCGTCGCTATCCGCCGCGCCGAACACATGCTCCAGTGGCGTTCCATTGACGACCAGCCCGAACTTGCCCGGAGCATAGTCCTTGATCCAGTTTCGACAGCGCACCCATATGCGGAACGTTCCAGCCGTTGGAATTTCAAAGGCTGTGTGCGCATCGTCAACCGGCGTGCCCGTGCCGGCCGCGATCAGGTAGCCGGAACCCATCAAATGGACAAACTGGGTATCGAGCCACCAGCCGCCGTACGCGGAAAAATCCTCCGCGTCGATCCACAGCAACCCGGGCTGCACCATGGCGATGGACGTCCGGGATTTTTTTACGAGATTGGTCTGCTGCTTCACCTCCGCCGGGCTAGGCACGGCCCTTGCAACCACAGGGCTGGCGAGCGCCATTAAAACAGCCAGCGAAACCATGCCCGCAAAACGGCTTCGAAAAAACAACTTGATCCCTTTACCCATTCCGTGCACCTCTTGCTTGCGAGTTCGGCCATATGGCCATGAATCTGGAAAACGGTTTTAGTGTAGCCGCATTCCCAAAGGCAAGCCTTCACAATACCGACAATCACAAGCACAAAATTGCCAATGCAAAACCACGGAGGACGGGTTCTTCGACGCCGCATCGGCTAGCCGGTCATGGTCGGCGGAAGGGTTCGGCGGGCAGGCCGTCGCTATTTTCCAACGTGGTCGGCGGCTCGACCCATGCACTGAAGGCATACCTCACCGCTTTGGGTGCTCCGACATCGGGACAAGTGAGTTCAACTGTATCGGCAGTGGTTATCCGTGCGGCGGCGGAATGGAATTTTCCGTCAGCCCCGGCGAGTTCAAAGCCCGGAACCGATGCGCCGCTATCGCGGGTCTTCAACCCATCTCCCGCAAAGTCGAACCGGATCGTGGCGCGGTTGTCGGCGAAGGAACAGTTGATGGGAACAGGTCCGAGGGCGACCACGTCTTTCCCGTAGACTTGCTTAAGCGCCAGTTTGGCCAGGCGTTCCCCTACCGGCTTTTTGTTTTTTGGATGGATATCCTTTTGCATCCCCACGTCGATCGCCACGGCCATGCCCGTGCTTGGCACCGTGTCGCGGGTGAAGGCTTGCGCCTCGCGCAGTTCCGGCCATTCGCCACCTTCCTTCGCATTGAATGCGGCCAGCTGGACAAACAGGAACGGCAGGTCGGGCGATGCCCACACATCGCGCCAGCTCTGGATCATCGCGGGGAACAATACCCGGTACTGATCCGCACGGGCGAAGTTGGCGTTGTTTTCGCCTTGATACCAGATGACGCCCCGCATCGTGAAGGGAACCAGCGGCACAATCATGTTTTCATAGAGACACACCGGGAAGTTGTTGTCGAACGGACTGTCTGGAATCTGCATGAACGACTCGCCAGGATTATTCTTCTTCCACTCCGCAACCTTCACCTGATGAAGCGCCTTGAGTTCATCAACCGTTTTGCCTTCCACCGTTCGGCGATAGAGCCGTGCAAGCCCGGCCGTTTCCGGATGGGCTTCAAGCGCGCTCAGCGGCGTCCACGCCTCGGCGGGCGTTGCCCCAACCGCACAGACAATGATGCCGACCGGGCGATCCAGCTTCTCGGCTAGATCCACTCCGAAATAGGCCGCCACGGCCGAGACCCAATTATTGGCGCCCGGCTGGAATTCATTCCAAAACAGCGACTTCTTTTCCGGGGCATCCGGAAATCCTTTTTGCGCCTGCACATTGGCAAACCGGAAGTGGGTTCCAGACGCGGGCCGAAGCGACTCCCCATCCTTTGCCTTGTTCAATCCAAACGCCATGTTCGACTGACCGGACGCCAGCCATACTTCTCCGAAGAGTATATCGTTCAACTCCACACGTTCGCCGCCGCACTGCACGGTAATGGCGTGTGGTGTACTGCTCGGCAACTGGCCGGGCAACTGCGTCTTCCAATGCCCTCCGGCATCAACCATGGCGTTGCCCCATGGTTTTCCATCCAGCAGGATGGCGATGGAACTTCCCGGCGTTGCGTTGCCCCATATGTTAAGCGGCAGTTCGCATTGCAGAACCGCATGATCGGCAAAGGGAACACCCAGCCGGAGCGCAGGAGATGACTCGCTCCAGGCTGCAACCGGAACGAGCAGGATGGCGGAGATCCATACCAGAAATAGACGACAAGTGATTTTGATCATGTTGACTCCCTACTTGGTGGCATCGGCGGCGACTTCTTCAGCGGTCAGGGAACGGGTCCATAGGGAAACATCGTCCATCGCACCGACAAACGGCTTCACGGGAAGCTTGTCGAATTCCTTGCGGCTGTAGTCCAACCCGCCGAAGCTCAGCCGGATCGCCTGGTCGATCTGGATTTTTTCATCCTCGGCGCCGAGGTGTCCGGAAACCGGTTTCCCATCGACATAGATCCGGACCGCCGACAACATGGAATCCTCCTTTGGAACCACGGCGGCGATATGGTGCCACTTCCCGTCGTTCAGCTTGGCAGAATCCGCCACGAGCTTCCGGTTCCACGCAACCATTACTTCCGGTACGCCATCGTTTAGATTCAGGTTGAAAAAGTTTTTCAACTGATTCGCCCAAATAGAGCAGGAATTGACGAGTATCTGGTTGTCGGCAGAAGTGGTCTTGATCCACAAGGCATACGAAACGGGATACCCTTTGAGCGGCGGTCCCATGGCCCACACCGCCACCCGGCTATCGGCATTCAGGAGCGCCGCCTTGCCGTGCACACCATCGACCAGTTCCACGCCTGTTTCCAGCACGCTGTATTGCTGGCCGAATGCGCCCTGGTTGACAAAAAGTTCACTGCATTCCAGTCCACGGATATTGGTGTCGTTTTTCTTTTTATCCTTTCCGGACAACCCGACGATGGGTAGCGCTGCAAGGGAATCTTCATGCTCAAACGTAAAATGCAGCATCCGCGCATTCCGATCGAGCAACGCCAGGCACCCTTCGCCTTGGATCGTCGTTTTTGCGCCGGACTTGTCGACGACGAGCTTCCCATACGGCTCGTACTTCCCATCGGTCACATCATCTCCGCCGGGATGGTTGTACGTCGTGAACTCAAGCCGGTCATCCTTCACATCCACCGCCATGACATTGTTGAAGAAGTTCCCGCGGGTGACCACTTGCAACAGGTCCGATTCGGGATCCTTGGTAACCGTATTCGCATGGACTTCGCCGGCAAAGTAGATATCGACCTTGTGCTTGCGCAAGACATTCCAGAAATCGCAGTCCAGCCCCTTGTCCATGAGCATGCCGCTGCTGCTCACCTTGCGGACGGGATAGATCACCGGAAGATGTGCCTGCACAATGATGTGCTTGATGGAGGCGTCCTTGCGGGCTTCGCCCAACACCTGGTCGAGCCATTCAAGACACTTGCCTTTTACGGCTCCTGTAACGGAACCCTCGTCCCCTATCACCTTATCCGGGTCTTCCTGATAAAAGACATCCACGGTCACAAACAACACGTTCTTGTAGCGGAACGCATAGGACGTCCCTTCGTACGGCGTACCCAACGGGCGGGAAGCCACCTTCCCGATCGGCTTGTCGAAAAGGAATTTTCCGCCGTCCGGATTCGTGTTCCACACCGAGGCAAAAGCCTCCCGGAACTGCGGCTGGCAACGGGCGACATCCGACCCGGCCGGCCAGGGATTGTCGCCCAGCTCATGATCGCCGACGGCCATCAGCAGAATGGGATAGCCGCCCGCCTTGAATGCCTTTTGCATTCCGGAATAGCAAAGATGGCCAGCTTTAAGAACCGCCTCTTCCGGCGTCGCGCCCGGCATGAAGCCCTTTATAAAGCTCGGCGTATCCCAATGCCCCCCATTGCTATCACCGGGCAGCGTCATCAGCTCGCCACCAAAAAGCTTTTTGATCGTTGCAACCTCGGCCGTGTGCTTTGCCAGCGTAGTTGCGTACTGGTCCGGTGATCTTTCCTGCCAGACATATCCTTCCGCCCAGTGCCAGTCGGCAATGTTGATGAACCGCCAAGGATCTTCCGCTTGCGCCGCCAGTACGGCAACCGCCGCGAACGCCATCATCATTTTTATTTTGTTCATCATGTTGTCTCCTTGTTTGTGTTATCGGTCACCGCCTGCATCCGCTTTTTTCGGCGGCCCACTATCCACCAGTGAATCCAGGCTGGCTCAATGCTTCGTCAATAAAGGCCAGCATGTTATCGAGGGGCACATCCCCTTCGACGGCGTGGGCTGGCGAGAAAATATAGCTTCCGTCTTTTCCAAGCGAAATCAGCTTCCGTGATTCCTCCCTCACATCTTCCGGCGTTCCAAATGGAAGCGTCTGCTGCGTGGACAATCCGCCGTGGAAAGCCAAGCGCCCTCGGTATTGGGGAATGAGGGTCGCCACATCCATCACTTCTGGCTGGAAGGGATTGAAGCAGTTCAGGCCAATGCCAATAAGGTCATCGAACAGTTCATCAACATCCCCGCAGGAATGGATGGATACATATTTTCCCGCGTCCCGGACCGTGCTGTACATCCGCTTCAATTCCGGATAGATGAATTCATGCCAGAGTCTAGGCCCCATCTGAAGCCCTTGTTGCTGCCCCCAATCGTCGCCAAAGTGGATCGCGTCGATGTCGTAGGTCAATGCCTTTTGGACCTGGGCGATATTGTAATCGGATATTGTGCGCAGCAGCTCGTGCACGAAGTCGGGATGGTCGAAGAAATCCATCATCAGGTTCTCCATACCCCGCAAGGTCCATGCGCGTTCATAGAGCGAAAAACCAATGGAGAAGACCCGGAAGCGGTCACCATATTTTTTAATCTGCTCCGGTATGTCGGCGAAAAACCGGTCCGACACGGGATCGGGGAATGCATAGCCTGCCAGCGTTGGCTCAACGAGCTGGGGTTCCTCTACATTTCCAATATCCTTGTCGACACTTCTATCCCAAACGACTCCGAACACATCCCGCATCCGGTCGTTCCCAAGATCATCGAAAAATCCGATGCCATTGCCGAGACCCAGAAAATGGTTTTGCAGAATAGGCTCCAGATCGGCGGTGCCGAAATACCGAACCAGCCGTTCCTCCGCCTCCAGGGTGAATGAGAATGACCAAGGGACATAGGGAGGCTTTTCTCCATTAAGCGTTGCTTTGATTACTTCGCGTTTTGTCATCTACGCACGTTTCCTTCTTGGCCGAACACCCATGTTTATTTTTTATGGTTAGCTGACTTACTCAAGTGACCTCTACATGTTGTGGCCTGGTCGTATAGAACCCCTTGACCGTTTTCGGCCTTGATGTCACCGATTGCTGCACCAAGCGATGAAACAGCTTCCCTCTGTGCATGGACAGC
>JAIPJC010000164.1 GCA_021734345.1 Kiritimatiellales bacterium | reverse complement strand
GCATCGATCCCACCCCCCTGTTTGTCTGCCAGTTCTTTGCAATGAAGCACTTCATCCAGGATCCGCGCGCATGGGTGCTGCCGCTCGGCATCGAAGATATCCCGGCCACGCCCAGCGCGTTTGATACCATATTTTCGATGGGCGTGCTCTACCACCGCAAGGAACCGCTCGACCACATCCGCGAACTGAAAAACCTCCTGCGCCCCGGCGGCGAACTGGTGATCGAAACGCTCGTCGTCGATGGGCCCGAAGGTTATGCGCTCATTCCCAACGGACGCTACGCCAAGATGCGCAACGTCTGGTCCATCCCCTCCGTCCCAACGTTGGAAACCTGGATGCGCGACTGCGGGCTATCGGACATCCGCACCGTCGACATCACCACCACCTCCACCGAAGAGCAGCGCGCCACGGACTGGATGACCTTCGAATCGCTCTCCGACTTCCCCGACCCCGCCAACCCTTCCCAAACCGTCGAAGGCCACCCCGCCCCGAAGCGCGCGGTTTTGATCGCCACGGCATAATTCTATAGCCGCCGCCCATTCATGGCATGCTTGGTGCTCAAAGGGCTTCCGCGTTGACCCGAGAAGTCTTATCACCGCACTGCGGTGTCCTGATCGGCTCAACGTAAACTTTAGGGATCGTTTACAACATTAAAAATAGAAAGGGGTTTATGAATAAAACAATATTGGGGATACAACTACTTGCGCTGTGCGCCACCGCACATGCCACTGTCATCAGCTGGCCAACCAGTGGCGCATGGAATGCGCTCTACTCAGCGGGAGGATCCTATTCGGACATTCCCAACGACATCGGCAACAGCGGCCATGAATATCTGGACATCGTCGGGGATGCCACCTACGCCGCCGGCTTCCTGCTCTACCGATCCGCCGCAGACACGCTTTCCGAAACGGAAGACCAGCTGCTGATCCGCATTCGGCTGGACGAAAAAAAGAATAAAATGCCAGGCGCCTACCAAGTGTTTTTTGAAACCGATGGCGACGATTCCGTGGAATGGGTCCTCCAGTTGAATACGACCGACCTCGATGCCAACGGGACGTTGACGTTTGGTTCCGCAAGCGGCACAAACCGCAATGGGGTTGTATTCGGTGCGGCGTCATGGACCGACTCATCCTACTCGGGATATATCCACTATACCGGCTTGGCGACCGGCGACGGTTCGCAATTCGATGCAGGAGACGACTACTTCCTGGATGTGGCCATGCCGTGGCTGACCTTTTCAGGCCTGACTGGAATCACCTCCACCAACGACCCCTTCCGCCTGCTGATCACCTCTTCGCAAAGCGCCGGGCAAATCAACGATGGCGACGTGGGCAACTCCTCCGTCGCACCCAACACCGACTTTTTATTTTCCACGGCATACAGCGAAACGATTCCCGAACCAGCCGTACTCCCCCTGTTCGCCATAGTCGGTGGCAGCATGGTTTATGTGCGCTGGCGCTTTAGACGATAGACTTCTCCCTAATCGAACTGCACAAGGCAGATGGAGCGCTCCACCTGCCTTTTTTCACGTATATTCCGCATCTATTTCCGTGTGTTCCGCGTAGTTCGTGGTTTATCTTCCGCCCATGAATCTCTCGAAATTCGGTGAAAAGTTTACGCGCAAGACGGGCATTACCCAGTTGATGGACGACCTGGGCGCGGCGATGGCGGGCGGAGAAATGCTGATGCTCGGCGGCGGGAATCCAGCCCATATTCCAGCGGTGCAGGAGCGGTTCCGCCAACGGATGGAGGACATTCTTGCCGAACCGTCGGGTTTTGAAACGCTGATCGGCAACTATGACGGGTCGCGCGGAAACGCGGCCTTCATCGCGGCGCTGGCCGACATGCTGCGCGAAACCTTTGGCTGGGAGATCGGCCCGGAAAACATTGCGCTGACCAACGGCAGCCAGAATGCGTTCTTCTGCCTGTTCAACCTGTTTGCCGGCGAGATGCCGGATGGCTCGAAAAAGAAAATCCTCTTTCCGCTGACGCCGGAATACATCGGCTATGCCGACGCCGGACTGAGCGACAACTTCTTCGCGGCGCGGCGGCCGAGCATCGAGCTGCTCGATGGCGGACTGTTCAAATACCACGTTGATTTCGACGCGCTGGAGATCGGCGACAATATCGGTGCGATCTGCGTTTCGCGTCCGACCAACCCGACCGGCAATGTGCTGACCGATGCGGAAATGCTGCACCTCGACGCGCTGGCGCAGGACAAGGGCATTCCGTTCATCATCGACAACGCCTACGGCACACCCTTTCCGGACATCATCTACACCGACGCCAAACCGATGTGGAACCCGAACACGGTGGTCTGCATGAGCCTGTCGAAATTTGGCCTGCCGAACCTGCGCACGGGGATCGTGGTTGCCCGCGAGGAAATCGCTTCGGCCATCGCCGACATCAACGGCGTGATGAACCTCGCGCCGGGCGGGATCGGAGCGCGCATGGCGATCGATCTCGTCCGCAGCGGCGAGATCATGCGGATGAGCCGCGAGATCGTGCAACCCTTCTACGAGCGCAAGGCCCTCCAAACCCTGGAGTGGTTCCGCGAGGAACTTGGCGACATCCCCTGCCGCATCCACAAGCCGGAGGGCGCGATCTTCCTGTGGCTCTGGTTCCAGGAACTTCCCTGCACCAGCGCCCAGCTCTACGAGCGGCTGAAGGAACGCAAGACCCTGGTCATTCCCGGCCACCACTTTTTCCCGGGCCTGGAAAACGAATACTGGCAGCACAAGCACGAATGCATCCGCGTCACCTACGCCCAGGACGAAGCGGTCGTGCATGCGGGCGTCAGGATCATCGCCGACGAGATTAGGAAACTCTATGCATGATTCGTAATCCGCAACGGTGGGATTTTGACACTTCCTTCGGCTTAGGCTAAGCTCCGCCTGTTTTTATCATTCGCATTACGACCGACTCGTTGCGAAACACGCATTAAAGGACGATCCATGAGAACACAGCTTTATTGGGCAGTCGCGGTCCTGGCGGTAAACGCCTTGGCCGAAGATGTGACGCTCAAGGGCGGGGCAAAAGTCCAGGGACCCCTCCTCAAGGATTCCGGCGACGCCGTTGTGATCGACCTCGGCTACGATGTGCTGCGCATCCCGCGCGACGAAGTGCTCGCACTCTACACCGACGCGCCGACCGATGAAAGTCCGGCACCGACCGACACCAACCGGCTCTACACCGTGAGCTCCCCCGAACACATCACCACCGCCGAGGCGGCCAAGCTCTACGCCCCCGCCGTCGTCCTCGTCAAGACCGCCGCGGGACTCGGCCCCGGCTTCTTCATCAACAAGAAGGGCTACCTTATCACCAACTTCCACGTGATCGCCGGCGAAAAGCACATATCCGTCACGCAATTCCTCCAGGAAGGGAAGATCCTGCGGCGCGTCCTGCACAAGGATGTCGAGATTGTCGCCACAGCCCCGTTCCACGACCTGGCGGTCCTGCGGATCAAGGATTTCGACACGGAAATCACATCCGTTGTCTTTGCGCCCGAAGAAGACCTGCACATCGGCGAAACCGTCTTTGCCATCGGCAACCCGCTAGGCCTCGAACGCACCGTGACCGAGGGGGTCCTCAGCCAGACCCACCGCAACTTTGGCGGCATCCTCTATTTGCAGGTCGACGCCCCGGTCAACCCCGGCAACTCCGGCGGCCCGCTGTTCAATGCGCGCGGACAGGTGATCGGCATCATCAACATGGGCGTACCGTCCATGGAAGGGCTCAACTTCGCCATACCGGCGCGGCATCCGCAATACATCCTCGACCACATCGATGCCTTCGCGTATGACGCCACCAATCCCGAATCAGGTTTTGTCTATCCGGATCCGCCACGGCGGCCGGGAAAGTTTTCTTCCGAACAAAAGGAGTCCGAACATGTCCGTTAAACTGAAAATCGCCGCCGTTTCCCTGCTGCTGTCCTTCCCGCTGTCGTCCATGGCCCTCGACCGGCTAGCGCTGCTGCCGGCCGATGCGGAAACGTATGTCCGCATCTCGAACACCACCAACTTCTGGAGCAAGCTCAAGCAGTCGTCCATCGGCAAGCTCTGGACCGACCCGCAATTCCAGGATTTCATCGGGAACCCCGATGCCGAGACGTGGCAGGAGGTCTTGTTCAACGGCGAATCCGACGCCGAGGACCGGGTCTTTGCCGATCAGCTCAAGATGCTCAAGGGCGAAGTCATCCTCGCCTTCACCAAAAAGATGGATCAGCCCTGCGTTATCGCGGCAATGAGTGCGGACGACTTTGCCCGCAGCCTGGAGATGGATGTGAAACTGCGCGAAGTCGCCACCGAACCGTTTGAAATCGTCAAGAGCACATTCCAGGACGTGGAAATCATCCAGTACATTGAAAAGGGCGGCACCCCGGAAGAGGAATCCTCGTGGCAGGCCTACCTCAACGGAACGCTGGTGCTGGGCTACACACAGGAATGGGTCGAGAAATCCATCATCCAGCTCAAGAAGGACGCGGTCCAGGAACCGAAGGGCAATCCCGAACTCGACTTGAACATCCCCCTTGCGCAAATCATAAGCGAATCATTCGCCCAGGGTGGAAAGAAAAGCCAGCAAGCCATACTCGATGCGCTCGGATTGACGGGCATCGAAACCTACTCGCTCAAGCTGGAGCTCAAGGACGCCGAGATGGTGGCCGACAGCAACCTGCGCGTTACCGATCTCACCAAGGGCCTCTTCGCCATTCTCGACGTCCAACCCTCGCAACTGCCCACCGTCACCTTCATTCCCGAAAACATTGCCTCGCTCGAAGTCGGCCGCTTCAACCTGCTGCGCCTCTGGCAGGAAATCCCGACCGCGCTCACCACGGCCATACCGGCCGCCAAGCCGCAGTTCGACATGATCCTGGCCATGCTTCAGCTACAGGCAGGCATCAACTTCGAACAGGATCTATTGGCCAACCTCGGCACCAAGTATGTCTCCTTCTCCGTGGCCGAGGCCGACAAGCAAATCTCCGTGATCGCCGTCGAACTCAAGAACGGCCTCTCCTTCAAGACCGGTCTCGAAACCCTGCTCGCCGCCCCCGCCCTGCAGCCGCAGGTTGCCGCCAGCCTTGAAATCGAAACCTTCCTCGACCACACCCTCTATACGGTGAAAAGCGCCGATCCCAGCAACGCCATCGCCTTCGTCATCTCGGGCGACTACCTGCTCTACGGACACCCCGACGGCCTCCGCCAAGTGATCCGCAGCCAGGGCAGCACCGCCGCCGCCAACGAAGCCTTCGAGCGCTCCCCGCTGGTCAAGGGATTGCGCCAGAACGTATCCCCAAAGGCATTCGGCTTCAGCGCCATCGACTGGAAAAAGAACATGGCCGTCATCATGCGGGAACTGTCCAAGCCCGAACACGTCGCGCTCATGCAGCAGAACTGGGCGAAGAGCGGCTCCGCCCTGCCGCCGCCGGATTTCACCAAGCTGCCATCGGCCGACCACATCGCCTCGTTCTTCAACGTCTCCTACCAATACGCCGAAGCCACCCCCAACGGACTCCATCAGCGGATCATCTTGAAGTACTAAAACGGGAAATCCTATGCGCCTAGTTTCATCAGCCTTGCTTTCAGGCCTGCTGGCCACGGCAGCCATCGCAAGCGAATCCGGGGCCGAACGCGACTTCGGCTTCCGGCCTTTGGAAATCTACGAGTTCGACAACGGCGCATCGCGGTTGGTTGTCCAGGACATCAACAACGACGGACTCGACGACATCCTGTTCGTCAACAACCACATCTCCCGCCTGGAGATTCTGGTGCGTAAAGCGGAGATCGAGGATACCGGCGAATTGCCGGAACTCGAAGAGCGCTTCGAAAACAAGGGACTGCTCGTCGATCAAAGCCTGAACGCCTTGCGCGTCGCCGATCTGGACAACGACGGCCGCATGGACATTGTGACCTTCGGAACCCCCATCGGCCTGCAGATCCGCTACCAGTCCGAAGACGGCTCCTTCCGCGATCCCGAACGCATCTTCGTCAAGGATCCCGACGACGTCACCACCATCCAGGTCGGCGACCTCGACGGCAATGGAAAGAAAGACATCATGGTGTGCCGCCGCAGCCAGGCCGACCTGCTCTGGAACACCGGCGACCGGCCGTTCCAAGAGAAGAAAACCCTCACCTTCTCGGCCGACAAAAGCTTCTATGGCGATATTGCCGACATCAACGGCGACGGCATCGCCGACCTCGCCTTCCACTTCAACACCCTCAACAATCCGCTCAAGGTGCGCTATGGCAAGGGCGGCGGCCTCTATGGCACCGAACAGCCCATCGACCTGCCGCCACGGCAATACATGGACATCCTCCAGTACGAAGGCTCCGCCCCGCAAATCGGCATGGTCCTGCGCAACCGGCTGGCCTTCCGCCTGTACGACTTCGAGGAAAAGGAACAACCGCAGCTGCTGGCCGCGCAGGAGATTTCGCCCGACCGCATCGGCCTCG
>JAIPJC010000163.1 GCA_021734345.1 Kiritimatiellales bacterium | reverse complement strand
CTCGACATCTACCTTGGCAAGGTAGAGCTCTACCACTGAGCTACGCTCGCTTTTTCTCAAAAACGAGCCGCCATTATTGTTAAGCGGATTTTGTTTGCAAGCACAATTTTTTGTAAAAGCAGACGAGTCGCGTTGTTTGAACGGTTCTTGATGTTTGGAGGTCGGTGGTGTTATAAGTCCGGCACCAACTGTAGGGAATGGCGAGGAATGGATATGGAAGAGTTGAAAACCAAGAACATGGTGATTTGGAGCGACCGGTGGCGTTTGGGTGCACTCTCCAGGAACGAACTGATGAATATCGGATTTGTTTCGGTGATCATTGGCATGTTGTTCCTGTTGTTCCACCTGCTTGGAAATACGGTTGAAAACATTAATAGCCGCTCCGCTTTCGCTTGGATGATTGCCCGTTGGGGAGACAAGGTTTCGTTCGGTGCCGACTATTCGCACGGCTACCTGATTCCATTCGTGAGCTTGGGAGTTATCTGGTATCGACGCGATGATTTTTTCGCCGCAAAGAAGAGTGTTTGCATTGCCGGGCTCTATGTCATCATCGCAGCCCTGTTAATGCATTGGGTGGGAGCGAAGATGCAGCAAACGCGTATTTCGCTATTGAGCCTGATCCTCCTGATTTGGGGCGTTCCATTCTACTTTTTCGGTTGGCAGATTGCCAAACTCCTGATCTTTCCCTGCGCCTACCTGATTTTCTGCGTGCCGCTCAACTTTCTCGATGCACTATCCTTCCCGCTGCAGCGCGTGGCCACAACCATTTCGCACTCCATGATAAACGGCATGGGCATCGAGTGCCAGCGCGTCGGCACCCAGCTGATTTCTCCCTATTTCCAGCTGAACGTAGAAGCCCCGTGTTCGGGGTTGCGCTCGCTGTTGGCCATGACGGCTTTGACGGCGGTGTATGCCTATTTCACGCAGACGACGGTCGTTAAAAAGTGGCTGTTGTTTGTTCTGTCGATTCCGATCGCGGTGGCGGGAAACATTGGCCGCATTATTTCAATTGCACTCGTGTCTATTGTTTCCGGACAGAAGCTGGGAACCGGCCTTTACCATGACTGGTCGGGCTATGTACTCTTCACCGTGGCCATCAGCTTGATGGTCGCTGTCGCCAAAGTGCTCAACGTAAACTACCGGGAGCTGTTCTCTTTATGGAAAAAAGCATATTTAAGCCATTCCTGACCGTCGTAATCCTTATGGTGCTAGCCTCGTTGGCATTGGCGTTCACGGTCGACGTGAAGCTAGTGGACAAGCCCGGGGTGGTAATGCATCTTCCAGAGTCGCTGGTTGGGTGGGTCGGCAACGAGTTGCGCTTTTGCCACAACGAGGCGTGCTATTCGAAGCCCGCCATGCAGGGGCAGTATTTTGTCCGCGACCTCGAGCTGCCGGATATCTGCCCGGACTGCGGCGAAAAGCTCTACACCATGAGCTGGGCGGAATATGACGCGCTGCCAAAGGATACCGAGTTCGTCAAGTCCGCCTATACCAACGCCGCCGGCGGGCGCATCTTCACCTCTATCGTCCTCTCCGGCATGGAGCGCAACTCGATCCACCGTCCCCAACGCTGTCTAGTGGGGCAGGGCAATACCATCGTCAACGAGCACACCATGGAAGTGCCCATGGAGGGGCGCGCCCCGTTGAAGGTGGCCGTGATCGAGGCCGAGCGACTCTACAACACCCCCGACGGCCCGCAGAACTACCTTTCCTATTACGCCTACTGGTTTGTCGGACAGGATCGCGAGACACCTTCCCACTACGCCCGCATGTTCTGGCTGGGCTGGGACCGCGTGGTGCGCAGCGTATCGCACCGCTGGGCCTATATCGCCGTATCCGGCAAGCGCGAAGCCAAAGGACGCGAATACGAGAAGGAAATCGCCGCGTTCGTACAGGAGGTCTACCCGCCACTGCTGGTCAACAATGCCGGTTTGCAAGGTACTGCCACGCCTTAATCTTCCAAACCTTGGAAGTTGCGCCGTTGCCCGCATGTTCCTATAGTGCGGGCTTCGTTTTTTTTTACAGAAAAGGATCCCGAAATGCCCGAAGCAAACCCAGGAATGCACGTCAGCGATATCGCGCACCTTGCCCGCATCGATCTGACCAGCGAAGAAACAGCGCTTTTCCAAAGCCAGCTCGACCAAATCCTTCATTATGTCGAACAGCTCAATGAGCTGGATGTGGGCGGGGTCGAACCCACCGCGCATGCGATCCCCGTCTACAATGTACTGCGCAAGGACGAGATTGGCCAAAGCCTCGACCGCGACGCCGTCATCGCCAATGCACCCGCTGCGACCGGCGGCCAGATTCGCGTCCCCAAAATCATCGATCAATAGGAATCCCATGGCTGATCTACATAAACTTACGATTGCTGAATTGTCCGAAAAGCTGGCCGTCGGCGAATGCACGTCGGTTGAAATTGTCAACGATGTGCTGGCCGCGATCGATGCAACCGACGGCAAGGTTGGCGCCTATCTGACCATCGACCGCTCTTCCGCGCTGGAGCAGGCCCGTGCCGCCGATGCCGCGCGTGCCGCCGGGAAGAAAAACCCAATGCTTGGAATTCCGGTGGCCATCAAGGATCTGCTCAACGTGAAAGGGCAGTCCTGTACCTGCGCGTCGAAGATTCTCGAAGGATATGTCGCCCCGTACGACGCCACCGTTATTGCCAAGTTGCGTGCTGCCGGTGCGGTGCTGCTCGGCCGCGTAAACATGGACGAGTTTGCCATGGGATCGAGCACGGAAAATTCCGCGTTAGGCCAGACGCGCAATCCATGGAACCTCGGCCACGTTCCGGGCGGCTCCTCCGGCGGCTCTGCCGCCAGCGTGGCATCGGATGAAGCGATCGCCTCGCTCGGTTCCGATACCGGCGGTTCGATCCGCCAGCCGGCCGCCTTCTGCGGTTGCGTCGGGGTCAAGCCGACCTATGGCCGCGTGTCGCGCTATGGCCTGACCGCCTTTGCCTCGTCGCTCGACCAGATCGGGCCGATCACGAAAACGGTCAAGGATTCAGCCATCCTGCTCGAAGCCATTTGCGGCCACGACAAGCTGGACTCCTCGTCCATCGAAATGGATGTGCCAGCCTTCGGAAAAAACCTAACCGGCGAGACCTCGCTGGTCGGCATGAAGCTCGGCCTGCCGAAGGAATATTTTGTGGAAGGCATGGATCCCGAAGTCGAGAAGGCCGTGCGCGATGCCGTTGCGCATTGCAAAAGCCTCGGGGCGGAAATCGTTGAAGTCAGCCTGCCGAACTCCAAGTATGCCATCGCGGTCTACTATATCATCGCCACAGCCGAAGCCTCCGCCAACCTGGCGCGTTTCGACGGCATCCGCTACGGACTGCGCGTCGATGGCAAGGATCCGATCGAACTCTACGGCAAGACCCGCGCCGCCGGATTCGGTTCGGAGGTGAAACGCCGCATCATTCTGGGAACCTACGTCCTGAGCAGCGGCTACTACGATGCCTACTACCTCAAGGCCCAGAAAGTCCGCACACTCATCCGCGACGACTTTACCGCCGCCTTCAAACAGTGCGACGCCATCCTCGCTCCCGTCACGCCGACCGCGGCCTACAAGTTGGGCGAAAAGACGGATGATCCGCTGAAGATGTATCTCGACGACATCCTCACCACGCCGGTCAACCTGGCCGGCAACTGCGCGCTGTCGCTGCCATGCGGCTTCTCGTCCGGCGGACTACCGATCGGTCTCCAGATCATCGGCGATGCGTTTGCCGAAGAAACCATCCTTAAGGTCGGCCACGCCTACGAACAAACCACAGAGTGGCATACCCGCAAACCGGAGATTTCATAGCCATGAAATACGAAGCAACCATTGGTCTTGAAACGCATATCATGCAGAAGACGAACACGAAGATGTTCTGCGCCTGCAAATACGAGTACGGCGCGGAGCCGAACACCCATGTCTGTCCGGTTTGCCTAGGCTACCCCGGCGCGCTGCCGGTGATGAACGAAAAGGCGATCGAACTCTGCTGCAAGGCGGGCTTGCTGCTGGGTTGCGAAATCAATCCCTACAGCAAGTGGGACCGCAAGAACTATTTCTATCCGGACATGGCGAAGAACTACCAGATCACCCAGGCGGATCAACCTCTTTGCCTCGGCGGACAGGTGGCGGTCGAAGTAGACGGGGAAATGAAAACCTTCACGCTCGAGCGCATCCACCAGGAAGAAAACGCGGCGAAGAATACGCATGTCGCCGGTGCCAGCCTCGTCGACTATAACCGCGCGGGCACCGCGCTGATGGAGATCGTATCGAATCCCTGCATGCATTCGGCGGCGGATGCGCTGGCCTATCTAACGGCACTCAAGCAGATCATGGAGTATGGCGGGATTTCCGACTGCAATCCCGAAAAGGGCCAGATCCGTAGCGATGTCAATGTATCCGTTCGCCCGGTCGGCCAGGAGAAGCTTGGCTCGAAGGTTGAGATCAAGAATATGAATTCGTTCGCCTTTATCCAACAGGCGATCGAATACGAAATCGATCGTCAGATCGAGGTGCTCGAAAGCGGAGGAAAGGTTGTGCAGGAAACGCGCGGCTTCGATTCCGACCGCGGCGAAACCTTCAGCCAGCGCACCAAGGAAAACGCGCACGACTACCGCTATTTTCCGGAACCTGATTTAATGCCGGTCAAGATTTCTGCCGAACAGATCGGGCAATGGCGTTCCGAACTGCCGGAGCTTCCGGTGCAGCGGCGCGAGCGATATGTGAAAGAGCTCGGCTTGCCCGAATACGACGCCGGCGTGCTGACCGCCGACATGGCCACGTCGGATTGGTTCGAGCGCGTCATGGTGCATACCCGGAACGCCAAGGCGGTTTCCAACTTCATCATGGGTGAAATGATGCGCCTGCTCTCCGAGCATGGCCTGTCCATTGCCGAGTCGAAGGTCACGCCTGAAAAGCTCGCCGAAATCATTGCGCTGATCGATGCCAAGACCATCAGCACCGGCGCGGGTAAACAGGTGTTCGAGATTATCTTCAACGAAGGCGGGGATCCAAAACAGATCGTCGAAGAAAAAGGCATGGCCCAGGTTTCTGACGATTCTGCACTGGAGGGCTGGGCTGACGAAGCCATTGCCAGCAACCCGAAACCAGTCGAGGAATACAAGGCCGGCAATGCCGCTTCGATCAACTTCCTGATGGGGCAGGTGATGAAGGCTAGCAGGGGCAAAGCCAATCCCGGAGCCGTCATGCAGATGCTCAAGCAAAAACTGGATGGCTAGCTCTGGTTCCCTCCAATATCCGGTTTGAACGCTTTCCGGTTTTTGTTCTCCAACGGTTAGCAAATCATGTGTGTTTGGCTTCCAATCTTCGGAATCCGTAGTAGTATTTACTAACAAGTATAACCCCTATGGATGGATGAAAAATGACTACAACTCATAAATTGATCAATCAACTGATCCAGCTTCAGGAGCTGGTGATGGCGAATATGCAAAAACGGGCCTCGATGCCGCAGGCCCATCTGGAAGTGCTCGAAAAGTCAATTGCCTCGTTGAGCTCCGACCTTCCCCAACAGGTGAAATCGCATTTCAACCGCTTGTTGCAGAAGCATCCGGAAGCGATCGTGCCGGTGTCCACCGGAATCTGTGCGGGCTGTGGCATGGCGCTGGCCAAGAGCCTGGTGACCAGCGCCCACAATGCCGAGCAAATGCATCGCTGCCCGAACTGCGCACGGTTCCTCTATTATCCGGAGCAGCTCATCGAGCGCGAGCGCACCAGCCGGGTCTACGGCGAAGCCCGCAAGACCGGGATTGGCCGTTTTACATCGCCCGAGCTGATGATGGTTTCGCTACAAGGTTCCACCGCCGAGGAAGTGCTGGCCGAAATGTGCGGCCGCATGGCCGAAGAGGGATTTGTGGAAGATGGGAGTCATTTGCTCGACATGGCCTTGCAGCGCGAAGCCATCATAAGCACCGCGGTCGACAACGGCATTGCGTTCCCGCATGTCCGCGGCGTTGAAGGCGGCGGACTGTCCATGCTGGTGGGCATCCACAAGAAGGGCGTAAAGTTTGGCGGACCAGGACGGACCCTGACGCGCATCTTCTTCTTCATGGTGATTCCAACCGCAACGAGCGCTTTCTATATGAAACTGATCGCCGGATTGTCGCGCACCTTCCGCGAGAAGGATGCCAGCGACGCCCTGCTGGCGGCGACTACGGAAGACGAGCTCTGGAAGGCGCTGATCAAATCCACCAAAAAAATGATCAAGTAGCCCTTCGGCCGTTCGCGGGTGCCGCTCGTATGGGCAACACACCTCAACCACGCTAACAAGGACGGTTCATGAGGTATTCGGCGATGGAGCGGAGCGCGCTGGTATCGTGGGGCAATATGTTGAGCGCAGCAATCGCTTCTCCAGTCAGTTTCCTGACTCTTCCCATCGCGGCCGCCATGCCGTGGACGGCGGGATAGGTGAGCTTGTGATGTTGCAGATCGGCGCCGGCGTGTTTCCCAAGCACCTCATCCGTCGAGGTTTCGTCGAGGATGTCGTCCTCGATCTGGAAGGCGAGGCCAATCTTTTCACCAAACTCGCTCAGGCTG
>JAIPJC010000162.1 GCA_021734345.1 Kiritimatiellales bacterium | reverse complement strand
CGTAACCGAGCGAGCCGGTAGATGCAACCGCATCCGGCAGCACTTTGTCATCGATCTGTCCGATGTAGGCCACGGAGGCCCCAATGCTCCAAATATCGGAGAGGGTGTAGCTTGCACCAATGGAAAGGTCATAGTCGGAAAAGCCGCTTTCACCGCCATCCCAATCCGCATAACCTACGCGGGCTCCAAGGGAAACAACCAGATTGGTGGATGCTTCAATGTCGTAGCCGGCACCGAGTTCGCCATACATGGACGCTACGAAGGCTCCGCCAACGAACTGGTAGTAGGTGGCCGAGAGGGCCACACCAGCCAATTCATAGCCCAAACCAATGTTGACTTCCTTGTCGGCCGAACCCACGGCATAGGAATATTCAGTGTATCCGACGGACACGTCCAACCCTTCAACAATGGTCGGAAGGCCATAGGAGCCATACCAGTCGGATTCCTGGAAGGTTGAACCGCCAATGTTGCCTACTGCATAGGAATCTTCGAACCCGGCGGATCCCCACGCCCCTACGGTGACCGAGCCGCACTTTTCATCCAATCCAAGCCCGGATGCTTCGATGCCGGGCTGGAAGCTGGCACCATCGTTCAAGGTCACGCCACGGAAGACGTAGGCGGATACAAAGTCCATACTGACGCTTGTTTCTGCGGAGGCCGTGCCGACCACGGCTGCGATCACTCCTGCTGCTACTGTTTTTGCGATTTTGTTTTTCATTCTGTTTTTCTCCTTAGTGTTTGGTTTTGTTTTTTACGTTCTACAAGGGAACCGGGCTCCGATCAAAAAGCCCTCGAGGATGCGTAAGGATATCTCACGGAACCCGGTCCCCAATTCACAATTCACTTATCCAATGGCCTCGGGGCCCTTCTCTCCGGTCCGGATGCGGATGCATTCCGCCAGATCCATCACGAAGATCTTGCCGTCGCCGATGTTGCCGGTCCGGGCGCCCTTGATGATCGCCGCGATCGTGGGTTCCACGAACTCGGTGTTCACCGCGATTTCCATGCGAACCTTCTTGAGCAGGTTCACTTCGATGTCTGCGCCGCGGTATGTTTCGTGGTAGCCTTTCTGCTGGCCGCAGCCCATCGCGTTGGTCACCGACATCTTGTAGATTTCCTTTTCGTACAGGGCCTGCTTCACCTCGTTGAGCTGTTCAGGCTGAATGTATGCAATTATCAGTTTCATTTTTATTCTCCTTTCTCAGCCGTTAGTTGGTGGTGAAGATCTGGAAGCCGTTGTAGGCTTCTTCCCCGTGCTCGCCGATGTCCAGTCCGCGCAGTTCCTCTTCCTTGCTGACCCGCAGCATGCCGATCTTCTTCAGGATCGTGAACAGGATGAACATGGTGCCGAACGCCCACAGCGGGATGGCAAGGGAGCCCACGATCTGCGGAATCATCTCATGCTTGCCGCCGGGCATGCTGGCGCTGCTGAAGAGCCAGGTGGCGATGCCGCCCCAAATACCGCACAGGCCGTGTACCGGGAAGGCGCCTACCGGGTCGTCGATTTTCAACTTGTCGAGCAGCTTCACGCCGAGCACAACAATGATCCCGGCAACCGCGCCGATCCAGATGGCGGATACATTGGTGACGGAGTCGCAGTTGGCCGTGATGCCTACCAGGCCGGCGAGGATACCGTTGACCGTCAGGGTCAGGTCGGGCTTCTTATGCAGGAGCCATGTGGTGAGCATGGCCAGGATGCCACCTGCACCAGCTGCGAGCAGCGTGTTCACGGCAATCAACATAACCGCATCGGTGTTGCTCTTGCCGACGATCGCCAGCTGGGAACCCGGGTTGAAACCGAACCAGCCGATGAGCAGGATGAACACGCCCAGTGCGGCGATCGGGAGGTTGTGCCCCGGCATCGCCTTGGATTTTCCATCCTTCGTAAACCGCCCAATGCGCGGGCCAAGTACAATGGCGCCAGCCAAGGCCGCGAAACCACCGCAGGCATGCACCACCAGCGAACCGGCAAAGTCATAGAAGCCCATGGCGTCGAGCCAGCCGCCGCCCCATTTCCAGTAGCCGGAAATTGGATAGATGAAAGCCGAGATGATGGCGCTGTATATGAGGTACGCCTTGAACTGTAGACGTCCTGCAACCGCGCCGGAAACAATCGTGGCCGCCGTGGCCGCAAACGCAACCTGGAACAACCAGTCGCACTGCGGTGCCAATGTGCCGGCCGCTGCCGCGTCCGCACCAAGCCCACCGATCCCGAAGCCGCGGAAGGCCAACCAGCCATTGCCGCCGTCGCCGGGATACATCAGACCGTAGCCGATGACAAAGAACAGGATCATCCCGATGCACAGGTCCATCGTGTTCTTGAACAAAATGTTCACGGCGTTCTTCGAACTGTTGAAGCCGGACTCGACCAGTGCAAAGCCAGCCTGCATGAATAGCACCAGTACCGCGCTCAGCATCAGGAACATGTTGTCGATGGCATACGAAATGTCGTTCGTCACCGCAACCGCATCGACCGCCGCTCCAGCCGCGGCCCCTGCGTCGGCAGCTTCCTGGGCCCACGCCGGAGCGCTCGCCAGCACAAGCGCTGCCGCGACCAGTGCCATTTTACCTAACCGATTTATTTTCATCCTTAACATCCTCCATGAGGTTTACTTTAGCGCGAACCCCGTGTTCACGACTATGCGGCCTCTTATTGCAACAGGTGTGCCAAACCAGTAAAACAACCCGCGTAAAAATTCATAATACACTCCATACAAAACGATTATAAAATATTAACCAAAAAAACACATTTGCTATACGTATTATATAATATTCATATTTGTCCTATACATACATATTAATACAATTTTGGACTATAACTGGGCCTTGCCCAAACGCACCGCTGTTTTTCCTCCCTATTCGCCCTTCCATCGCTACAATCCCCCCATGAATTTTGACCTAAAAATCATCAACGGGCGAGTTTTCGACGGATCTGGTAAAGATGCAATCCATTGCGATATTGGCATTAACGGCGATTCCATGACAAAAATGGGCGATCTTGCGGCCGCAACGGCCGAAAATACCATCGATGCCACCGGCTGCATCGTCTGCCCAGGCTTTATCGATGCCCACTCGCATTCCGACACCTATTTGCTCATCGAACCCTCCGCCGCATCGAAGATCTACCAAGGTGTCACCACCGAAATCTGCGGTAATTGCGGAGCCTCCGCCGCCCCGCTCAACGGCTCCTACAAAATGCCGTCCGACTGGCTCGACAAGGACTATTCGCATCTAAAACGTACCGCAGGCGCCCCGCCTGCCCCGCCATGGAGCACCGTCGCCGAATACCGCGAGCGCTTCGCCGAAGCGCAGCCCGCCGTCAACGCCGCCCTGCTCGTCGGCCACAATACTCTGCACGCCGGCATCTGCGGCTACGACCCGCGCGCCGCCACGCCCGATGAACTGGCGAAAATGTTCCAAGCCTTGGATAAAGCGCTCGACGAAGGCGCAATCGGCCTCAGCTCCGGCCTCGTCTACCCGCCCGGTTCGGCCGTTCCGCGCACGGAAATCATCGAACTCGCCAAGGTCGTCGCCCGGCACGGCGGCCTCTACACCACCCACATGCGCTCCGAATCCAACCAGCTGCTCGAAGCCATCGACGAAGCCATCGACATCGCCGAACGCTCCGGTGCGCGCCTGCAAATCTCCCACCTCAAGGCCTCGGGGTCCAACAACTGGAAAAAAATCGATGCCGCCTTCGAAAAAATCCGCAGTGCGGGCGCAAAACTTCAGATCGGCTCCGACCGCTACCCCTACACCGCCGGATGCACCGATCTTGACATTGTCCTGCCGGAATGGGCGTCGTACGGCGGGCGCGACGTCGTGCTCGCCCGCCTGCGCAATCCCGAAACCCGCGCGACCATCCGCGCCGAACTCATGGCCAACCCGCCCGGCCATTGGGATAATGTGATGGTCGGCTCCACCTCGTTCGAAGCGTTCAAAGGAAAATACCTGCCCGAAGTCGCCGAAACGCTCGGCATGGACGAAGTCGACGCGTTGCTGCACCTGATCGACCACGACGACCTGAAAACCGGCGGCATCTTCTTCGGCATGTCGGAAGAAAACATGTGGCGCGTCCTGGCCGAACCCTATGTCTCGCTCGGCTCCGATGGATCGTTGCGCGCGCCCTGGGGCCCGCTCAGCCACGACCATCCGCACCCGCGAGCCTACGGCAGCCACACCAAATTCCTGCGCGCCGCACTCGACGGGAAAACCGTCCCGCTCGCCGAGGCCATCCGAAAAATGACTGCCCTGCCTGCCGAACAGTTCGGACTCAAAAAACGCGGCATGTTGAAAGAAGGCTACTTCGCCGACATCGCCATTTTCGACCCCGACGCCCTCAAGGAAAACACCACCTACGCCCACCCGCACCAGCTCTCCGACGGCATGCGCCACCTCATCGTCAACGGCGTCCACACCATGGCCAACGGCACACACACCGACCGGCGCGGCGGACAGTTCTTGGCTGCGCATTAAAGGGGTCTGACTTTTTTTATATTTTAATACTTCCCGTTGCGTGTGTTCACATTCATATGCGTTCTTCTCATAAGTGTATTTTAAATTTCATAAAGCAGGGCAAAGGGGATTCGGCTCATGAAGAAATGGCTACTGACTGGATTGATGATATCGCTGGCGTTGGGAACCCAGGCGCAAGCACCGGAAATGTTCCGCTACCAAGGACGACTCGTGGACGGCACCAACCTGGTTAACGCCAACCTCCCGATGAACTTTAAGCTGTATGACGCACTGAGCAATGGCACCTTGCTTTACGAAGATGCCAGCTCGGTGCAAGTGGTTGACGGACTCTACTCCACCTTCATCGGCGACAACACCGTTTCCGGCTCTCTGACTGGAGCTTTAACCAATACCGCGGTTTATCTGGAACTAACGGTCAACGGCGAAACGCTCTCCCCGCGCGAGCGGCTGGTCTCTGTGCCTTACGCCTTGAACACCAAAGCCGACCCAACGCCTTCCGGAACCATCGTCCTCTCCGCTACCTACCCTAACCCGGAGCTTGAGGCACGGGGCTACTCGCAATACTACGAGGATGTGACGCAGGCCGACTGGGAAGGGGTTGAATACACGCAATACTTCGATCCATACAGCTGTAAGATTTTCGGATTTGGGAATCAAATAGGCACATTTAGCAGCTATCCTATCGAGAACAATCTCTATCTTACGGATGATGGCAAGCTTTGGGATAACTATCGTCTTCCAATCGAGACTTTTGGATATGCTCCAACGATCATCGAGATCAATAGCACACTCTATTTCTTTAGTCTAATGGGATCATATTCCAACGCATGCTCCACAACAGATCTTCAAATATGGGACGTGTGGACAAATTACTTTGGTGGCAGTGAAGTATATCCCAACCTGCTGGAAGAAATCATAGTTTTCAAAAACGCTTTATGGGCATTTGTTAGAGACCCAATACCCACCAGTTATGTGATGCGATCCACCGACGGGATAAACTGGACAACCATGTCCGTAGGATCGTGGGGAGACCTTAACATGTACGGCAATGTCGTGGCCGACGAAAATAAGATGTGGATATCCTCCCAGGATCCGTTGACGTCTTCGAACCGTGTATGGAGCAGTGCCGATGGAATCAGCTGGAAGAAATCACTAGGAACAACCCCCTCCTATAATATGGAAACACCCAAGCTGGTGTCTTTTGATCATGCCCTGTGGAGCTTCACAAGGAATGAATCACCAGAAGGTGGAGGAATATGCTGGAAGTCTACCAACGACGGCGATAGCTGGTCGTTGGTTTCAACCAATGTTCCTAACTATACCCTTATGAGTGGCTATCAGATCACCGTGCATGAAAACAAACTATGGCTTGTGGGAACGCAAAGCTCGGGCACCACTTCATCGGCGGTTATGTGGAGCACAAATGGAGCCGATTGGAATCCCTCTTTGAATACTAATGATTATCTGTCGGATTATGCCTCACTTATCAGCCTGCCCAACGGCCGTCTCTGGTTTTACAATAGTGGCCCATCTGGGACTACTTTCTACTACATCGGTGGGCCAAAGGTACAAGACGGACTCTACTACTATCAAAAGGACTAACCATGAAACGTTTGTTCCTCTATTCCGCACTTCTGTCGGCCACAGCAAGCTGTGCGTATGAAAACACCACGCTGAACCTTACCTCCTGCGGTGGACGGATGACGGGCGTCCGATATGCCAGCGTCGGGGCGTTGGTTCCCGTTGGTGGTTCCACGACTTTTTCGGGGGCGCTCTGCAACTATTCCGGTTTGGCGGCGGGATTCATTCTGAAGCCCGGAACCGCATTCAGCGGCTTGGCCGATGAATGGAATCCCGACAACGATCTTGACGGCTTAATGGACGGCGAGGAAATCATTGCGGGCTCCTGTCTTTGGAACAAAGATACGGATGACGGCGGACTGGGCGACTTTGACGAAGTAAAGGTTCACGGAAGCAATCCATCTCTGGCCGACTCGGACTCGGACGGCATGGACGACAACCTTGAACTGGTCGCCGGAACCTCCCCGACAAACCTGAACAGTTCCCACATATTTAGCGGGACACAGCGCTTTTTTTCTGCCATCGTCCCGGCATGAAAAAAATAGATGGACGTGAATTCACTGACGAAATCATTGGGCGGATCAAGTTGCTGGTCAATCAGCAGCCCCTCA
>JAIPJC010000161.1 GCA_021734345.1 Kiritimatiellales bacterium | reverse complement strand
GGTGGTCTGCACGCGACCAAGTTCGTCGGTCTTCATGATCGCCAGTTGTGTCGTAGATGTTGGAGTAGTCATAGGGGCAAGCCTACGACGTCTACGAAGCTTTCAACAAGAGGTGCTATGTGGAGCGCTTACAAAAGGGTCGAAAAGGGGACAGTAAACAAGAACGGGATTCGGATTCCGACCTTGTGCGACGACGCAAAATGATTATTCGCCACCATGCAGGATTTCCGACACGGCATCCAGGAACCGGAACATTTCCGGTGCGGTGCCGATCGTGATGCGCAGATGATGCCTTGTGCGTTCGTCGTTGCCAAAATAACGGACAATGATGTTCCGTTTGCGCAACTCCTCGAACAGTTTTTTGGCCGTTATGCCTTTCGGCTTCACCCATAGGAAGTTGGTTTCGGACCGGGCGACCTCGAAACCGGACTCCGCCAGCTTTCCGGCCACGAGCTTGCGCGTCTCGACGATGGCCTGCACGTTGGCGTGCATCGTGGTTTGGTCAAGGTGGCGCGGAAGAATCCAAACCGGCGGAATCGTCTTATGTGCATGGCTTGATGCTTTTCACATGTCCAAACTGCCCGGCACCAAACTCGCCCACTTCCATACGTCTTAGAAAAGTCGTAAAGTTCGTTGCTTTTCCCATCTTCAGGCGATCCTTGATCCATTGGTTCTTCACGCACGTATTCCGTCGCACCAGCCAGGCAATTGCATATTTATCAACACAGTTCTTCTTCATGCCACGTAGTTGTTCATCGGCCAACCCCAATGCTTTCAATCCCAGTTGAACCCATCGTTCCGCCTCCGTCTCGTCATGTCCAAGCACCTGGTCGCCGGAAAAGGAACTACGCTGCTTACCCGCCACTACATCATTGATACGATTCAGCAGCGCTTTCCGGAAGGCCTCATCCCCCAAGAACCAGCCTCGGCGTATTTCCTTCCACTGCGCATCGCATTCTGCTGGGTCATCACAGGCCGAAATCTCCAACACCCGCAACAGCATATGTTCCCGATACTGCTTCCGACCTGCGGGATTATCCAACCACAGGAAATTGCCCAGCACACGGTCGACGCAAAGCCAATCAGGCCGCTTTGCCGGTTTCAGGTAGAGCGGATAGCTGCTCCATGGATACGCCTCCAACATTTCCTGCTTCAAATCGAACAAGCCCGCCCGGGCCGGGTTCAGATGGATGTACCCTGCCACCGTCGAAAAATAGTCTCCCGCTGCTCCGTCTATAACCAGCGCCTTGTACCTTCCCTGGAATAAATGCCCCCAACGCTTGTTCCGGCTATTGAATCGTTGCGTATAAGTTCCTTGAAACCACTTCATACCCGCCACCAGATTGGCCTCCGGCGTCTCTAGCAACAAGTGATAATGATTACCCATCAAAACAAAGGCGTGTATCCGCCAACCACAGCGACTACACGCCTCATTCAACGTATCGAGAAACAACTCCCGATCCTTGTCATCCCAAAAAATAGCATCCCCGCCATTCCCGCGGCACATCACATGATACACCGCGCCTTCGTATTCGATTCGAGGTTTTCTAGGCATGGGGAAAGAGTACTAAATCGAAGCAGGTCAGCAACTCAAAAACATTATTTCATAGGACCGACCCCTTTCCTTCAGAAATTGCTCTTCAAAACCTCGTTCACTTGCTACTATCAACAGGCTTTTCGGCCTGCGCTTCATTTCCGCACCGATCACGGAAAAATTCATTTTCACTCAATGTTTGCAGGCATTTTTTGCGTGGACGCCTTTCCGCACCCTCCACCATAGGCTTTTCGGCCTGCGCTTCGTTTCCGCACCGATCACCACTGCATCATTCTCCCAAGGGCCACACCGCTTTCCCAGGGATGAATGAATTAAGATCATTGTGAAGATCGTTTAATAAAGAAACTTCTGGAGAATCAGATTGTAGATGAGAGAAAAAATGATCATTACAACGTAACCGATACACATTCATCCCCTCTGTCTGAAAGGATATTTCTATGCCATTCAGCAAAAACCCATTACCTACGTTAGCAAATTTACCAGTTCTTAGAAAATTGCGATAGAACAGCGTTTGTTCTGTGATGAAAAAAAGCCCCTTGTGCGTGTATTTTTCCAAAATAACTCGAACCATTTCCTTGTCTGAAAATTGATATTCATCATTTACATATACGCTCCCATCTCCTCTTAAAGTCATTGAATTCCTGTTATATCTATATGTAAAAACATAATTTGTCGTATAGTCGAATGTTCCAATAAAATTATCTTCATGATAACCAAACATATAATCATTTGCCCGAGAATCAACACTAAATAAAAGCTGCTCAATAGCAGCTTTTTCATACACTTCGAAATACCTAAAAAAAATAGTGCCAGCCAAGCCGGAAAAAATGACTGCAACAATCATGACATGACTCAACTTTATAACCTTCATCAGTACACTCCTCCTTCCCTTTTGAGCTTATTATAATATTCTTTGTTCTTCTCCCACGCCGCTCTTTTAGCATTTATTGCTGTATCTGTGGAAAGGGTCAGTCCTATGATTTAATGTTTTTTCTCCCATTTTTTCCCTTTGAAAACACCATCCCTCCCCCTCTGCCGATTAGCGATCCGACTATCGGCAGACGCCGCAGTCCTTGCATAGCTTACGAACCGACCGATCCCAGCTGGCTTCGCCCTCCCTGGAGAAGAAGCATCCCGGAATCTGGCCCTTGGCCCGGTGGTACGCCACGCATTCGCAACAAACCCCGCACTTGCCGCAATCGTAGGTGCAGGTGCAGTGTTCCAGGTTTTCAGTCTTGTTTGGACATGCGGCAGCCATCGTTCAACTCCCTTCCAGTATCTCCTCGACCGCATCCAGGAACCGGAACATTTCCGGTGCGGTGCCGATGGTGATGCGCAGGTGGTGCCTTGTGCGTTCGTCGTTGCCAAAATAGCGGACGATGATGTTCCGTTTGCGCAGCTCATCGAACAGCTTTTTGGCGGTGATGCCCTTCGGCTTCACCCATAGGAAGTTGGTTTCGGACCGGGCGACCTCGAAACCGGACTCCGCCAGTTTTTCGGCCACGAGCTTGCGCGTCTCGACGATGGCCTGCACGTTGGCGTGCATCGTATCCTGGTCGAGGATCGCCACGCGGGCGACCTCCTGCGTCAAATAGTCGATGTTGTACGAATCCTTGATCTTGTACATCGCGCCGATCAGCTCGGCGTTCCCGACGCAGTAGCCCAACCGGATGCCGGCCAGCGAATAGGATTTCGAGAGCGTCCGCGCCACCAGCACATTGTCGTTCGCCATCGCCAGATCCATGCAGTTTTCCTTGGCGAAGTCCGCATACGCCTCGTCGATCAACACCACGCCGCCAAAGCCTTTGATGAAGCCTTCAATATTTACCTTGGAATATTGCAGGCTCGTCGGCGCATTGGGATTGGTCAGGAAAAAGAGCGAAGCGGAATAGTCCGTCGGCATCTGCCAACCAAAATTGACGTCGAGCGCCACCGGGCGTTTTTCCACCGCCTCGATATCGGCCAACACGGGATAGAGCGAATAGGACGGATGGAAATAGCCGACCGAGCCATCGCGCTCGACAAACGCCCGGATGCACAGCGCCAACACCTCGTCCGAACCGTTGCCCACAAACACATTTTCCACCGCGCAACCATGCACCTCGGCAATCGCCTTGCGCAACTCGATGCAAACCGGATCCGGATAGCGCGCCAACACCGCGATATCGATCATCGACAAAATATCCTGCACATCCGGCGACGGCAGGTATGGGTTCTCGTTCGTGTTCAGCTTGACGATACCCTCGCCCTTGGGTTGTTCGCCTGGAACATACCCCGACATCGCCTGCACGGATTTTCTAATCAAATTGCTCATGTCTTTCCTATTTCGTATTGCGTATTGCGTATTGCGTATTGCGTATTGCGTATTAACAGCCTGCCGATTGCCGGAAACGGGTCAAGTAATACGTACTACGCAATACGCAGTAACAATCATTCCGCCTTATTACTGTCATCCGCCACTCGCATCATTCACTCGTCAATGGATTCACGGCCACCACGCCGCCATAGTCCTGCCCCGTATTAAAATCTTCGGTCCACAGTTCTTTCGCACCGGACAACTGCGCCGCCGCAATAATGTTCGCATCATAAAAAGAAGTATCATACCTCTGATGAACATCCATGGCTTGCTGTAGAAGGCCGCATGTATTTTCAATCACCTTCCAGTGCAAGAGGGATTCTACCACTTCCCGATAGTATCTCGGATCGCCACCCTGCCGCAACAGGGTCGAAAAAAACTCCTGGAGAACCTGAACACTGATTGAGGCATTAACCCGATCTTCCCATGCATCATTCAAGATCTTTTTTGCCAGCTCATGCTTGCGGGCATCCTTCGCATCGTAGGCATAAACCAGAATATTCGTGTCGATGAAGACCTTAACGCTCATGGAGCTCATCTCGGTTGAAGGGCTTCCCACTGTACTTGGGGGCCTCTTCCATGGCCTTCAGCGCAAAAGCCTTGGCTTCCTCATAGCCAACATCTTTTTTTGTCGCCTTTTCAACCGCCTGGATAATCCACGCCGAAACAGACATATCCTTTTCAACGGCAATGTGTTTCACATCCTTCAGCAACTGCTCATCCATCCGCAATGTAATGTTTTTAGTCATGCTCACCTCCTGCACACACATTGTATTGCACATTTTGCGTGCATGCTCAAGGGGTTTGACGTCAAGAGATCAACTGCGTTCATTCAAATCGAATGGTAGCGGAACGGGCGTGGCCATCGAGGGTTTCGACGCGGCCGAAGGTCTCGACCACCGGCAGGACATCCTGCAAATCCTCTTTGGTGAACTGGATCAGGCTGACGCGGCGGCGGAAGTCCTCCACCGTCAAACCGGAGAAGTAGGCCGCCGTTCCGCCGGTCGGCAAGACATGGCTCGGCCCGGCTGCAAAGTCGCCGACCGACTCCGGCGTCCATTCGCCGATAAACAGCGCGCCCGCGTTCACGACCTTCTTCACCCACGGCTCGGGATTCTTCACGATCAGTTCCATGTGTTCCGGCGCAAACAGGTTGCACAGCTTCATGCCGTCGTTGAGATCCTTCACCACCACGAGCAGCATTCCGTTTTCCAATACTTGGAAAATCGCCCCCCGGCGCGACAGCAGTTGCGCTTGCTTTAAAATCTCGGCGCGAATGGCTTCGGCCTGTTTTATGGACGTGGTGACCAGCAACGATTTTTCCGAACCGGTTCCGTGTTCCGCCTGCGAGAGCAGGTCGGCGGCAACGTGCGCCGCTTTTGCCGAGGAATCGCACAGCACCGCGATTTCGCTCGGGCCCGCCACCATATCGAGCGCGACATCGCCATAGACCTGCCGCTTCGCCGCCGTCACATACGGGCCGCCCGGGCCGACGATTTTACGAACCTTGGCAATGGTCTTGGTGCCATAGGCCATCGCGCCGATGGCCTGGATGCCACCCACCTTGTAGATCTCCGTCGCGCCCGCCAGATCCAGCGCGTAGATGATGTAGGGATTCAGTTTGCCGTCCTTGTCCGACGGAGAACAGGCGACGAGTTCCTTCACGCCCGCCACCTTCGCCAGTGTCAGCGTCATCAACGCGGTCGAAGCCAGCGGTGCCGCACCGCCGGGAATGTAGGCGCCAACGCGATCGAACGGAACAAACTTTTCACCCAGCATGCCGCCCTTGGGCGTGGCCATTTTCCAGTCGTCGCGCATCCCGTTTTTCGAGAAGGCCACGATGCGCTTGTGCGCCTCCTGGGCGGCCGCCTTGAATCCGGCGTCGACGGTTTTTTTCGCCTCGGCGATCTCTTCCTCGGTCACTCGCATCCGGGGGATGGAAATATTCGATCCATCGAACCGCCGCGCGCATTCGATCACGGCCTTGTCGCCGCGCTCGCGGATATCCGCCAGCACCGTCGCCGCCACGTCCATCGCCTTGCTCTCGACCGACGGGCGCAACAGGAAGTCCTCGACCTTCTTGTATTTCTTGTCCGTGCCCCATTTTAAAATAGGTGCCAAATTCTTGCTCATATCAAAATCCTCAACTTGCAGCATGGGCTTCCAGCCCATGACACGGACAGGATGTCCGTGCTACGTTTACTTCCAAAGGCTGGAAACCTACCCTGCATCGATTCAGGTTTCAAATTTCAAATTTCAGGTTTCAGCATCACTTCCCAATGCAAAAGCGCGAGAAAATGTTATCGAGCAGCTCTTCGTGGTAATGCCGTCCGGTAACCTGCCCGAGATATTCGAGCGCGGAACGCAGGTGCTCGCAGGCCAGCACGGCGTTTTCCTCGACGTTTTCGTTCAGGCAGTTGCGCGCCTGCAGCGCCTCCTTGTGCGCCAAGATCAAGAGATGGCGATGCCGCTCGGAAATCACCGCGTGCGGCGGCGCATGCAGATCCGCCCCCTTCTCAAGCGTGTCGGCCATCGCCCGCTTGAGCTCTTCAATGCCAACACCCTTCACCAAACAAGCTTCTATCCCATCCACGCCTTCGACCATCTTGCCCTGGTCGATCTTGTTCAGCACGACAACACTCTTGGCTGGATCGAGCCTATCGAGCCGGGCGCGGTCTTCCGCATGCAGCGGTTGCGACGCATCGATCAGATAGATCGTTAGATGGGCTTCCAACCCGTGTGCTTCCGCGCGGCGCACGCCCTCGGCTTCGATCTCGCATTCGGTGGTGCGCAGTCCAGCGGTGTCGATGATCCGCAGCGGGATGCCGTCG
>JAIPJC010000160.1 GCA_021734345.1 Kiritimatiellales bacterium | reverse complement strand
TTGGCCAGGGTGACGCGCAGGCGCAGTTGCAGGACCGGGTCGCCGGTGGCTGCCAGCGCGGCTTGCAGATCGGCCTGGAGCTTGGCCTGCGCCGCGGTGTCGAGCCAGATGGACGACACCTTCACGAGCTCGGCGATCATCAGGTCGACGCCGTCCTGGCGCACATCCGTGCCGTACTTGACGATGGCGTCGAGGTAGGTGGACACGGCCTCGTCGTAGCGCTCCTGCTGGATCTTGGTCTTGCCGATCCAGAACAGCGCCTTGGCGATGTCCGCCTCGGCGTCCCATTGCTTCAGGTAGGCCTCGACGGCCTGGATGATCGCGTCGTAGCGGTCCTCCGCCTCGAAGACGGTCGCCATCTGGAAGACGGCATAGGTGGCCTGGGCGGGCTTGGTGGCGCGGGCGATGGCGGTGCGGTAGTCGGCCACCGCCTCGTCGAGCAGGCCTTTCGAGCCATGGATGTCGCCGCGCATGCTGCACGCTTCGGGGAAGATGGAGGAGTCGGGATAGTTCTTGATCACAAAGCTGAAGCGTTCGAGCGCCTCGTCGTACTTCTCCATGCCGAACAGGCAGATCCCGCCCTGGAACCAGGCTTCGTCGACCCAGCCTTCCGACGGGAACCGGGAAACGTATTGCTCAAAGTCCGGCCACGCCTCGGCATACTTTTGCAGGAAGAGCTTCGACATGCCGTACCAGTAGAGCGAGTTGCCCTCCTGGTGCGAGCCCGGGAACTCGTCGAGCACCCGCTTGAAGCCCTTTTCGGACGCTTCGTAGTCGAGCGCGACCAGATCGGCCACGGCCTGCATGTAGTAGAGCTCGGCGTCGTATTTCGCGATGGCCACGTCGTTGGTGCGCACGAACCCATCGAGGCACGGCAACAGCGTCTTGATGGCCGGCATGGTTTCGTGCTTCTGGTAGTAGCCGGTGAGCATGTAGGCGAGCTGGCGCGGCGTCATGCCTTCCTTGTATTTCCCCATGTGCGCAAACGCGCGCCGCTCCGCCTCGGGCAGCTCGCCGAGATCGTTGAGCAGGGTGTCGACCCCTTCGTAGATGGAGCGTTCGCCGATGTCGCTGGCGGGATCGGCGGCGTAGGCGATGTCGAAGAACTTCACCCCTTCCCAGTAGCGCCCGACCTCCTTGTAGAGCTGCGCCATTCGGTACTGGATGTCGGTTTCGTAGGGCGGCAGGTTCTTCAGCGCAATGATCAGGTTTTCGAGGTCGACCAGCTCCTTGGGCTTGTCGACCAGCAGGCTGGAATCCTTCCCCTTCTCCTCGCCGGCCGCTTCGCGCACGTCGGCCGCGCCGAAGAGCATCTGCTCGCCCGCGGTCATGGTGGTGTTTTCGTCCGGGGTCAATCCGGCCGCGATGCGCAGCGCGCGCAGCTTCGTCTGCTGGTAGGCGATCAGCTCTTCGCGCGGGAGGATCATGCGGTAGAGCGGCAGGGCGCTGTCGTACTCCTCCGCGTCGTAGAGCGCGGCGGCGGCATTCATCAGCGCCAGGTTCACGCGGATGTCGAAGCGCGCCGTGGTGCGGTAGAGCTGCGGGATCCATTCCGTGATCCGCGCGAAATCGGGAATCGCGATCAACGCGTTGACCACCTGCATGATGGCGTACCCCTTGCGCTGCTCGTCCGGCGTCTGCCCGATCACGTAGGTGAAGGGCGGGATGCACTCCTCCCACTTGCCGAGGGCGAAGTATGCCTCGCCCAGCGTCAGGTGGAGCATGGTCAGCTCCGCCGTCGTGTACGCCGGTTCCACCACTTCGTTTCCGGAAGGGACGGAAACCTCCTCTTCCTCGTCCTTGTCCTTCTTCTTGTCCCCGTCCTTGACGGTCATCTGCGCGACCACGACGGGATGGGCGTCGTAGTAGAGCGCATTGGTGACGGATGCGGCGCACCCTTCGTAGTCCCCGCTCTCGTAGAGGCAGGTGGCGAGCATCTTCATGGCCTGGCGGGGGTGGTTGGCCAGCGGCGCATCGACATAGGCCTGGAGAACCGCGGCGGCTTCGTCGAGCCGGTTGTCCTTGACCAGGATGGTCGCCAGCTTGAAGCGGATGTCCTGCGCAATCGCGATCACGCGCGGCGCCTTCGACTCCGCCACCGCGTCGAGGTACATGTACATCGTCGCGGAGGCATCCGCATACCGCCCGGCCTCCATGGCCTGGATGGATTCCTTCAGCAAGGCCCCGGGCGAGGCCGGGTCTTCGGCCGACCGGCAAACGTTGCCGGACAGGACCAGCCCGGCGCACAACCCGGCGATCCATGCTTTTCTATGTCTGTGATGTACCAAAAATCCCTTCCGGGTTCCCTTGCGGCTACTTGGATGTCTTTCCGCTGATGGTGCTCTTGATCTCTTCCAATCCCTGGATGCTGCGGTATTGCCCCTGCGAAATGGAGGCCAGGGTTTTAAATTGGTCGACCGAGATGTCATACTGCGCCTGGTAATCGCCGGCGTCCCTCGGCATGAAATGAATCACGTTGTACGAAAACTCCGGGGCTTTCGGTTTCTTGGCGAGGCCGCTGCGGGTCTGGGTGGCCGTACGCGCATTCTTGAGGGCCGTTGCAATAAAGGCCTCCTTGTAATCCTTCGGGGTATAGAAATACCGCTCCGGTTGCGGGGGAAATTCGATGTCGGGGAAGTACGCCATATTGATCTCCCACGGCGCTTTGCGGATAACCCGGGGAGGCTGGCCTTTGGCAATCCGTTCCTTGCTCTCCTGCTCCAGCAGCTTGAGCCCCTGCTGGAAACACTCGTCCCATTTCTTTTGGGCGGCAGGACTCCAGTTGGGGCGCTCCTCAAGATTGTGCCACTGGGTCCCCCATATACTGCCCAGCAGGTACACGGCATCGGCCTGTTCCTTCATGGCCAGGGCAGACCCCTTGTACCACTCCCGCGACGTCTGGAGCTTTCCCTCCAGAAACTCTTCACTCACGAGGCGTCCTCCCGGCCCAAGGGTGCTTGGCCCATATTGGCTCGTTCCCATTTTGGGCAGAACCTTGTTCAGGGGTTCCAGCCATTTATCGACCTTGTCCACGTTGGCCTTGTTGGCCGCAACCATGTCCGGGAAAAGGACAAAAGTCTGGTTGCGGTCGTACACCGCGATATTGAACAGCGTCGTCGGGCTAAGCCCCCCGAGAATCTTGACCAGCTCGCCCTTGATGAGCGCATAGGCGGGAATCCCGCCCATTTCATCCCGCATGATCTCCGGCGATGCATCGAGCAGGATGAAGATCTTCTCCCCCCGGCTCTTCACCCCGAAAATCTCGATCTCCGGCATGGTGAATCCCACTCCGGCCCCCGCGCCGAGGCCGCCATCGCCGATCGAACCAATGCCGCCTTTGACCCCCGCGATTTCCGGCATCTTGATGTCGGGCATGTTGCGGTCCGTCCGGGCCTTGACCGTGATTTGCTTCCGCAGTTTGGGCTTGGGCTTTTTCGGCTTCATCTTGACCGGAACCTGGAGCTTCTTCATCGCCATCTTCGGGCGGTTGACCGCTTTGGCCTCGAACCGCTGGTCGTCTTTCTGGATGACGGTGACCGCCACAAAGGAGAGCGCCACCACAATCAGCAAGGCGTGGATCGCCAGGCTCACCACCATCGCGCTGGATTTGGCGTGCTTTGCAAAAAACCGCTTTTTTGGTCTATTTTCCATGACTATTTCCACTGAAAACTCTCCGGGAGGGGAACTACTGGACGGCATCGAACCTCCACTCCGATCCATTGGACAAGATATACAGGATCAGAACGTTCTTTCAAGCGATAGTGCATGAAACATGCGGAAACATTAAAATTGCGCATTACTGACGACCCATTGCGCCCTGCAAAGAGCGGCTACAGCAATTCGTAGGCCTGGATGCTTAAGCCAAAAATCGCAGCGGTTTCGGTGCGCAGGATACGGTCGCCGAACGTGACGGGCACCGCGCCGGCCGCCACCGCCGCCGCCACTTCCTCCGGAGAGAAATCGCCCTCGGGACCGATCAGCAGCGCAACCTTGGCGTGTCCGGCGAAAGAAACTTCATACAACGGCTTGGCCCCGTCGTAGAGCGAGCCGATCAATACGAGGTCGTAGCTTCCAAGACGCGGAAGGATCGTGTCGAATTTTTCCAACGGATGGAGGTTCGGCAACCAGCGGACCTCGCACTGCTGCGCAGCGTTGGACACAATCTTCTGCCAGCGCTCCTGCTTTTTTTCGTTGGGCCTGAATTCGGTATGGGCGGAAAGGACGGGCTGGATATTCGATGCGCCCAGCTCGACGGCCTTCTGCATCACCAGCTCCCAGCGGTCCGGTTTCGGGACGGCCTGGATCAGGTCGATCTGCACGGCGGGCGGCGGAACGGTCCAGCGTTTGGAAACCCGCACGTCGACCGCCGTTTTCCCAACGGATTCCACAACCCCGTCGGCCACGTTCCCCTGCCCGTCGAACAAGGTGATTTCCTGATTGGACTGGATCCGCAGTACCCGCGCGAGATGATGCGACTCCTCCGAAGAAAGCGTCACCACCTCCTTCGCCAGCTCCCCTGCATCGACTAGCGAATTGATCCGCATACCATTTTAGGCAGAATCATTTTTAGGCAGAATCATGGCCGAGACCCTGAAACAATTATTCTGCCTAAAAATCATTCTGCCTATTCCTTGTTACGCATCGGCTTCGAGCTTCTTTTTGCGTTCGTAGAACTTCTCGGCGGTCTTCTTCATTTTGGCGCTCAGCTCGAAATGGCTGTCGTGCAGCTGGTCGCACAAATCCTGCATCGCCTTCTTTTCCTTGCCGGAAAGGCGGCTGGGCACTTCGATGTTGACCAGAATGTTCTGGTCACCCTTGCCGTGCCCGTGGGCGGCATCAACCACGCCCTGCCCTTTCAACCGGAAAATCTTGCCGCTCTCCGTGCCGGCCGGAATCTTCAGCTTGGCACCGCCATGGAGGGTCGGCACTTCGATCTCGCCACCGAGCATCGCGATATGGAACGGCAGCGGAACCTCGCAATAGACATCGAGGCCGTTGCGCTTGAAGAATTCGTGGTCGCGAACGTGGAATACGATAAACAGGTCGCCGGCCGGTCCACCGCGCGCTCCGGACTCGCCCTTGCCGGGGAGCCGTTGGCGCGAACCGGATTCGACGCCGGCCGGAATCCGCAGCTTGAGCGTCTGCCGTTTCTTAACGCTGCCCGCGCCGTTGCAGTCGCGGCAGGGCGAATCGAGGGTTTCGCCCGCACCACCGCAGGACGGACAGGTTTGTGTAAATTGCAACATTCCTCCAAGACCTCCACTGGCTCGCACCTGGCCCTGGCCACGGCAGGTGGGGCAGGTCTTCTTGGAGGTGCCGGGTTCCGCACCGCTGCCTTTGCAACGTTCGCAGGATTCGCTGACCGGCAACGTGATGGTACGGTGCGAGCCGAGCGCCGCTTCCTCGAAATCGACGTCGAGGTCGTAGCGCAGGTCGGAGCCGCGCGCCGGACCGTTGCTGCGGCGGCGTCCACCGCCCCCGCCAAAGAGATCGTTGATGTTGAAGCCGCCGCCGAACACCTGCTCGAAAATATCGGACGCATCGTGGAAGCCACCGCCGAAGCCGCCGCCAAACCCACCGCCGCCCGGCGCAAAGGCCTGGTGGCCGAACTGGTCGTAGCGCGCCTTCTTGTCGGCGTCGCCGAGCACTTCGTAGGCCTCGGACGCCTCCTTGAATTTCTCTTCCGCCGAGTGGTCGCCCGGATTGCGGTCGGGATGAAACTGCATGGCCACCTTGCGGTAGGCCTTCTTGATCTCGTCCGTCGTTGCCGTTTTTGCAACGCCGAGGATTTCGTAGTAGTCGCGCTTACTCGCCATTGCCCGCTCCTTCCACCGCTGCGACCGGCCCGCTGGATACGACGACCTGCGCGGCACGCAGCAGCTTGTCGCCGAACATATAGCCGCGGCGAATCTGGTTCGAGCAGGTTTCGGCCGGGAACTCGTCCGACGGCATGTGCGTCAAAGCCTCGTGCTTATGGGGATCGAACAACTCGCCCACGGCATTGATCGGCTTGAGATTGAACTTGGTCAGCACGTTCTGGAACTGGTCGAAAACCAGCTTGAATCCATCGACGACCGCCTTGTCCGCCTGATGCTGCTCGGCGGTCTGCAAACCCATTTCATAGTGGTCGAGCACCGGCAGGATTTCCAGCAGCAGGTCTTCGTTGGCGCGCTGGTAGAGTTCGATGCGCTCGCGCTGGGTGCGGTTGCGAAAATTGGCAAAGTCCGCCTGAAGACGGATGAACTGGTCGCGCAACCCCTCTTCCTCCTCCTTGACCGCGGGAGCGGTGGAATCTTCCTCGATGATTTCAACGTCGGGAAGCTCCTCGGCCTCCCGTGCAAGCTGGTCGGCCAGCTCTTCCGCCGCCACGGTTTCTTCCTTCGGTTCCTTTTCGTCCGTTTTCTTCTTCTTGCCCATATCAAAATCCTTTTATTTCCAGAGCATGGAAACATACGCAAAACCGCCCGCCTGTCAATAGGCCATTGGCCGCGGTTTCATCGCAAGGAACCGTAGACGATGCTTCCAGCTTCGTTGCATTGGAACGGAATCCGCCCGGCTCCCGCAACGAAGCTGGAAGCATCGTCTACACTCGGCGGCGGTTCATCGCACCCGCTCCCTCCAGTCGCTTAAGACACAAAGCCCCGAAGATATTCCCTCGGCGGGCACGGCGCTCTCCGCGGTTCCAATCTCCCGCACAAGTATAAAACCGCTGAAGTTCTTGGCCGAAAAACCCGGGATAGATAAGATGCGGCAATCGGTTGGGGAATTAGGGATCTCCTGATGCACATGAAAATACTATATGGGTGGCTGATTGACTCAAGTACCCCCCATATGTAGTATGAAAAGCCATGAAGGCCACCCCTGAAAACCCATACCCGAAGACGTTCGAGGAATTCCTTGAATGGTTCCAGAGCAATGCGGATTGCGAGCGGTA
>JAIPJC010000159.1 GCA_021734345.1 Kiritimatiellales bacterium | reverse complement strand
TAATGAAATATTCCGAACCATTCGCAACCCATGGCGGGATTTCGTGCGGCAGTTTTTTGCGTTCAGGAAACATGCATGAACGATGAAGAACATCGAAGTACTAGACAAGATAAAAGACCCAGCAAGGCCGTCCGCCGGGCGAACGGCCAGTCGTGCGGCTCTTCCGCCGATAGCGGACTGGGACAGCCTACCCTACCCTCGGCAACTGGTAGGGACGGCTGTCCCAGCCGTCCGCCGTTTGAGCGGCCAGTCGTGCGGCTATTCCACCGATGGCGGGCTGGGACAGCCCTCCCTATCCATTAATCACTTGAAGATGGTGGTGCCTCGGGCGAACAACCGCCGCGTTCGCTGCGGAAGAACGGTGCAATGCCGTCGATGATGAACAGCTCCATTATCCGCGTGTCTTGGCGATTCGTTCGACCTGCTTGAGGTAGTCCTCGATGTCGTCGCGCGGCTTGAGCTCGTAGGCGCGGCGCAGCAACGGAAGCGCATCGCTGTATTTGGATTGGCCGACGAGCAGCTGGCCTTCGCGCAGTTTGGCCTCGGCTTCGTACTGCTCGATGCCGGCGGCGCGCTCGTAGTAGAAGATCGCCTTTTCAGGAGCGTCGCGGCCATAGTGCTGCGCCAAGAGAATCAGTGCTTCGCCGTCGAGCGGATCTACTTCGACCACCTGTTCGAGAATCTTGACGACATCGTCGCCGCCGCCCTCGGCCACCGCCACGCGCGATTGCAGCTTTAGGAGTTCAACGAGGTCTTTCTTGTCGAGCGAGGCTTTGTCCGCATCAAGCCGGTCGAGCAAGCGCTTGGATTCGTTCAATGCACCCCGGGCCGCGAGAATCTTGGCCGCGCGCAACGGACGTTCCGGCGATTTGGCGGTATCGAGTTCATACGCGACAAGGTAGGCATCGGTCGCCATGTCCCAGCGGGAATCGTTGACGTAGATGTCGGCCAGCATGGTTGTGCTCTGAACGGTGCCCTTGCCGAGCGCGTTGACATATTCATAGTTTTCGGCGGCGCGGTTCGGTTGCTTGAGTCCGAGGTAGGCGTTGGCTTGCAGCAACCAGAAGTCGGCATTGTCGGGCTGCTTCTTGATGAGCGTGTCGCACAGGCTGACGGCGTCGCCGAACTTCTGCTCCTTGAAGAGGCTGCGGGCGAGACCGAGCTGCCAGTCGATCGTTGCAGGGTCGAGCAGGATCGCCATGCGGTAGGCCGATTCCGCGCACAGGTGGTTTTCGGTCGAGGCATAGGCGAAGCCGAGCAGACCGTAGGCCATGCTGGTGTTGCCGCCCAGCTCGATGGTCTTGGTCAGGAACGGGATGGCCTTGTCGAAGTCGCCGTTGCGGACATGAATGAGGCCGGCGTTCTTGTTGGCGCGGCGAAAGGAGGGGAATTTCGCGATGGCCTTGTCGTACCAAGCCAATGCGTCGGAGAGCTTGTCCTGCTGGAAATAGAGGTTGCCGATGGTGAAGTCAAAGATGGCCGACGAGGAATCCTTCGTGCTCTTCAGCAACTGCTGCATGGCCTTGTCCATGTTGTCCTCTTCGGAGAGGATGTTCATCACCTTTTCCATCTGGTCGCGTTCAACGGTGGTAACACGCGGCTCGATGTCGGCATTGACCCCGTAGCTGCCCATGAACTCCTTCTGGAACTGCGCGTTGTCCCAGATCGACAGGTCGGCTGCGGATTCCTGCTTTCCGACCGGCTCTTCAATTCCTGTCGTGTCCGGCAGGGCGTGGATGAGATCCTGCAGCTCGGTCGCCGATGCGGCACCGGCCATCAGCATGCCTAGCAGGAGGATGGTTTGGCCGCGAAGGAGCGCAGAAATCGCAAAAGAAGATTCCCCTATGGGTTCTTTGCATTCTTTTGCGGCAAAATTATTTTTTGTTTTTGTAGTCATTGCTGGTTCCTATTTTTGAAATGTAATCGGTACGCGCATCCGGAATTGCACGGGTTTGCCTTGGCGCTTCCCGGGCTCGAATTTCCATTGCTTGACGGCCTTGAGCGCGGGGTTGTTGAAAGCGGGATGGGTCGACTTCTGCACGGCGGGATCCTTCACCCGGCCATCCTTGTCGACCACGAAGAGGACATATACCGTGCCCTCCATCTTTTTCTTGCTCAGTTCGGGCGGATAGATCGGCGCGGGCTGGTAGACGACGCGTGGTTTCTGGTCCAGGTCGGACAGCGAGAAGATGGCATCCACCTCTTCGCCACCACCGGCTATGCCGCCCAGGTTGATGGCGAAGTCCCCGCCGAATCCACCGGCACCGCCGGGGTTGAGCGCAAGTTCAAGCTGCGAAAGATCGAGCGGTTCGGCATCGATCGCAGGGGGCGGCGGGGGTTCGTCTTCAGGTTCCGGTTTTTGCTCCTCCTCCATCGGCGGGGGTGGCGGAGGCGGCACGTTGGCCACGTCGACCGACCGGATGGTCAGATCCTTCGACGGCGGCTTGGTCATGACCTGCAGCACGGGCAGGATCATGAAAAACGCCAGCGTCACAACGAACGCAAGCCCGATGTAGAGGGATTGGTTGAGCAGGGATTGGAAGAAGTTTCGCACGGGTTGGCTATCCCTGTTTTTTGCGGGTGGCAATGCTGACCTTTTCGGCGCCGGCCAGCTTGGCTTCGTCGATCACGCGGATGAGCAGGCCGGACTGCACGTTCTGGTCGGCCTGCACAATGACGGGGACGGCCTCCTTCTGCATCATGCGCTTCACCAGCGGCTGCACGCCGGCAATGCCGATTTCGCGGCCGCCGTAGACGATCTCGCCCTTGTCGGTGATCGCCAGCAGGATGCTGGTTTTTTCCAGCTGCACGGACGAGGCCGCCTGCGGCTTGTCGACCTCGACACCGGTTTCCTCGACGAAGGTCGTGGTGACGATGAAGAAGATGAGCAGGATGAATACGCAGTCGATGAGCGGGGAAATGTCCACGCCGGCATCGGAATTGTCGTCGGTAGTGCTTCTAAAACGAGCCATTATGCGGCCTCCGCTTTCTTGTTTTGCTTGTATAACCGTTGTGTGCAGACCGTCTGCAGGTGGGCAAGGAACGCCTTGTACTGTTCATGCTCGCGGGCCAGCTTGTACTGGAAAACGATGCCGGGCAGCGCGATCAGCAATCCGGTTTCGGTGGTGATGAGCGCTTCCGAAATACCCGACGCCACCATGCCCATCGTCTTGTCGCCGCCGGAGCCGGTCGCCAGCGCGGCGAAGGTGGCGAGCATGCCGGTCACGGTGCCGAGCAGTCCGAGCAGCGGGGCGATGCTGACGCAGGTCTGCATCACCTTCAGGTCGCGGTCGAACGGCGCGATCTCGGTCTGGTTGAGCTCGTCGAAGAAGATGCCGATCTCCTCGATGGTCTGTGCACCCATGACGAAATTGATCATGCGACCGATCGGCCCCTTGCCGTTTTCGGGATGCTTGATCCACTTCTTCCATTTTTTTTCCGGCACGTGCAGGTAGCCCTTCGCGCGGATGCGGAAGAAGATGCTGTGGCCGAGATAGAAGATGGCCAGCGCATCGAGCGCCAGCGCGATCATCGCCCATCCTCCGGACGTCCAGATGGCGAGCGCCTGCTGCCAGATTGACGTTGCTGATTCCATTATGCTTCCTGCGGAGCCGTACGGGTTGCGCGATTCATGAAAAGGATGGCGATCTGCTCCATGCGGTCGGTGATGCCCCTGGCCTTGCGCGAGAGGAAGGCATAGAGCACGAGCGAGAAGATCGCCACGATCAACCCGAGCTCGGTGGTGATCAACGCTTCGGAAATCCCGCCGGAGAGCGTCTTCACGTCGCCCGAACCGAAGACGGTGATCAGCTTGAAGGTGTTGATGATGCCTGTCACGGTGCCGAGCAGGCCCAGCAGCGGCGAGGACGAGGCGCAAACCGCGATGATCGAAGTCCACTTGTTGACGCCCAGACGGGTGGTAAGCATCTGCTCATACATCACCTCTTCGACCAGATCCTTCGGCTCGGCGATGTGCTCCACACCGGACCTGAGCATGATGCCGGTGGGTCCCTTGATCTTGGAGACTTGGTCCAGGGCGGCGGAGTGGTTATTCTTCAGCATGGAATTCAAGACGGGCTGGATGTCCTTGTCGGACGGCATCGGGATCAGCGCCAACTGGATCCATTTGACGATGGCCACCCCTACCGCAAGGAAGAACATGCCGACGATGGGCCATACCACGAGGCCGCCCTTCTTGAGGTGCTCGCCGAGCGTTTCCTTCGTCTCCTCGATCTTGCGGGCGTTGCCCAGACTTGGATCGAACGGGAACTCGCCCTTGTGGTTTTTAACCGTATCGCGCACCATCTGCTCCATCCCGGCGTCGGCCAGCGGGATGACGGTCGGCTCCAGCGAGCCGAGGCGCTGTTCAGCGATGCCCGCGAGCGAGCCGTCGTCGGAGGCGTAGAGGGCAACCGGGCCGATCAGCACCACCTGCCCCTTCTTCACCAATCCGTCTTCGCCGGCGGCCGTTCCGGCAAACGTGGAACCGCCGACCGCGCCTTGCAACCTGGCGATGGAGGTTTCGACGAGGGCGGTCTGCTTGACGTATATCTCCTCGGCGGAAAGGTTGGAGTTGTCGGGAGCTAGCGCGGCGGTGTCGATCACATCGCGATACTGCGCGAGTTCGGCAATGTGCAGGCGGCTCTCGAAATTGCGCGTGTATTCACCCAGCAGGTTGGAGATGTAGCTTTTCTCCTCCTTGCGGGTTTTTATTTCCGAGCGAAGGTTGTTGAGGTCAAGGTTGCGGCTATCGAGCTGCCGGGTGATCTTCTGGTTTTCCTGGCGGACGGTCATCAGCTCGTCTTCGAGCGCGTTGAGCCCCTTGACCATCGGCAGCTTTTCCTTCGAGATTGAAGCCCGCACGACGGAGAGCTCCTGCAGGCTGGTTTCGAGCTTGGTTTGCATGTCCGGCGATTCGGCATAGGCACCAAGCGAGGCCAAGGCTAGCGTGAGAAGGAAAACGGTTTTCATTCTTAATTCAAAATTCTTCATGCGTAATTCCCTAGTTCACCGTTACGGGCAGCTGGATATAGGCGGCCACTTTTTCGTTCTTCAGAATGGCAATGGCGTCGGCCACCTTCGGTGCCAGCGCATTGTCGGCACTCCATTTCCAACCCCCTTCGTCCGGGTAGCCAACGCCGGCGATATCGCCCTTGTTGTTGGCGTAGTAGGCGCGGGCAAAGCCGATGTAGAGCGTCTGCACCTCGGCGGCACCGCCGCCAGCCAGCTCCTTGACTTCGCTGACCACGTTGATCGCGTTGGCGCTCTTGTTGAGTTCGTTGATGATGCCGATGACGTTCTGGTAGCGCTCGGACAGCGAGAGGTCGGTCTCCTCCGTCTTGGGGATGCGCTGGCTCAGCGGTTTGATGCGGTCCTGGATCGGCGCCGGCAGCGTCGGCAGCAGGGCCAGCACGTTGCGCTCGAGTGTGAAGATCCGGTTAACAAGCGTGGCCGAGGCATTCTTAAGCCCGTCGTTCTCCTTAACGAGATCCTCGCGCTTCTGGTCGGCGTCGGTGATCAGCGATTGCGTCTGGTGGATCTTTTCGGCGAGCGTCTCATTTTCGTTGCGGACAAGGTCGAGCCGGTCGCCGAGCATCTCGCGCTCCAGCTCCCACTTTTCCTTTTCCTCGGAGATCAGCTTGCGGGTTTCCACCCACTTCGAAAGCATCTCCTTCGACTCGTCCAAATCCTGTGCCCTTCCTCCGACAGCGGCACTTAAAACGGCTAAAATCATCACTAGTTTCATTTTCATTATTTACCTCGGGTCAGATTTATATGTCCAAATTGTTACATCGCGGTGAGCCGATTGTTAGTCGTTGGTTACCAAGTGGCAGAAACGTCGATCGAATAATCGATGCCCTTCGTGTAGGACGTCTTGGAAACGTCGCCGATGCCGTCCCCACGGTAGACTTCCTCGATGGACGGATCGGTCAGGTTCTTGGCCTTGAAGGTCAACTTCACATGCTCGCCCAGTTTCTGGGAGATGGAAAAATTCAACGAGCCGTATTCCTTCTCATACACGTCGGGAACATACTTTCCATTGGACGTTCCGCCGCCGACCACCAGCGTGTCGCCCTTGACGGCGTAGAAGAGTCCCAGCTCGGTTCCCGTCTTCTCCACGGCATAGGTCATGTTCAGGTTGTAGAGATGTTCCGGCGCATTTAGCATATCGCGCGACGTGGTCGCGATACCCACGCTGGCCAGCTGCTGTTGTTCCGATTCGGGCAGCGCCACCGATGAATCGATCAGGGTCATGTTGCCCCCAAGCGACAACCCTTCGAGTGCTTCCCAAAACTGCCCAAGCGATTGGCGGATCTCGATCTCGTAGCCGTTCAACTCCCCCTCCGGATAGTTAATCGCCGTGGTGTAGACAAAGTCGGAAAGCTGCTGCACATACTCGATCGGCCGGTCGATGGTCTTACGGAACCACGAGAGCGAAACCAATCCGCCGGGATACGGCGCATAATCCGCCCGCAGGTCGTAGTTCTGCAAGGCGCTCATCTCCAGATTCGGGTTGCCGATAAACACATCGCCGCCCAAAAACTCCTGCTGCTGGATCGGCGTCAACTCCTTGAAGGTCTGGCGCGCCACGGTTTCGCTATAGGAACCGCGCAGGACGACCGATTCGATGGGCCGCACCTCGATACCGATGGAGGGAAGCATGTCGTCCTGCTGGAAATCGACATCCGCGTCGCCGGGATTCAAGTCGGTCGGGGTATTGTTGGGATACCATTTCACGTCGGCCTCGGGATGGTTGATGATCGACAGTTCGGTATGCTCCAGCCGCGCGCCGCCAAGAATGTTCAGGAACGACCAGATCGGCATGTCCATCATGTAGTACCAGGCGGAAATCCGCTGGTCGCCATCATAGTCGACATCAATGGTGGTCGGGGTGATCGGATGCGCTTCGCCCGGAAAGTGCGCGCTCCACAAATCCGTCCAAGCGCCCTCGTACTGGGCGCTGTTGTC
>JAIPJC010000158.1 GCA_021734345.1 Kiritimatiellales bacterium | reverse complement strand
TGCCGGATCCCATGTCGACATTTCCTTGTTGACCTTCGTTAATTCATGGTCGATCTGGCTGGCGATTTTCCGCAGGTCGCTGCGCCTGATCCTGCCGGCAATCCTGATGTGGTAGTCCGTGCCCATGGTGATGCCCTCGTAGGCAGGGTTTGGGATGGATGTCCACCGCAAATAACCACCTGTGCCCAGCACAGCAACCACCAGCAGGCCGAGAACAGTCCGGAATGTTAGACCATGCATCATCGAATCTCCTGTGGGTTTGGTACTGGCCAATTTGCTTTTCAGCAGGCTGGCTATTATTTCTTTCCTATAAGATTGGGTCGTATTGAAAGTGCGCGAATTTAAGGAGGTGGTCGAGGTTTGTAAAGGGGTTTGTAAAGGGTTTTATGATCTCCAAAATGTTTGGCGAGTTGCCTCAAATTAAATGATGCCAACCTAAAAGCGCACAACCATATCAGCTTCTTCGAGGTCGACACCCGGCATGAGGTAGATGCCAATACTGCAAACACCGCGGTGCGGTGTCGGATGCCTGGATTCGGAGGGACGGGCGCTGTCCCATCCTCTGCCGGCGGGGTCATTCTTCCGTTAGGACGACACAGAGGTCGTCCTTTTCAGGGCAGCAAGCAGCCTATTCATCACCGCGTTTATTTCCCAAAGGTTTGGAAGTCCGGTGCGCATTTCTTCGGCTGTTTGAATGTAGACGCGGCTTCCAGCCGCATTGCGTACGCAGGGTTCCGGCTGATCCGTCGCAACGCGGCTGGAAGCCGCGTCTACATTTGCGAGTTCGTCGCTGCAATGGGCAATCAGCGCCTCCATGCTTTCTTCCGTGGTTTCGAGATGGAACTGGAGCGCGACAACGCGGTCGCCGTAGATGAATCCCTGGTTCTTGCACGCTGCGCTCGATGCGAGGCGGATGGCACCATCGGGAATATCGAAAGTGTCGCCGTGCCAATGGAAGACGGTAAGTTCTTCGGGGATCAGGTCCGGCGTGCCAGCCGCGCGTTTGATGGGGAACCAGCCGATTTCCTTCTGCGGGCCGGGGTAGACCTTTGCGCCGAGCACGTCGGCGATGAGCTGCGCACCGAGGCAGATGCCGAGCACGGTCTTGCCTGAATCGATAGCGGAACGGATGAAAGCCTTTTCAGCAATGAGCCACGGATGTTCGTCGTGGTCGTAGATGCCCATCGGGCCGCCCATGATCACTAGCCAATCAAAACTTCCAAGGTCGGGTAGTGGATCTCCGTTGAAAAGTTGGCTCGAACTGATTTCAGCGCCGTGGGCTTTGGCCCAATCTTCGATCATGCCGAGTCCTTCAAACGGTACGTGCTGGAGGTAATGTAGTTTCATAGTTTCTTCGTAGGTTGAGGCTCCAGCCTCGACCCGCCGGAGGACGGGATTGGAATCCCATCCTACATTTTTTTCTTAAGCAGGATGGTGCGCATGTCGGGATGGGCGAGGCGGCGGCTGGCTTCGATGATGTTGGGAAAGTCGGCGGCTGGAATGAGCGCGGGTTTAAGGTCGGCCATCTGCACGATCCGGACGGCGTTGGCGCGTGGACTGTACTCCACCGCAAACTCGACGAGTCCTGCGCCGACCGGTGCCTGCCATGAAAAGTTGCGGGGCAGGATGGCCGGTTCGTAGCCGTCGGGCAGGACAATATTGCATTCGGTCAGGGTGTCGACGTTGTTTTCCCATGCCAGCGGCAGCGTACGTTCGTTGGAGCGGTATTTCAAGAGTCCGTCGAGGCTGTTGGGAATGGTGAAATAGAGGTAGTCGCCATCCTGCACGGCGTAGCGGTCGGCCGTGGCGGAAAACTCGATCCGGCCGGGATAGCGGGTATAGTCGGTGACGAGTTCGGAGGCGGCCTTGGCGGATTGGGAAATGGCGGAGATCATTTCAAGGTAGTGCCGCCGCCGGTTTTCGGGGGTGATCTCGGCATAGGCGCGGTGGAAGTCTTCGAAGGCGTATCCTTGCATGGTGGACGATTGGGTCAATCCTGTTTCACCGTTGGCGGCGACGCTCATTTCGAAGAAGGTGTTGGAGCGGTCGTCGTTGGTGGGGTCGACGGCAATGGTGCCGATTTTTCCGCTGGCCAGATCCAGTTCAGGCCGGTGGTTGTAGCGCGAGGTTCCGAGTTCGGCATACTGCGATTCGCCATTGAGGTAGACGGGTTTCCCGTCGATCTCCACTTTGACCAGCACCGTGTCGAAGGCGGAACGCGCCGGAATGGAGAGCAGGGGTTCGCTGGCTTCGGGGATGAGGGAAATGCCGCCGGACAGGACAAATTCCGGTTTTAAATGCGCCGCTTTAAGGAGCGTGTAGAGCACGACCATGCGGTCGGCATTGTTGCCGTAGCGTTCGTGCAGGGTTTGGTCGGCCTGCGTGATGGCGGTGAGCGGTAGGTTGGGTAGTGCGGGGCCGGCCTGTCGCAGATTCATGGCGACCCAGTTGCGCAGGGCAACGACCTTGGCGGCATCGCCGTGCATGCCGGAGATCAACTGCCTGGCCAAGGCCAAGGTTTCGGCTTGGTCTTCGGTGGCGGCCAAAAGGTATTGGCGCACGTCGTTGCCGTAGGTTTTCCAGTCGCTGGAAGAAATGAAAACGGCAGGGTTGAAGATCCACCAGGCGGGCAAGGCTTCCTCGTTCTTGACGGCGGGTTGGTGCTCGGCCTGCCACGTGTAGCTGATGGTGCCATCGCTGGCGGTTTTGGTTTCGGCAACGCCGGTGTTGCGCACGGCGAGCGGCAGAGCATCCGGCGCGGTGAGCGTGACGGTTTTTTGGTCGATGGGTTCGTGGCCGTTGAAGGTTTGCGTGGTGGAGAAGAACGGCTTGCCGTTGACGGTGGATACGACCTCGTATTCGAGCACGCTGCCGACTTCGACGCCGGGCAGATTGGCGACCAGGATTTTCTCGGCGGGATAGCGCGGGGCCGAGGCGACCCATCCGGCGTCCATCACATTGATCTCCTCGGCCTTGATTTCCTTCACGGTGCCGTCGGGCTGGGTGACGATGGCCTTGGTCAATTCAATGGTTTGCCACGCGGGGTTGTAGGCGAACTTGATCTCGGAGTTTTTCTTGGTGCCGGAGTAGGTCAGGATTTCGAGTTTGGTGTGCGAGGTTTCCGTCCAATGGCTGGAATCGGACAGGACGATTTTGGAGTTGGCCGCGAGGATGCGTACATCGGAGTCGACTTCGCTATCCGCCACGGGAACATCGAGGATGATTTTCTTGCGCAGGTTGTATTCGATCTCCTTGAGGTTTTGCTTGAGCACGAGGTATTCCGCCGGACTGAATTCGACGGTATTCAGCAGGAAGGTGTTTGTGCCGAACAACGTTGCGCCACGTTGCGCGATCTGCATGTTCCATGTCAGTTGGGGGCTGTCGATCTGCGTGTAGTCCGGAATGTTGAGCGTGCCGGCATCGGCGGGGATGGCGAGTTCGGTGGTTTCCTGGATGCCGGCGGTCATGCGCGTGTAGAGCGGGTACTTGCGCTCTTCGAGTCCGGTTTGGCCAATCAGGAAGTTGGCGTAGCCGAGCGAGCTTCCAAGCCGTGGAAGATTCAGCAGTTTGTTGGCGGTGCCTTCGACGAGCAGGTTGTCGGCGGTATAGCCGAGCTTGATGGTGAGCGGATGGGTGGTATCGCGCAGTTCCGCTGGCAGGATTTCCAAGGTTTGGAGCGTGGCGGTCGGCATCGATTTTTTGAGATGGCCCTCGAAGAAGCGCTTGCGTTCCTCGGGTTTGATCTTCGAGAAGTAGCCGCGATAGACGGTGTCGTTGATGCCTTCGAAAGCCAGTGTGCTTTGCGCGGTCAGTTTTCCGGCGTCGTCCAGCGTGCCGGTGGAGCTGATCTTGAGCAGGTTTTCGGTCGCTGGAATGATGGGCGAGGTGCGCAGGGTATCGCCTTCGGGGCGGGCGACGATGTAGCTCATGTTCTGGAGGTAGGAGGGGAAAATGTCCTTGGTGTTTTCGTCGGTGGAGTCCATCAGCACATATTCGCCGTCGTCGCCGATCGCGGCGGTGACGGCGTGGTTGAACATGGGCTGGGGCACTTCTTCGTCCTTCTTCGGTCCGGCCATGATGATGACCGGAAAGGCTTCCACGTCCGCCAGCCGCAGCATGGCGGCGAGCAGGGCGGCCTTGTCGCGGCAGACGCCGTAGCGGTTTTCAAAGGTGGTCTTGACGTCGTGCGGTTCGTAGCCCGGGGCTTCCTCTTCGGTGGTGATGCCCATGTAGCGAATGTCCTGCGATACAAAGTTGAAGATGGCGTCGATCTTCGCGAGGGTGTTGGTGCAACCCGCCACCAGTTCCTTGGCCTTGGCCTCCATTTCGGGGGAGGTGGCTTCGAGGCGCGGCTGGCAGAGTTTCCAATACCACTTGGAAAGGTCTTCCCACTTTTCCATGGTGCTGACGAGCAGCCGCTGGACGACGGTGTAGCTTTCGGGCATGTTGGGTTCTTCGAACATGCGGGGAACATCCTTCACTTTCCAAGTATAGACGATCTGGTCGCTTTGTTCGCTGGCCAGTTCGTTGAAGGTGACGGTTCCGGGAATCTCGGCCTTGAGGGCGATCTTTTTGAGCGGGCGTTCCTTCGGGGCAATGATCTGGTAGGTGGAGCGTTCGATCGGGCTGGTCTGTTCAAAAACCTGGTAGTCGCTCCATGTGTCGGGAATGACGGTCTTGGTTTGCGACTTGTGGGCGATGCAGCGGAGGGTGTCGCCGACTTCGAGCCCCGGGACGGAGAGCTGCAGAACCTTGGAGTTTGGGTTGTAAATGTTGGCTCCCATCTGGCTCGGATCGACCATCACCTTGCTTTGAGCCTCGATGTCGATTTCGTTCACGGTGCCGTCGGGCTTGATGACCTGCACCTTGGTGAATTCGGAGATGCCGTAGGAGGTGTTGAAGCTGAGCGACAAGATCTGGCTGTCGCGCTTGCCCTTTTCGGTGAGAACCTTGATGGCGGTGTCGTCCCAGGTTTCCGCCGTGCCGTCGGGCTGGTACTCCACTTGGATGAAGTCGTCGATCAGGACATCGTCGGCGTCTGGATACTGGGCGATGGTTGCCGAGCCGGATTGCTGCACCAGGGTTTCCAAGGCCAGAAACTCCTTGGCGGACAGGGGCAGGACGAAAAGGATGGCGAAGGTGATGGAAAGGCCGAAACGGGCAATGCTCTTCATAGGGATCTCCAAAGGGTAATTGACGGAGAAACTACCTTGGCGGAGATATGTCCGCAAATCCTTTCTACAAGACAGGGGAATTTGAGACGGTTTTAGGCCGCATGGCGATGCGGGGCGGATCGTTCCGACTGGCGGCCGATGGCTTGGCGCAACCGGAAATGCGCCCCGTTTTCGAGACGGAGGAAAAACCGCCGGCCGTTTTTGGTTTGCAAGACATAGACCGGGAGCATGGAACGGCGGCGCGGTAGGAAATTCATCCAGTTCAGTATCAGATAACCGGCGGAAACTTCGTCGCGCGTGGCGAGGCGCAAATAGTGGACGTCTTCCATCCGAATTATTTGAAGCGGGATAATACCGAACAGGCGGACAACGATGTGGTTCCCTCGCAGTTCATACGAATTCGGAGATCCCATGGATGCCGGGCTTAGCAGCGACCCGCCGCGGATTTTACGCATGGAGCTTGCCCAATGCACTTTGCAGGCTGATATGCGAACCGCGATCCAACCGCATGAAGATACGGGGCGATGTTTCCGACGCTTGCATGGTGTAGACGGGGCAAAGGCTGCGTTGTGTGGGCATAAAATTGAACCAGTTCACCCGGTTGAGCGGGGTGATGTCTTCAGAGGCGGCTTCGCGCAGATCCATGACTTTGTTCAGCGGAATGGTGTTTAGCGTGAAGATGCGGAAAAGTTTGGTCGTGAGCGATTCAGCCGTTAGCTCGTAGTTGACAAAGAGTCCGATGTCCATGTCGACCAGGCTGAGGATTTTGTGTTTGGATTTCATTTCTGCCATTTAAAGCATTGTATATGCCAGTTCCAATGCTTGGAATAAACTTGGGAACTTCTACGCGTGTTTCTGTAGAAGTTGGGTGGCAGGGCGGGGTACCGGTCTTCTCAAATTTGAAAATCTAGTGTCGTTTGAGGGTGACCGTTATCAAATAGACGACACCGGTCAGGATGATGATGGTCGCGCCGGCTGGCAGATCGGGTTTGTAGCTGAGCGCCAATCCCACCGTGGTGAGCAGGGCGCAGATTCCGGCGGCCAGCGCCATCATCGATCCCATCCGGCGGCAGAACCGCCCGGCGAGCGCTGCGGGGAGCGTCAGCAAAACAATCACCATCACGATGCCGACGACCGATACCATCAGCACAACGGTGAGTGCCGTGAGCGCCAGCATCAGGAAATAGAAGAACTGGGCGTTGATGCCGCGTAGCCGGGCGAACTCTTCGTCGTAGCATACCGCCACGAGTTGCTTGTGGAACAGGAGCGAGATCGCGACGATGAGAACATCCAGTCCGCCGATGATGAACAAGTCGCGTTCGGTGACGAGCAGGATGTTGCCGAACAGGTAGGCCATCATGTCTTCGCCGTAGCCCGGCGTCTTGGAGATGAACAGGATGCCGGTCGCCATGCCCATGCCCCAGAAGGCGCTGATGACGGTATCGATCCGCTCCTTGGCGTGGATGTTGATCCAGCCGATGATGAACGCGGCGGCCAGCGCGGTGATGATCGCGCCGAGCAGAGGTTCGAAGTGGGTCCAGCCGTGCACGACCTGCATGTAGCGCGCAAAGCCCATTCCTCCCAGTACGCAGTGGGCGATCCCGCCCGCGAGATAGGTGATCCGCCGCGTGACGACGTAGGTGCCGACGATGCCGCACGCCAAGCTGGCCAGCAGCCCGGCCAGCAACGCGTGCTGCAGGAAACTATGCTGGAGAAGCGCGTGGAAAAAATCACCGATCGCCGTGCCCCTGGTCGTGCCGAACCATGTGGACATGTTCGCCATACATGTCGTGGATAATTTTCTCGTAGATCACGCTGGTCGGGTG
>JAIPJC010000157.1 GCA_021734345.1 Kiritimatiellales bacterium | reverse complement strand
GGCACGAAGATGATCCACATCGGCAAGAACACCAAGAGCACGATTGTCAGCAAGGGCATCTCGGCGGGCAAGGCGCAGAACACCTATCGCGGCCTTGTCCGTATCCAGGAGACGGCAGAAAACGCCCGCAACTTTTCCCAGTGCGACTCGATGTTGATCGGCGATCGCTGCGGTGCCCATACCTTTCCATATATCGACATCAACAATCCAACTGCGCAGGTCGAACACGAAGCCACCACCACCAAGATCGGCGAGGATCAAATCTTCTACTGCAACCAGCGCGGCCTCGAAACCGAGGAAGCGGTGAACCTGATCGTGAACGGATTCTGCAAGCAGGTCTTCCGCGAACTGCCCATGGAGTTTGCGGTCGAGGCGCAGAAGCTGCTAGGCATCAGCCTCGAAGGCTCGGTGGGTTAACTTTTTTAGACTGGAGAAAACAATGGCACTACTTGACATACAAGACCTGCACGCGAACGTGGCGGGAAACAAAATCCTCAAAGGGATCAACCTGACCATCAATCCCGGCGAGGTGCATGCGATCATGGGGCCGAACGGGTCTGGCAAGAGTACGCTTTCGAATGTGCTCGCCGGCAACGAAGTCTATGAAAAGACGCAGGGCGAAATCCACTTCGACGGGCAGAACCTCGACGACCTGGCTGCCCACGAACGCGCCTGCGCCGGCCTGTTCCTGGCCTTCCAGTATCCGGTAGAGATTCCCGGTATCAGCAACATGTACTTCCTCAAATCCGCCGTCAACGCCGTGCGCAAATACCGCGGCGAAGAACAGCTCGACGCGATGGACTTCCTGGATCTCGTCGAAGAGAAAAAAAAGATCGTCAAGATCCGCGACGACCTGCTGGAACGCGCCGTAAACTCCGGGTTCTCCGGCGGCGAAAAGAAGCGCAACGAAATCTTCCAGATGGCCATGCTCGAACCGAAACTCGGCATTCTCGACGAAACCGACTCGGGACTCGATATCGACGCGCTGCGCATTGTCTCCGATGGCGTCAACGCGCTGCGTAGTCCTGATCGCGGCTTTCTGGTGATCACCCACTACCAACGCCTGCTCGACTATATTGTTCCGGATTTTGTGCATGTCATGATCCACGGTCAAATCGTGAAATCCGGCGGCAAGGAGCTGGCGCTCGAACTTGAACACGACGGCTATGCCTTCTGGGCCGGCGAAGAAGGGCCGTAACCATGGATTTGAAGCAACTACGCAAAAATGCTGCCGCCGACTTCAAGGCCCGCGGCTTCCCGACTACCAAGGAAGAACTCTGGCGGTTCACCGATGTTTCCGAATTGGCGGAAAGGGAGTTTTCCAATGACTGGGCGCCAGCATCCGTCGACTTCCAGCCTTTGGGGAAACATGTCCTGGTTTTCGAGAACGGAAAGCTGTCGCGCGAAAAGTCCTGCATCGACAATCTGCCGCATGGTGTTTGCATGGGATCGATCATGGATCTGGTCGATCCGCGGGTTGGACGTTTAGCCGATGCACAGAGCGCCTTTGTCGCCGCCAACACGGCCTACTTTTCCGACGGGGCATTCATTGAACTGACCGAAGGCATTGAACTGGCCGAGCCGATCCATCTGGTCTATCTGGCCGATGCGGATGGCTCCGCTTTCCACCTGCGGAATCTCATTTCCTGCGGAAAAGGTTCAAGCGTTGCCGTCGTCGAAGAATACATCGGTCGGTCTGATCCATCCGATCGGTCTTACTGGACCAATGCCGTGACGGAAATTTTCGCGGCGGATGATTCCTCTGTCGACCACTACAAGATCCAGCGCGAAAGCAAAACCGCCTACCACTTCCAGACCTTGGAAGCGCAACTCGGGGCCAACGCGGTTTTCTGCAACCATTCCATCGCGCTGGGCTCCGGACTTGGCCGCAACGATATTCGTGGAAAACTGACCGGCGAAGGCGGCGAAGCCATCTGCAACGGACTGTATCTGCTCAACGGCAAGCAGCATTTCGACACGCACCTGTTCATGGACCATGCCGTGCCCAAATGCAAAAGCCACGAACTCTACAAGGGCATCCTCGATCAAAAGGCGCGGGCGGTTTTCTGTGGACGGATCCTCGTCCAGCAGGATGCGCAGCAGACCGACGCCATCCAGTCGAACAAGAACCTGCTCTTGAGCCGCGCCGCCAAAATCCACTCCCTGCCGCAGCTGGAAATCTATGCCGACGACGTGAAATGCACGCACGGCGCAACCATCGGGCAGCTCGATGATGTGGCGCTTTACTATCTGCAAACACGCGGCATCGATCCCGTCCGTGGCCGGGCCATGCTGACCTACGCCTTTGCCAACGAAGTCCTCGACGAAGTCAAGTGCAAGCCCGTGAAGACCCGCATCGAAGCATTGGTTTATGAATGGCTTGAAAAGGTTTCTGCATGAACAATACCGCGCAGTATGATGTGGTTTCGATCCGGAACGATTTCCCGATCCTTGGGAAAAAGATCCATGGCAAGCCGTTGGTGTATCTCGACAACGCGGCGTCGAGCCAGCATCCGGTGCAGGTGATCAATGCGGTGAAGGAGTTCTACGAATCAGGCTACTCCAACATCCATCGCGGCGTGCACCAACTCAGCCAGGATGCAACCCGGGCCTATGAAAACGCACGGGCTTCCGTGCGGGGCTTCATCAAGGCCGACTGCGTGCATGAAGTCGTGTTCACGAGCGGCACGACTGAATCGATCAATCTCGTGGCGCAAAGCTACGCGCGGCCTTTGCTGAAAATAGGCGATGAAATCCTGATCACTCACATGGAGCACCACTCCAATATCGTTCCGTGGCAGATCGTCTGCGAACAAACCGGAGCGGTGCTCAAAGTGGTTCCGATTTCCGATGCGGGCGAACTGGAAATGGATCGTTTTGCAGAGTTGATGAATGAACGGACAAAACTGGTTTCGGTGGTGCATGTTTCCAATGCGCTCGGCACCGTCAATCCGGTCAAGAAAATCGTCAACATGGCGCATGCCCAAGGCATTCCCGTGCTGGTCGACGGGGCGCAGGCCATCCCGCACATCCCATTGGATGTCCAGGAACTCGATTGCGACTTCTACGCGTTTTCCGGCCACAAGATCTATGGGCCGACGGGTATCGGCGTGCTGTACGGGAAGGAAAAACTGCTCAACGCCATGCCGCCTTACCAAGGCGGCGGCGACATGATTTTGTCGGTGAGTTTCGAGGGCACAACCTACAATGCGCTGCCATATAAATTCGAGGCGGGAACCCCGAACATCGCCGGCGCAATCGGGCTGGGCGCGGCGATCGAATATGTACAGAAGATCGGGCTCGGTGCCATCGCCGCCCATGAACATGGATTGCTCGAATATGCCACGTCGGAACTCAAGCGGATCGATGGATTGCGGATCATCGGCGAGGCCGAACAAAAGGCGGGGCTGGTTTCGTTTGTGCTCGATTGCGTTCATCCGCACGATATCGGGACGATGCTCGACGCCGAAGGCGTGGCGATCCGGACCGGACACCACTGCGCGCAGCCGGTGATGGAACGCTTCAAGGTGCCGGCCACGGCCCGGGCCTCCTTCGGCATGTACAATACGTTTGGAGAAATCGATGTGCTGTCCGAAGCCATCCGCAAAACCATAGGGATGTTTTCATAATGGAAAATATGCGCGATCTTTACCAAGAGGTCATCCTCGACCATAACAAGAATCCGAGGAACTTCCGCAAGATGGAAACCCCCGATGGTTTTGCCCACGGCAACAACCCGCTGTGCGGCGACCAGATCGATGTCTATCTCAATTTGAAGGACGGGGTGGTGGACGATATTTCGTTCGACGGCCATGGCTGTGCGATCTGTACCGCTTCGGCTTCGATGATGACGCTTGCGCTCAAGGGGAAGACCGAGGCCGAGGCCCATGCGCTGTTTGAAAGCTTCCATCATGCGCTGACGGAAGATGCTCCGTATCCGGACGACGTGCCGCTCGGCAAGCTGAAGGTGCTCACCGGCGTGAAGGAATATCCCGTGCGCGTCAAGTGCGCGACGCTCGCATGGCACACCTTCGATGCCGCATTGAAAAAGCTCCAGGGCGAAATCTCCACAGAATAATTACGCATTAAGGATTACACCCATGTTTGGCAAAAAGAAAAAAGAACGCAAGCTGCTGAAAGACACCGACAACGAACTGTTCCTGAAGGTGGTTCGTTCGCTGCGCCGGGTCTTCGATCCTGAAATCCCGGTCAATGTCTACGACCTCGGGCTGATCTACAATCTCGACATCGACGAAGACAATACCGTTTATGTCCGCATGACGCTCACCGCGCCCAACTGTCCAGAGGCCGAGCAGATTCCAGGGGCGATCTACCAAGCAATCAAAGAGACCGAAGGCGTCAACGATGTAGATGTCGAGCTGGTGTTCGATCCACCATGGACGCGCGAAAAAATGTCCACCGCCGCGCTTCTCGCATTGGGACTGATTTAGGCAGAATCATTTGCAGGCAGAATTATCTGGTGGAATTATTCTGCCTAGAAATCATTCTGCCCTACTAAAACTGATTGAGAGGAAATATGATTACTGAAGAAATAATACTGGCTGAATTGAGCAAAATCATCGACCCCGACTTCCATCGCGACATTGTCTCGCTGGGTTTTGTGCAGGACATGGCCATCGATGGCGGAACGGTCTCGTTCACGATCGAGCTGACTACGCCGGCGTGCCCGCTCAGCCCGGTCTTCCAGAAGCAAGCCATCGACCTCGTTGGCGATCTTCCGGAAGTTGAGAAGGTGCTGGTGAACATGACTGCCCGCCAACGCGAGTCGCGCAATCTGGCCTCCGGCGAAACCGGGCTGAAGAATGTGAAGTTCATTCTGGCGGTTAGCTCGTGCAAGGGTGGGGTAGGCAAATCCACGGTCGCCGCGCTGCTGGCGCGCACGCTGGCCGCGCGTGGCGCGGCGGTCGGATTGCTCGATGCCGACATCTACGGACCATCGATTCCAACGTTGTTCAATCTCCACAATCCCGGTGTGCGCGCCACGCCGGAACAGCAATTTATTCCGAACGAAGCCGAAGGCCTCAAGCTGATGTCGTTCGGGTTTTTGGCGGGCGACGGTCCCGCCGTGCTGCGCGGGCCAATGGTTGCGCAATACATGCAGCAACTCCTGCACAACGTCGCATGGGGCGAACTGGACTATCTCGTCATCGACATGCCGCCCGGAACAGGCGATATCCAGCTGACCATTTCCCAGTCGGTTCAGATCGATGCCGCTTTAATTGTCACCACGCCGCACCAGCTGTCGCTTACCGACGTGCGCAAGGGCATCATGATGTTCGACAAGGTCAACGTGCCTGTGCTGGGCGTGATTGAAAACATGGCCTATTTCATCTGCGATCAATGCGACAAGAAGCACCATCTTTTTGGCGAAGCCGGCGGCAAGACGCTGGAAGAACGCTTCGGGCTGGAGACGTTGGCGGAACTTCCAATCACAGGAAGTTTGAGTGGCTCGCTGGATGCCTTGGCCGGGACAAAAATAGCCAACGAAACCACCGATATCGTCATCCGCGCCCTCGGCAAGAAAACGCTGGAGAAGCCGACGCGTCCGCACGTCGACCATGATGCCAAAACCATTACGCTCACGTGGACGGACACGGGCGAATCCGTGACGGTTTCCAATTCGGCCTTGCGCCGTGCCTGCGGCTGCGCGATGTGTATTGACGAAATGACGCGCGCACCGTTGCTCGACCCCAAGACGATTCCGTTGGACATCCATGCGGAGAAGGTTGGCATCATTGGAAACTATGCGATCACCGTCGACTGGTCCGATGGCCATAACACCGGATTTTTTCCGTACAAGACCATTCGCGATCTCGCGAAGACGAGTCGCGGCGGATGCGGGAAATCCACCTGCGGTTGCTAGCAGTGCGCAAACAACAATCGCTTGACGGGCGGCCATGTCCGCCTTAGCTTCTGCGTTCATGAAATGGGAACTGCTACTGCTTATGGGAATTCTTTCAACCTCTACCGCAACCGAACTGCCCCTCTGGAATGGCGACATGCCTGGCAGGGGGGCGGATCAACCTGAAACCACCACTTCGGGGCCGGGCAACAATGTGTTGCTGATACACAACGTAAGCGTCCCGTCGCTTTCCTTTTTCCCGGCACCCGACAACGGAACGCCGAATCCGATCGTGATTGTTTGCCCCGGTGGTGGCTACGGGGTTCTCGCCTACGATCTGGAAGGAACCGAGGTGGCGGAATGGCTCAACTCGATCGGTGTATCGGCGGCCATCCTCAAATACCGCGTCCCGAAAAACCGCGCAGGGGCGTTGCAGGACGCCCAGCGGTCGGTACAGCTGGTGCGCGAAAAAGCCACGGAATGGAACATTGATCCCAAGCGCGTCGGCATGCTGGGCTTTTCCGCCGGAGGGCATCTCACGGCGTCGTGCAGCAATTCGGCCAACCGTCCCGACTTTACCGTGCTGGTTTATCCCGCCTATCTTTTCAAGGAGGGTGGCGTGGTGCTGGTGGATGAAATAAAGGTCGATGAAAAAACACCGCCCGCATTCATCGTTCAAGCGCAGGACGACCTCCCTTACTATCGTAGCAGCCTCGCCTATTCGGTCGCACTGGATGCAAAGGGAGTCCCGGTGGAATTGCATCTCTTCGCCAAGGGCGGCCATGGCTACGGACTGCGCCCGTCCGCCCGTCCGGTCTCCGGTTGGCCGAAGCTTTGCGAGCGTTGGATGGTGGAGATGGGTTTTCTAGACGATCAGTAATTCCCTGTATCGCGCTAGCTGCACCCAATGTCTTCGACGACGATCCGGTTGCCATGCACCTCCACGATGCGGACCGGCGTGTCGCGGCGGATATAGCCGCCATGCGTTACCACATCGAGCTTGCGGTCGCCGAAGAAGGCCGTTCCGCCCGGCCGCAAGTCGGAATGGGCGACGCCTTCGAGACCGATCAGGCTGGTGTCTGTTGCGGGTTCCGGCGAAACCACGTCCAGCGTCAGGCTATTGAATAGTTTGGTTTTCGGCAGGAATTTTCCGGCAATGAGTACCAACGCCAAAGATCCGAAAAATGCACCTGTCACTTTCATCAACGGAAACG
>JAIPJC010000156.1 GCA_021734345.1 Kiritimatiellales bacterium | reverse complement strand
CGACCTCGCGGGCGCTGTGTCCGTCCTCACGGGCGGCCACGATCCTTTCTCGTAGCTGTACACCGTATGATCGCGTTGTCATGAATGAATCATGACAGAATAATAGTATGCGTCAAATTAAAACGAATATGCTCTAGCGGATTCATGTCAGGAGCTATATCCGCTCATCACTTCGCTTGCGAAAAAAGAAGGATTAATGAAACTCAATCCTGATTTAAAACCACAGATCGATGAATTACTGGAATATCATGAAAGAATGCGACCCTTGTGTCACTGCCTTGCGTTAATGTAAATATACTTCTACCACTACGATTGAACCAACCAACCTGGTCTCAACCTAGGCCGGTGTTATGAGATCAGGTCACTTTCCTCCCTCATAGGATTGTTTTCATATCCCGGCTCTGGCAATCTGCCCACCGTTTTTCACTGCACCAAGCTGGAGACCCATGGCGAAAATAAACCATTCATCCGAACTCTGCATCGCGCGGGAAATCCGCAGCTGGCCATCCATATAAGGAAACCGACCGAATGACCATTTGGATAACCGTTTTACTCCTCGGCATCATTGAAGGCTTTACCGAGTTTCTCCCCATCAGCAGCACCGGCCACCTGATTCTGGCCGAATGCTGGTTGAAACTACCCTCGAAAGAATTCTCGGATCTGTTCAATATCATCGTGCAACTGGGAGCGATCCTCGCCGTGGTGATGTATTTCTATCGCCGACTGGCGCCGTGGGCAGCCCCAACGCCTGAAGCCCGGCGCGAAGTGTGGCAGTTGTGGTTAAAGGTGATCGTCGGTGTATTGCCCGCCATTGGCATTGGCCTGCTGCTGGGCGACATGATCGAGGAACACCTCATGCATCCCGGTGTGGTGGCGAGTGCCCTCATCATCGGAGGCATCCTGCTTATTCTCATCGAACGGCGGCAGCATACGATCCGTTTCGAGCGGGTGGCGGATCTCACCTACCGGTTTGTCCTGGCCATCGGTTTCGTCCAATGCCTAGCCATGCTTCCCGGCACTTCGCGATCGGCGGCGACAATCCTCGGGGCGCTGATGCTGGGTGCTTCACGCAAGGCCGCGGCGGAATATTCCTTCTTCCTCGCCATCGTCACCATGGGCGCGGCATCCGCCTACGCCTTGCTCAAGGCTGCGCCGCACTTCTCATCCATCGAATGGGGGCCGCTCGCCGTGGGATTCGCCATGTCGTTCCTTGTGGCATACGCCTCCATTGCCTTCCTTATGCACTATATCCAGCGCCATGACTTCAAGTTCTTCGGCTACTACCGCATCGTTCTGGGGATCTTCGTCCTTACAGCCCTTTGGATGCATTGGATACACGCATAAAAGGCTCGGTCCCAAAGGATCGGCCCAGGTTGCGGAAAAAGGTTGTCCGGTACGGGTAGGGATAGCTCTCCGAGCTGTCCGCACGCAGGATGGGCTCGGTGGCTTATCAGGATTGCATGGCATACGGGCGGCACGCTCGGAGAGCGAGCCCTACCCTCCCGAGAAATAAAAAAACCCCATACTCGTTATGAGCAAGGGGTTTAAGGTGGTGGCGAGACCCAGACTTGAACTGGGGACACGCGAATTTTCAATCCGCTGCTCTACCAACTGAGCTATCCCGCCGTAGTAAATTTGAAGCGCGAATTATACGGATACGCCTCCCTCCGTCAACCGAATTTAAAGAAATATCCGTGTGCCGGTTAAATAGCGCCTACGCGCCCGTCGAGAGGCCGGCGAACCACCCGCTACATCTGCTTTTGGCGGTAGGATTCCACTTCCCAATTTTCGATGAATTCGCGTGCCGGATCGGTCATATATTCAATTCCGCCAAAGGCCTCGGCCATTTGCAGAACCATGGCACCGTCCTGCGCCAGCTCCAATGCGAGGTCGGCATTCTTTTGCGAAGTGCCGATTCCGTAGACGCGGTCGCCTGCCACCACTACTTTAGGCGCATAGCCGCGTTCCGCCTTGTATTTCGCAACCGCTTCCGCTGTCAACGGGGCGGCGAAGGGAAATGCCTTGGAATAGACAAGGTGGTCGGGCGTGATCGGACCCGGCGCATAGGCGAAAATCCCGCTGGAAACAACAAAGGCCGCATCGTCACCCAGCAAGGCCTTGATCTGTGCTTTGGTCTCCGGCGATTCCAGTTCATCGGCAATCTCCAAGGTCTGGGAAACTCCCGCCTTTGCATACTCCGCCTTCAAGGCATCCATGACTCGTGCGTACAAGGCGCGGATCTCATCCGGCGTGTTGGCCGAGATAAAGATGCCGTGGTTTTTCAGCACCAGAATGGCTGGCTCATGCCCGTGGCTGGCCTTGTATTGTTCGATGCACTCGCGCACCTCCATGCAGAGCGTATAGCCCGGATCGATGTATTCCACCCACAGGGAATCGGGGAACAACCGCTTGCAGGCGGCTTCGCCGCCCTTCGCGCAGGTCAATCCGTTTACGAGCGCCGGATGGGTGTGCACCACAAACTTTGCATCGAATACATTGTGCAGCGGCGCTTCCACCGACGGCCGTCCTGCGGAGTTTTCGACGGCGGCGGCCATCAGGTTCTTGACCAGTTCCTCGCGGGCCGCCGGCTCGGCTGGTGTTTCGATCCCATACAGTTCATTGATTTTGGCGCGATTCATCGCCACGAAGGTTTTTTCGGTCAGTCCGCCTAGCGTGGTGCCGGATGGTTTCACCCACAGCGTGGTTTCGTTTTTAACGGAGGTGTTGCCGCCGCCGCCCTTCACATAATCCACGGTTCCGAATTCGTGCGAGAGTTCTACAATCGTCTTCAAATCATTCATTTATTTCTCCTTGTTAAAACGTAGGATGAGGCTCCAGCCTCGTCCCGCGTCTGCAAAATAATCGGTCCTGTCAACGACAAGGACGGAACTGGAGTTCCATCCTACTTAGTCCATGTGAAACACTTCACGAAGCGGTTGGAACACGGGCATGCCGTCCGGATGCGTCTCCATCAGGTCCTGCATATAATCCCACCACTTCCGTACAACTTCCAAATTCCTGAGATTGTCCGCCGTGTTGTCGTCGGTCAACTTCTGGAAGGCAAACAGCATCAGCGATTCTTCGTCGAAATAGATCGAGTAGTCGAAGATCCCGGCATCGGTGTGCACCTGCGCCAGTTCGGGCCAGATTTCGTCGTGGCGTTTTTTGTACTCCTCGACACAGCCGGGCTTGAGCTTCATTTTAAATGCATTTCTGATCATAGGTCAAAGGCCTCGCATAGTTCGTCAATAGTTTCCTGCGACATCGGGACGTGGCCGCCGATCGGCTGGCTGTCGATGATCGCTTCCGCCGAACACTCGAGCACTTCGAGCTTGTCGAAGGCCAAAAGGATATCCTTGCCCACCACCATCACACCGTTGTTTTCCAGCACCGCCGCCGGATTCTTCAGCGTCAGGGCCTTGGTCAACACGTCGAAATCGTTGAAGGCCGATTCAAAGGGCAGCAGGTTCACATCGCCGACAAAGACATAGCTTTCCGGAATGGTGTAGGTGTCCACCTTCTTGTTGCAGATGCTGAACGACAGCGCATTGACCGGTAGCGCGTTGACGATGCAGTTCACCTCGGGATTGGCTTCGTAGATCGCACGGTGGGCATGCAAGCCTCGACTCGGCTTTTTGCCGATCTGCTTCTTGTTCTTGCGGATCATCACCAGATCCTCCGGCTCGATCGTGTGGCGGTCGAGCGGATACGGCGTAATCAGGAACGAATGCTCGTCGATCCGCGCGGAGAAGGTGCCGGTGGCACCCGTCAGCAGGCGCTGGCGATAGCCGCGGCGGACAAACCGCGCGAGTTCGCAACGTAGCTCCTTCTCCTTGATGGTCATCATGTCCGTGTCGTACTCGAACGCTTCCAGTTTGTAGTAGCTTTTCTGCTGCATCTGGATTTGCTCTTCCGACAGGAATTGCGGCGTGCCGATCATGGCGGCCTTGATCAACGCCTTGGCACAAAGCTCAAGCGATTCGAACCGGCCGAAGGCGTCCTGTAGATTCTGCCCGCCGCAGCAAACGCCGTGGTTTTCGAGTATAACGCTGTCGTAGCCCTTCTGGAACTCGGTGGCAATCTTTGTGCCGAGGTCGTCGCTGCCCGGGACTCCGTAGGGAGCAAATCCAACCTTGCCATTGGAATTCCACGCCGTCGGGAACGCCTTCGTTTCCGGCACCTTGTGCGCGCAGCTGAAGGCCACCAGCGCCATCGGATGCGCATGCACCACCGAACGGATGTCCGAACGGACTTCATAGATCGCCTTGTGGAACGGGAACTCGGACGATGGCGGATGGCGGCCCTCGATGGTTCCGTCCCTGCGAACACAGACGATATCGCTGGGCACCAGCTCGCCCTTGTCGACCCGCGCGGGTGTGATCCAGATATCGCCGTTGTCGTCCTTGATCGACAGGTTGCCGCCAGACGTCGTCGTCATCTTGTAGTTGTAGATCCGCTCCAGCGTCAACGCGAGTTCATCGCGCGGATGCATGTATTCGTATTTCATGAGGTACTCCGTATTGCGTACTGCGTATTGGGTTTCAAGATTCCTTTTCGCGCCCCATCCAGCAGAGCGCGCTGGCGAACCAGACAACGGTTGCCACGATCAACAGCGTCTTGTTCATATCCAACGAGATTTTTTCCGCGTAGAACAGCGACGGTATCACCACAATCGCAACGAGTGAAAGATACGAGATGGTTTCCATTAGTTTTCTCATGCTGTTTCCCCCTTCTGCTGAAGCTTGCTCAATGCGATGTAAAGCGCCGAGGCGATGAACCAGCCCGGCAGCGCTACGAAGTAGAGTTGGAATTGCGGCTTGCCGGATTTAACCAGCGCCACGCAGATCGCCAGCGTGACCAACCACGCCGCCGCGGCCGCCCAGTTGATCTTGAGGCTGCGGTGCTCGGCATAGTATTGCTTGAGTCCAAGCTTCGGGAAAATCCAGAAGTCGGTAAAGATCACCGCGCCCATTGGCATCAGGATCAAGCCGTAGAGCGCCACGAAACCGAGTAGGCGCATGGCGATGGCCGGGAACATGCCAGCCAGCGTGGCCAGCAGGCCGGTTCCGATCGTCACGGCAAAGCGCGACTTCTTCGGCATGATCGCCTGGAACGCGAGGCCGGCGCGGTAGATGGTCGGATTGGCGGTCGTCCATCCGGCGACAATCACGCAAATGAGACCCGTTACGCCGGCGGCGCGGTAGGCCAGCGGCCCCGGCAGCACGTCGGTGTTGGACGGATCGAGATGCAGTTGCAGCGCATAGAGAATCGATGCCGCCAGCCACGCCATGAAGTGGCCGACATACATGCCCGCACCGGAGGCGATGCCGTGCCATGATTTCTTGGCGAAGCGGAAGACGGACAGGTCGGACATGCCGACATGCATCGCCATGTTGCAGAACCATGCAAAGAATGTGACGTGCCAGAAGGTAAACTTGATCTGCCCCGGCAGCGGATCGCCGCCCTTCCAGATCGAGGTTGTGCAGAGATGCCAAAGACTGGAGAGCGAATTCACTTCCGCACCGGTGACTTCGATGAATTGGCGCAGGCCGATGATGCCGAAGCCCAGGAACACCAGCACCATCCACGGCGCAGCGATGTTGGCCACCTTCGAGACCATGTCGTAGCCCAAGGCCGCCACCACCGTGATGATGGCTCCGACACCGAGCACCGCCAACACCCACCCCATGCTGTTGGGATAAAGGTCGTTCAATCCGGGCATCGGGAAATGGAACCAGACGCCGAGCGCCGTCGCCGAGACGGTGATCATCGAGCCGGCGAGAAAGCAGAACATCACGCCGTTGGCGAGGTTGTAGAGCGTGACGAGGTTGCGGCCGCAGATTTTTTCGAGCTGGTAGTAGAGCGTCAACCGCGTGCGCACGGCGATCGGCGCGCAGAGGAACATCCAGCTGAACACCGCCAGCAGGTTGCCGAGCAGCAGGCCGAATATCACATCGTACGCGCTGACGCCCGCAGCCACGAACAACGGACCGATCATCAGTTCCGTTCCGGCGCAATGCTCGCCGGCATACATGCCCACGAAGGCCTTAAGCCCGCGCGTCTTCGATGCGGGAACGGGCTCGCGCTCGAACTCGCCATGCTTTTCCTGTTTTTCTTCTGCCATGATGCTCTCCTTTACTTCATGTCTAGATCAAAGCGGTGCGTACCTGCGGAAACCGTTTCCGGTTTCCTTCCATTTGGGAATTCGATGGTTGCAGTGGTGTTGGGAGGAACGACGACTTCCATGGCCAGCTTGTTCCCGTCCATCTTCCAGCCACTGGCAGCCTTTCCATAGGGGGTTTCCAGTTCCGCGCGTGCCGAGGTGAGCGGGCCGCCGATGAGCGGGCGGACGAAGAAGTGCTTGTAGCCGGGCTGTGCCGGATCGGGGGCGAGCCCCGCGACACGTTCGTACATCCATTGGCCGATCGCGCCATAGGCATAGTGGTTGAAGGAGTTCATGCCGACATCGCCGAAGCCGTCGGTGTGGCTGTAGCTGTTCCAGCGCTCCCACATGGTAGTCGCTCCTTGGTTGATCGAATAGAACCACGATGGATATGTTTCCTTGAAGAGGATGTCGAATGCACAATCGGCATGCCCCGTCCGATCGAGCACTTGCGCGATGAATGGTGTCCCAAGAAAGCCGGTGCGCAGATGGCCATCGGCCTCCTCGACCAGTTTGGCCAAATGTCCGGAAGCCTTTTTCTGCAGTTCGGCCGGAATCAGGTTGAAGCCTATCGAAATCAGGTAGGCGGTCTGCGTTTCAGGAGCGTTTTTCAGCTTCCCATCGGCGTCGAAATAATATTCCGTAAACGCCTTTTTGATGGCTTCGGCTTCGGCGGCGCAGGCATCGGCTTCGGCGGTCTTTCCAAGCACGCGCGAAGAATCGGACAGAATCTCCACACTATGGGCGTAGTAGGCGGTTCCCAGCAACGGGAACGGCGTATCGCCTTTCTTTGTCTCGCTATATGGCTGGAGCCAATCGCCAAAACCTCCGATTTTTGGAATCAGGCCGTGTACCGATTGGGCGCGGTACCAACCGACCAACCGTTCCATCATGGCATGGTTTTCGGCCAGTATTTCA
>JAIPJC010000155.1 GCA_021734345.1 Kiritimatiellales bacterium | reverse complement strand
ATGGGTCTTGCGCGGGCTGCGACTCCGGTCGACCTGTCTGTCCTGCCGGAAGGGATCGACCGGGTCGATGTTTTCTTGTTGATGGGCCAGTCCAACATGAAAGGCCGCGGAATAATTCCTGCGGTTCAAACCGAAAATCCGCTGATCGCAAACATGAACATGGCGGACAACCAGTGGTATGTGGCTCTGCACCCGCTCCACAAGGCGGGGGTGCCGGATTTGATCGACGGGTCGGACAATGCCGGCGTCGGGCCGGGGCTGGATTTTGCGCGGGGTGTTTTAAGCCGAACCAACGGGGTGATGGTTGCGCTGGTTCCCTGCGCGGTCGGCGGATCATGGATCAACCTTTGGCAGCCGGGCCAGCCCTTCTATACCAACGCCATCTTCCGTGCGCAGAAGGCGCTGGCCGATGCGCCGCCCGGCAAGGCGCGGATCAAAGGGGTGCTCTGGCTGCAAGGGGAGTCCGACGCGATCGAGGCCAGATACGCCGCCTACGAAAGCAAGCTCTCGACGTTGGTTCAGAGTCTCCGGGCGGATTTGAATGAGCCGGAACTGCCGTTCATCGCCTGCACGATCGGAACCTTCATCAATTCGAACAACTATCCGTACGTTGCCGAAATCAACAACAGCTTGTTGACACTGCCGGAGCGCGAGTTGAATACCGCCTGCGTCGATGCCCGGGATGTGACCGGACATATCGGCGACAACATGCATTACAATACCGACTCGCAAATCATTATCGGCCAACGCTACGCGGATCAATATGCGGCATTGACCGCAGAGCCTTCCAGTTGGACCGTTCTGGTCAATGATAACCTGGATGCCGGGCAAGGAAGTTGGGCGACTCGCGCGGCACTAGTAGGCACGGTTGTTTTTGCCGACGCGGCGGTCAAAGTCAGTCCACATCCGACAAACGGCCAGCCGGGAGCCGCCTATTTATCTTTCTCGACCGTCACATTGCAGGATGGTGCGACTCTCCGGATGACGGTTGATGTTTCCACCACGGATACGTTGACAGATGCCCGGAATCTCCGGATCGGTTTGGGGTCGGCCAATCCGCTTATAACGGGGAATTCCACGACGATTACGGTGCCGCTGACTGGATATTCCTGCTCGGCTCCTTCTGGTGGAAATGCAACGGATCCCCGCGTGTCGTGGGTTAATTCGGGTGCAGGAGCCTTGAACTTCTTCAACAGTTCGACCGCATTGATCGGCGACATGGCGCTGGATAACAGCGTGTCGGTCGGGACGAACCCGGTCACATGGGTGTGGGCAGTTACTCGGTCGGGTAGTGATCTGATCTTTTCCGGCAGTCTGGGAGGCACGGCGTTCGGATCAACGGTTGTGGCAAGCGGAGCGAATGTGATCAGCAACTTCCAGTTCAACACCGTCGGGCTTGGGTATGCGTACTCCATGGGGGAGGTCGCGACCTATGACAACGTGCGGCTGGAGGTTTCGGATGTCGCCGTGGTTTCCAACGCCCCCGTCCGGCTTGCGGCGCTGTTTTCCAGCGGATGCGTTTTGCAGCGGGACCAGTCCGTGGCGGTCTGGGGCGTCGGCGAGCCGTTGGAAACCTTGACGGTGAGCGTTAAAGACCAATCAAAAACGGCTGTCGCGGACAGTTCCGGGGCGTGGCGCGTCGAACTTGATTCCGAGCCGGCCGGAGGGCCGTTTGCGTTGACGGTGTCCGGCACGCACAGTTCATCGATGACGTTGACCAATGTCTATTTCGGAGACGTCTGGCTTTTGACGGGGCAGTCCAACATGGAACAATCCGTTGGAACCCAGTCTGCAAATTTTCCTGGCTACTACCCGGCGTTCCCGAATTCCGGCGATAACTTTGACGATGTCCGTTTTGCGTTGATTAAACAGATTGAACTTGCCGCCGGGCCGGCAAGCGATGTCGCAATGGACTTGCCGTGGACCCGGTGGCAGGGTGGCCAGTTGGCCGACATGTCCGCCGTCGGCTATTTTTTTGCACGCGAACTCAAGGCCGCGCTCGAAGCGAACGGCCACCACGTTCCTTTGGGCTTTATCAAGGTGTGCAAAGGTGCCACTGCGGCGGAACAATGGATTTCCCCGGAAGCGTTGGCTGGCATGGGGGAAGCCTTGATTCCTCGTGTGGATAAGCCGGCATCGACCTGGTATAACGGGATGATCGCTCCGCTACAGGACTATGCCGTCAAAGGCGTTCTCTGGTACCAGGGGGAAACGAGCGCCGATACGATTGATCGCATAGGGCAGTATCCGCTGGTGTTTGAAACCCTGGTACAGTCCTGGCGGGCGCAATGGAACAACCCTGAACTGCCGTTCTACTACGTTCAGCTCGCCCCGTATTACGCCTATTTCAAGGTGCCGAAGGACCGGTTGTGGGACTGGATGCGCGGTTCGCAAGCGGAGTGTCTTTCGACAACCAACACGTACATGGCTTGCATCATCGACAGCGGGCTGCAAGGCGATATCCATCCTCCGTTCAAGGATCGGGTCGGAGAGCGGTTGGCGCGCCTGGCTCTGGAACATTCGTATGGCATTCCGACGATATCCCGTGGGCCGACCTTGCTTGATATCCAGATAAACGGGTCTGAAGCCGTTCTTGCGTTCGACCATGTGGCGGATGGCTTGCAAACGCAGGCGGTCGATGCGCAACCGGATGCGGATGAAATAGCCCAAGGCAAACCTCCCGTTTCGGTTTCTGCCGATGAGTTGGCCGGTTTTGCGTTGTGCGGTTCCGACCACGTATTTTATTGGGCGACGGATGCGGAGATCATAGGCGCCAATCAGGTGCGCATTGCCAATGTTGCCGACGTGCCGGAACCCGTGGCCATCCGCTATGCCTGGGACAGCTATCCGCGCTGCAACCTTTTCAATGACGCCGGACTGCCCGCCGAACCCTTTAGAACGGATGCATACGGGTTCAACACATCCACCGGTGCGGACAGCACTCCAGTGCCGGTTGGGATTCCGGCTCAAAATGTACGAACCAATCAAAGTTTGCTGGAGATCGACCTGACGACGGCTTTCAAGGATGTCGAGGACGGAGCCGACGCCCTATCTTTTTCGATCGAAGGAATATCCGATACGAATGTGGTGGGCAGCGCCATTATCAGCAACCGGGTTCTGCGGATTCTTTTTTCAAATATGGCGGGCACATCAACGATCACGGTTCGAGCACAGGATTCGGCCGGGAACCATGCCGACCTTTCATTCAAAATTACGGTCGGGCAGGAATACCTAGTCTGGCGGGATGGCCATTTTACCGGGGGGGAGCTCGGCAACCCTGCGTTGGAAAGTGCCTTGTGGGGGGATCTGGCGGATCCGGACAGCGATCATATTCCGAATCTGCTCGAATATGCATTGGCACTCGATCCGCGGCAACCGGATCAGCATCTTCAACTGCTTTCCATTGTGGTCGAGCCGGGGACGATCAAAGCCCGTTTCCGGGCCTCGAGACAGGCGCTGGCCGATCCCTTCGTTGGCGTGGGGCTCCAGGCCTCGACCAATCTGGCTATCCAGGACGGCTGGGCAATCCTGACCACTCCAGACACACCCTATCAGGATTTGGGCGACGCGGAGCTTCGGGAGGTAGTCTTGGCCACGGGAAGCGGGGGATCTCCGGCTTGCTTTGTCCGGATCTACGCTTCCCGTTTAGGAAACTAGGATTTCTGCGGGATGGTTCCCAAATGGACGACTGGTTGATTATTTAAAATTTCTGGTTTATATCTTCAATCTCTGCGACTCACAGGGTGCTAGCATGTCCGCTAGAAGTTGGAACAAGGAATCTTAACCATGTTTGGTGGCATTGGTCGGAGCGACGGCCAATGCATCGGTGATTGTGGATGAAAACTTTGATGCCGGGCAGGGCAGCTGGGTGAAGCGTGCGAACCCGCTAACTTCCATTGCTTTTACAGGTGGGGCAGTGAATATCAATCCTCAGGCCAACACCCAGCCTAACGCGACCAATTTATCGTTCGATGCCGTCACGTTGCAGGATGGCGAGACGCTCCGGATGACGGTTGATATTTCCACCACGGACGCGTTGAGCGACGCCCGGAATCTCCGGATCGGCCAGTCCGCTCATAACGGTGAATTCCACGTCGGTTCTGGTTCCGCTTACTGGATATTCCTGTACGGCTCCTTCCGGCGGGAATGCAGCGGATCCCCGTGTGTCGTGGGTTAATCCGGGTGCAGGAACCTTGAACTTCTTCAACAGCGCGACCGCATTGGTCGGCGATATGGCGCTGGACAACAGCGTATCGGTCGGGACAACTTCGATCACATGGGTATGGGAAGTCACACGTTCGGGCAGCGATCTGGTCTTTTCCGGCAGTCTGGGAGGCACGGCGTTCGGATCAACTACAGCAACCGGCGCGAATGTGCTTCAAAACTTCCAGTTCAACACAGTCGGACTTGGGTATGTGTTCTCGACGGCTGCGGAAACGGCGACCTATGACAACTTGAAGATCGAAGTCATTCCCGAACCGGCGAGCTTTTCGCTGATTGGGCTGACTTGCGCAGGGCTGTTGACGTTGCGCCGCCTGTTCATCTAATCCCGCGTTCAGAAGTCTTGCCCCCGTAGATTTTACGGGGGCTTTTTTGTATGGTCATGACCCCGAAAGGCAACCGCCGCGACAGTTGCCCCGGCCATGTAGCGGTGCCATTCAAGTCCCATTTCCAGGGTATACCGGGTCGAGTCCTCCCGTGTGGTCACGAGACCGGCATTAATAGACGCCACAGGTTTGTACAACTTCATACATTTTAAGTACGTTTTCAGTGGGGGAGTTATCCTGCAAAGCGTGGGTCGGCGCGTACATATAACCTCCGCCCGGCATCATGATTTCCAGCTTCTCACGACAATCCTTTTCCACATCGTCGGTCGTACCAAACGACACCGGCCCGGCAGTAGAGATGCAGCCATGAAAAGCCAGCCGTCCACCGAAGTTTTTCTTTAACCAGGCCGGATCCATATGGGCCGCTTCTGGTTGAAGCGTATCGACCACGTCGATGCCTATTTCAATAAAATCCTCAAATGCCCAGCTGCTTGATCCGCAGGAATGCATCATTACCGGCACATCGAATGATTTCACCAGATCAACATATTTCAGATGCCGCGGGCGGAGTATCTGCTTATACATTGCCGGACTGATTATGGGTCCAATCTGGGTTCCAAGGTCTTCACCCATCCAGAAGAGGTCGATCAATCCTTTCGCCTTGGTCAGCAACCGCTCGCAAACCGCTAGCTGCTGGTCAACGTAACGATCCACCATGGTGAAATAATCCTCGTTTTCCAAGGCCATGTCGCATAACACCTGTTCCATCCCGCGCATCCGGCCCGTATGGTTAATAATATCAGCAATACCGGCACTGCCGGTAATCCGGCAGAAATCATCATTTTTCCTCAACCGTCCTACCATGGAGTCGTAATCATAATCATCCGGATCCGGCAGTCTGTACCGGGCTAGAGCCTCTCCTTCCAAATCCGCTAAAGGGAAGTCGCAGAAATCCCAGTAACCACCACTTCCGTGTTCCACCCAGCGTGTGTGCACGCCCCACTCATCCACATGCCGCCCTGCTAGTTCCGGATGAATGCGCGGTCCAATGTAGCTAGGGAAGTCATGATAAAAGTCAACCCGAAGAGCGCGCCGAAGACCAACCCTGTCGTCCGCAGCCAGTCCAAAATGATCTTTCAGTCGCCGATCAATTCCTGGATTGGCAATATAGTTAACCGGCACTCGGTCCGGTTCCTGGGAATTAATCGAAGTAAGCACGCGTTCTCTTGAATGCATAATATTTCCTCTATGGTTTGTTGATCAGCAAATCCGTTCTTTTTGCCAGCGGATGGATTCGTCCCACGGCGATATCTCCAAGGGTTTATTTTCCCAATAATATTGCAGGTCCGCGCGTTTCCAGTCTTTATAGATTTCCTCCCACGTCAGCACTTGGCCGTGGGGCAGGAGCGATTGTTTTTCGATGGGCTCTTGCAGCGGTTGATAGCGAAAATCGCAGGAGATTCGAACAAGATTTCCCATTTGGTTAGGCAACCCGCGATGCACGGTAGTGCTGGTAAAAGTGAGCACATCACCCACCTCGAAATCGGCCTTCAACCAATGGTTTCCTTTATCGCACAAGATGGTTTCCAAGCCGCCCGCTCCTTCGGCACCTCTTACGGCAAAAATCCCTTCCCGGTGCGATTCCTTCAGCACGGACAGCCCTCCTAGTTCGACCGGGCAATTACCCAGCGGGAACCATGCGGTCCAGGTTTGCTGCGTTCCCTGAATATGGATGTAATCTTGATGAGGCGGGGTCGCTCGCCCCTGCGGACCGGGAAACAGCACGCGGGCAATGTTCCGGGGATGGGGCAGCACCTCGGTGCCGAACAGGGCCTGGTAAACCCGGATCAAGTCCGGATGATGCGAGAGTCGCTGGAACGACTCAAGGCGCTGAACGGCTTTGTACACGTCCAACGTGCATCCCTCAAAAGGTACGCATTGGGCGATTTTACTCAAATCCATTCTTCCGTCCAAAATCTCGGCCTGCTTCTCCAGCAGGCCGTGGCGATCCAGGATTTCCAGGATTTGCCGCCGAACTTCAAGCAAGGATGCCGGCGGAAGAAGACCCTTGAAAAACAGATAGCCATCGGCATCGGCTTTAATCTTCAACTGCGCGGGATCAGATAAGAGGTCCATTGCGTTCTCGTAGGATTCGATAGGATGTTTCATAACGTTGTCTCCGTTGGGATAGCTACTTTGAATAATGGAAGCAAGGTACGTGAGTCCATGATTTAAAAGGAGTGGATTTATTATTCATAATTTGTATATTTCCATCATGGAGGATTTATATCCCCATGCGGTCGTCGTCCATGCAAACGGGTGCAATTCGCGCGGTACCAAGAACGGATGCTTAATCCATGTTTTAGGCTGAATAATGCACGACTAAATCGACCGGTACTTCTACGATGTGCGCACTTGGTTGACACACGCGACGGGAGCCCGAAGATCGCCCTTCCCTTGAACTGATCATTACCCACAAGTTGCCACCCACAGTGGAGCGGAGCGAGGTTGATCATTTTTCTGAAGACGTCAGATTAATGATACAGCCGGTAGGCCTCGCTG
>JAIPJC010000154.1 GCA_021734345.1 Kiritimatiellales bacterium | reverse complement strand
GGGTGGTCGCCGTAGGCATCGGCACGGCCGCGGAGTTCTTCCGGAATATAGAGATGGCGGCGCACGGTGGCCATGGCGGCGAGCACGCGCTCGTCCTGGATCTTGTGGAGGCGCAGCACTCGCATCATTGCTTCGCGGTCGGCGTCCATGGATGGCTCCTTTCCGAAGACGGGCGGGATTAGCCGCAAGAGAGCGCAGAGAACACACAGGAAACCCCGCATCGCTTTTGCGTTTCCCTGCGTTCTCTTGCGGCCATTACTTCCGTTGCTTGGCCACCACGCTGTCGATCTTGTCTTCAAGCGACTGTTCCCGGTCGTTGCGGGTGCCGATCTTGAGGTCGGTGTGGATGCGCGGCGCGCCCATGGCGTGGACGCGTTCGTGGCAGGCCTTGATGGCGGCCATCACGGCATCCCACTCGCCTTCGATGGCGGTGCCGTTCGGATGCAGGGAGGTCTTGAGTCCGGTCTGCTTGAGGATATCCTCGCAGGCGGCGACATATTTCGAGAGCGACACGCCCACCCCGATTGGAACCACGGTTAAATCGACGATGACCTTCATGGTTTCCTCCTCTTGAACGGCGAAAATTTATCAACCCGGGGAAGGCTTGTCCAGCACCGCGCGGGCGCGGTGCCGGGCGTCCGGCGGCTACTTGATGCTCTTCCTCGTTTCGCGGATCAGGACTTCCCAAAGCTCCTTGTCGCCGGCCGCGGCGAGCAGCCGCTCGCGGGCCGTATTTTCGCGGAAGGTCTGCGAGAGCCCGGCGATGAGCTTGAGATAAAAGGCGCTCGTGGCGGTGGGGATCACCATGAAGAAGAAGATGCGTGTGAGCGTTCTGCCGGGCCCGCCGAAGTGGATCCCCTTCTTATGGATGCCCAGCGCAATCGTCAGGCCGCCACCCTCGACGCCGCGGACGTGCGGGAAGGCCATGCCGTTGTCAACGCCCGTGCTAATGATGGCTTCGCGCTGCATGGCGAGTTCGAGGAGCTGGTTGCCGTCCTCTACAAACGCCTCTTTTTGCATGCGTTGGCATAATTCGCCGAGCACCTCTTCGGGGGTGGTTCCCCCAAGCGAGGCCAGCATCAACGCTGGAGCGGAGAACCGGGCGATGCCGATCTGCCGGGCTTCGCCGTAGACCCGGTTGGTCCGCTCGCGGGCGACGATCTCGGACGGACAGTAAAGGTAGCGCGTACAGTTCAAGCAGCGGTGCAACTCGTCGCCGTGAAGGATTTCGTTGACGAGGCTTTTGCTCAAGCCCATGCCGCAGCCCGTGCAGTGCCCGTCCACGATCTGCACCACCGCCTCCGGGTGCTTCTGAAGCAACTGGTTGAGGTGCGATCTGGTTCGCGGCGGCAGGTCGGCACCCAACAGGGCGATATTCTTGTTCAAGGCATCCAACGGTGCCGTGGGCATGGCGGCCTTCTTCTGCATCCGCGCTACGACCAGCTCCTGGAGCTGGATGAGTTGGTTGATCAGCTTGCGATTGGTCATTTCCTGGTTTCCTTTTCCATTGCGGTTTTATGGTCGTCCACGCGGCCGAGGAGGCGCAGCAGCCCATCGAGGATGGTGAGCGGATGTGGCGGACAGCCGGGTATGTAGAGATCGACGGGCAGAACGGAATCGGCACCGTTGCCGGTTTCGGGATGGTCGACAAAGGGGCCGCCGGATATGGCGCAGGCCCCGACGGCGATGACGATTTTTGGTTCGGCCACGGCGGCGTAGGTGTCGAGCAGCGCCGACTTCATGTTTTGCGTAACCGGTCCGGTGATAAGCAGGCCATCGGCGTGGCGGGGCGAGGCCACGAACTGGATGCCGAAGCGGCCCAGATCCCAGGCCACCGTGCCGAGCACGTTGATGTCGGCCTCGCAGGCGTTGCAGCCGCCGGCGCTGACCTGCCGGAGCTTGAGGGAACGGCCCAGCAATCTTTTCATTTTCCCGCCCAGCGCTTCGGCCAGCACCAGCGCTTCGTCCGGTTCAAGGACGAGCTGCCCGGGCTGGCGGACGGCGAGCCGGTAGTCGTCGCTGTGATGGATGGCGTCCTGCGGGCAGGCGAGTTTGCAGTCGTTGCAGAAAAGGCATTTGCCCAGATCGATCACGGGAAGCCGGTCGTTCGCGAAGGTGATGGCCGTGGTCGGGCAGGCTTCGGCGCAGGCGCGGCAGCCGGACGGGCAGCGGGCGGTGTCGACCAAGGGTCGCCCGCGGAAGCGGTCCGGCAAGGCGGGCGGCGGCGCATCGGGGAAGCGGATGGTGCGGTGCTTCTGGTGTATTCTGGCTCGGATGACATTGATCATGATGCAATTCCTCTGGGGCGGTTCTACAAATCGTGGCCGCAATACGAAAGGTTGAAGCTCTTGTTGAGGAGCGGGAAGTCGGAGATCTGCTGGTCGCGCATGGCGTAGGCCAGCCCCGCCCAATTGTGGAAGGAGGGGTCGGTGATCTTATAGCGCTGGATCCGGCCCTGTTCCCCGGTAAGGGCGACGTGGCAAAGTTCGCCGCGCCAGCCTTCGATGAGCGAAACGGCGAGGTGCCCGGGCTTGAGCGGACCGGTCGGGGCCTGGATGGATCCGGCGGGCAGGGCCTGGAGCTGTTCGCGGATGAAGGCGATCGAATGCCGGATTTCCAGCCACCGGACGTAGGCCCGCGCAAACACGTCGGCGGAGTCCCAGGTGGAGAGCGGCAACTGCACGAACCGGTAGATGCCGGAAGGCTGGTCGTGGCGGACATCGCGCTGCAAGCCGGCGGCGCGGGCGGCCGGGCCGACGATGCCTAGGGTATGGCAGATTTCGGCCGGGAGGATCCCCTTGCCTTCCAACCGCGCCAAGACCGACGGGGCATCGAAGAAAAGTTCGATGGCGTTGGCGGCATCCTTTTCACCTTGGTCGAGCCGCGTCCGCAAGTCGTTGATCCGGGCGGCGTCGAGGTCGTAGCCCGTGCCACCGGGGCGGAGCATGCCGCGCCCGAAGCGGTTGCCGCACAGCACGGCGGTCATGTTCAGGAAGTCGCCGCGGATCCGGCCGCAATACGCGGCGGTGGGCAGGAACCCGATATCGCCGGACAAGGCGCCGAGATCGCCGATATGGTTGGCGAGCCGCTCCAGTTCAAGCGCGATGCTCCGCAACGACTGGGCCCGGACGGTCTTCTTGCAGCCGGAAAGGGCTTCGATCAACTGGCAGTGCGCGGTGGCGTGTCCGATGGTGGTATCGCCGGCGAGGGTTTCGGCATAATGCAGCGCGCGTTTCACCGGTTGCGACACCATGGCCTGTTCGATGCCGCGGTGCTGGTAGCCGAGGGCGATCTCGAGATGGTACACATGCTCGCCGTGGCACTGGAACCGGAAATGGCCGGGCTCGATGATTCCGGCATGGACCGGACCGACCGCCACCTCGTGGATTTCGTCGCCTTCCACCCGGTAGAAATCGCCCGAGCCCGGAATGATCGGCTGGCCTTCGGGCCGGTTCCATGCATCGTGGCCGGGACGCCACGAGGCTTGGTAGCGCACCGGCTTGAGCCAGGGATGCCCTTCGGGGCGCAGGCCGTATTGCTCGGCGATTTCGCGTTCGAACAGATGGAGCTGGTTGCAATCGGGCGTCATGGCGGGGAACGAATCGCCTTCGATGCGGGAGGATAGCAGGTTCAATTCGCTGTTGGCATCGTTGGCCAGCACCATGAAGACATCGATGCCGCCGGGGTTGCCCGAGGCGGTGCCGAAATAGGAAGCCACGCGCTGCCCATGGGCGGTTTCGCGGAGCACAATGCGCTGGAAGGTGGCCAGGTCGTGCCGGGGGATTTGTTCGAGCGCAACGGCCTGCCCATTGATGGTGGCCAGCATTTCGGATGGGTTGGTCATGGCTGTACCTCCAGGAAATCCACCGCGTTGTGCAGCAGGGTGCTGAGCGAATCGGGTATCCATACGCCAAGCATCACCACCACGCCAAGCAGCAGCAGGGGCGGAACGACGGTCAGGAATCCTTCCCGGTAGATGGTCTGCGGCGCGTCTTCGGGCACCTTGCCTTGCAGCATGAGCATGACGGTCGAGCCCATGCCGATGAAAATGACCAGAAGAAAGACCAGGAAGAGTCCGCTGGCCACAAAGTGCCCGCTGCCGAATCCGGCGTTGAGGATTGAAAACTCGCTGATGAACGGACCAAACGGCGGGGATCCGGTGATGGCCAGGAAGCCGGCGAGGAACAGCCCCGCCGAGACGGGGAGCCGGCGCAGCGCGCCGCGTACAACGCCGGTGCTGGTGCTGCCGTACGAGCGATGGATGTTGGCGGCCGAGAGGAAGAGCACCCCTTTGGTCAAACCGTTGTTGAACACGTGCAGCAGGGTTCCGAACAGGGCCGGTGCGCCGATGCCGAGCCCGAGCACCAGGATGCCCATGTGTTCAACGCTCGAATAGGCGAGCATGCGCTTATAGTCCTGCTGTCCCACCATGAAAATACCCGCCACTGCCATGGAAAACAGACCCATGAAAACGAGCATCGGCGCGACGAAGGCTGTTTCTCCGGCGGCGCAGCAAATGTGGTAGATGCGCAGGATGCAGAGGAACGCGCAACTGGTGACGCCGCCGGCGAGCAGCGTGCCCACCGCGCCGGGCGCCGCGCCATACGCATCCGGCTTCCAGGTATGCATCGGAGCCAGTCCCATCTTGGTGCCGTAGCCGACGAGCATCAGCACAAACGCAACATGGAGCCACGGCTTGGACAGCTGCGGCGCATCCCGCAAGAGATCGCTGAACACCAGCGAGGGATGGAGCCCGGCGTGCAGGGAGGAATAGGCAAGGCAAAACGAACCCAGCAGGGCGAGCGCAATCCCGACGAACCCGACCAGCAGGTACTTCCAGGTGGCTTCGATCGATTGCGGCGTCTTGTTGAAATAGATCAGGGGCGCGGTGCACAGCGCCGTGGTTTCGATGGCGATCCACATGATGCCCAGATGCCGCGACCAAGCCACCAGCGTCATGCTGCCCAGCGTACACAACAGGCAGGCAACGAAAACGCGGTTCTCGCGGCGCGGATGGTATTTGAGGTAGCCCGTCAGGTAGAACGAGGTGACGAGGAAGAGCGTGCTGATCAGCAGGAGGATCGGTTTGCCAACGGGATCGAGTCCGATCCATGCGGCATGGGATTCCATCGGCTCGCCAAACACGGCGGCCAACGTCAGGGGGAAATGGATCGCGGCGGTCAGGGGCGGCACCCACGGCCGCCAGCGGTTGGAGGGCAGCAGCGCCGCAACGAGCGCCATCGCAAACGGGAGGAGGAGTAGAAGAAGAGTCATAGCTTATTCCTTTAACGCGGCCAGGTGGCGCGTATCGAGAGACGAGAAGGCCTGGTTGATATGGTTGACCATGATGCAGATGACGAAGATGGCGACAAACAGGTCGAGCAGGACGCCGAATTCCACCACCAGCGGGATGACCCCGAGCAGCAACATGCCGAAAATGTAGATGCCGTTTTCAAGCACCAGATATCCCATGATCTGGGTGATCGCCTTGACGCGCGTCGTTAGCAGGATGAACCCGACAAAGATGGTGGAGAGGGAGGCCGGAACGATCAGCGGCGTGGTGTGCTCGCTGGCCAGCGGCAGTGCCTGGGCAAACAGCAGGGCGAATCCGGTCGCCAGCGCGCCCAGCAGCATGGAGGGCAGGAAACCGATCAGCGGTTCCATCTCGCGCTTGATCTGCACATCGCGCATCGCCCGCATCAGCATGAAGGGAATGACCAGCCCTTTCAACATGATGGTCCCCACCGAAGCGAACACCGCGGACCATCCCACATGGTCTTCGATCAGCAGCGGAATAATCCCCAGCAGGACGCCCTGCAGGCTCACCACCTTGATGACGGTGACAATCCGGCTGGTGCCCAGGACGAACAGGTTCAGCGCCAACACAACAACCAGCAATGCATTCAATAATGGATTCATAATTTCTACCTCACGAGCAGGACAAAACCAAACGCGCAGAACAGGATCGCGGCAACCAGCAGGTACGGAACATGGCGCATCTGCAAACGGGCCATGACCGACTCGACCACCCCCACCCCGACGGCGACCACCAGCATTTCAACGATGAAGAGCCCCCAGTCGAGCGGAACGGAACCGCTCTGGAACGGGAACAGGATGTGCAGCAGCACCGCACTCAATACAAACAACTTGATCGACGCCCCGTAGAGGATCAATCCCAGCAACGGGCCGCTGTGGTCGAGCACCATCACTTCGTGGATCATCGTCAGTTCCAGATGCGTGTTGGGATCGTCCACCGGTATGCGGCTGTTTTCCGCCAGCAGCAGGATGAACATTCCAATCGCCACCAGCACCAGCGACGCGGCCGCCCCCTGGCTTCCGACGGCGAGCGGCGCATGCAGCAGGTCGGACAGCACCAGCGACCCGGACATTTTCGCCAACACCAGCAGGGCAAAGAACAGCGCCGGTTCCGACAGGCAGGCGAAGGTGACTTCGCGGGCGGCGCCCATCCCCTCGAAGGCGGAGCCGGTATCCAATGCCGCCGCCGTGGTGAAGAAGCGGCCGATCGCCAGCAGGTAGGCAAAAAGAATCAGGTCGCCGGTAAACGCGACGGGGGCATGGAACGGCCCCAGCGGCACCAGGAATCCCGCCATCACAATGCCCACCAGCGTGATCACCGGCGCGCCCACGAAGATCCAGGTCGTCGTCTGGCTGATCACCACCCCTTTCCGGGCCAGCTTGATCAAATCGAAATAAAGCTGGAGAACGGGCGGCCCCTTGCGGCCGGCGAACAGCGCTTTGGTTTTATTGATCACCCCCAGCAACAGCGGCGGCATGACCAGCAACAGCACGAGATGGATGAAAATATTAAACATGGCTAAGTCACCTTTAAATACACTGGTTTCAGCGTCCGATTCCGAGATCCTTCCAACAGAATAAAAAAAGCATGGTCGCTAGGATATAAAGCAGATAGATATGCGTGCGGCCCTGTTGAAGCAACCGTAATTTCATCATCATTCTCCCCGCATACTGGAAGGCCGGCAGAATCAGCCGGTCCAGCACGGTGTCGGGAATATTCATCGAAAAAGCGGTCTTGACGGGGAAGTGCGAGGCGATGCCCGGGCGCTTCGTGCGGGGCCAGAGCACCCAGCCAAACAGCGC
>JAIPJC010000153.1 GCA_021734345.1 Kiritimatiellales bacterium | reverse complement strand
AGGTGATCGACAGACGGCAGCCGCGATGGCCCAGCATCGGATTGAACTCGTGCAGCGACTGCACCCGGTCCATTACCTTCTGGAGCGGAACGCCAAGGCGCTTGGCCATTTCCATCTGGTCCTTCTGGGTATGCGGCACAAACTCGTGCAACGGCGGGTCGAGCAAACGCACGGTGACCGGTAGACCGTCCATGACCTTGAAGATGCCTTCGAAGTCCTTCTGCTGGTGTTTCAGCAACTTGGCCAATGCGGTCTTGCGGGATTTCTCGTCGTCCGCGAGGATGAATTCGCGGATGGCCCAAATGCGGTCGCCCTCGAAGAACATGTGTTCCGTCCGGCATAGGCCGATACCTTCGGCACCGAATGCGCGGGCCGCCAATGAATCCTTTGGGGTATCCGCATTGGTGCGCACGTTGATGGTGCGATGGGCATCGGACCACTTGGATACCTCCTCGTACATCTTGTAGATGGGATCCTTCTTGGACGCGGCATTGTTGTCCACCACTGCGGAAACGACCGGACTGACCTGCGTCGGAATCTGGCCTTCATAGACCTTGCCCGTGGATCCGTTCAGGCTCATCCAATCACCTGCCTTGAAAACCTTCTGGCCGATGGTGACGGTTCTTTTCTTGTAGTCGATCCGAAGGTCGCCCGCACCGCAGATGCAGCACTTCCCCCAGCCGCGCGCAACGACCGCCGCGTGGGAAGTCATGCCGCCGGTGGACGTCAGTACGCCTTGTGCCGCCCACATTCCGCCCACGTCTTCGGGGCTGGTTTCATGGCGGACGAGTACCACTTTTTCGTCGGGGTTCTTTTTAACCGCGGCTTCGGCTTCATGGGCCTCGAACACAATCTTTCCGACAGCAGCGCCCGGCCCGGCCGGCAAGCCGGCCGTGATGAGCTTGGCTTTCTTCTCGGCCTCGATATCGAAAATCGGGAAGAGCAACTGTTCAAGGTCATCGCCAGACAGCGTCATCAACGCTTCCTTCTGCGTCAGGATCTTGGGTTGGCTTTCGCCGGTGAAGACATCCTTGCCGGTCGCCATTTCCACCGCCCAACGGACGCCTGCAAGACCGGTGCGCTTCGCATTGCGGGTCTGCAACATGAAGAGCTTGCCCTCCTGTACCGTGAACTCGACATCCTGCGGATACTTGTAGTGCTTTTCGAGGCGGGCCATGATTTTCTGAAGATCGGCGTAGGCTTTTGCCCAGATCTTGGATTCTTCGTTCGGCATGTCGTCAAGCTGCTTCGGAGTGCGTATGCCCGCCACCACGTCTTCGCCCTGCGCGTCGACAAGGTACTCGCCCATCGGCTTGCTGTGGCCGGTTCCGCCATCGCGCGTGAAGGCCACGCCGGTGCCGGATTCCTTGCCCATGTTCCCGAAGACCATCGTGCAAAGATTTACCGCGGTGCCCAGCAGTCCGTTGATCTTGTTGATCTGGCGGTATTTTTCGGCACGCTCGGAGTTCCATGAACCGAAGACGGCGCGGATGGAGAGGTCGAGCTGTTCCATCGGATCCTGCGGGAAGGGCTTTTTGACCTTTTTCTGGTAGACCGTCTTGTAGATGCCGACCAGTTCCTTGAGCTGTTCGGCAGTCAGGTCGGTATCGTCCTTGGCCTTGTATTTCTTTTTGACGGCTTCGAGTTCGACCTCGAAATCGTGGTGGTTCAGGCCGGTATAGGGTCCCATGACCACGTCGCCGAACATGTCGATGAAACGGCGGTAGCAGTCCCATGCCGTACGCTCGTTGCCGGTCTGCTCGATAAAGCCGATCACCGATTTGTCGGTCAGGCCAAGGTTGAGAACGGTATCCATCATGCCGGGCATCGAGGCGGCCGCGCCGGAGCGGACGGAAACGAGTAGCGGATCCTTGGGATCGCCGAGCTTCTTGCCCATGTTGTCTTCGAGTTTTTTAAGCTGCGCCTTGAGCTGCTTTTCCATTTCCGGCGGATATTTCCCGCCCGTCTTGGAATAGTATGCACAGGCTTCGGTGGAAATCGTAATGCCGGGCGGAACCGGAAGATTCGCGTTTGCCATCTCGGCCAGGTTTGCACCCTTGCCACCGAGAATCGCCTTCATGCTGCTATCGCCTTCCGTGAGTTCCTTCGAAACCCCGTAGAAGTAGACATATTTTTTCTGAGCCATTTATTTCTCCTTGGTTTTAAAAACACCTAACCGAACACAAAACGGCCTATTTTTAGCAGAGGCAGTTTGAGAGTCAAGGCACTGCTTGGATTATCATGGGCAATCCGCCCCCTTCTTCCGGAATTTCAAATTAACCGAAAAAAACCATATCCGCGCCGGAATCATTTCCGATATGTTTTGCCGCATGCGACACGGGGGGCACCATCCAAAAACTACAGGCACTGGAGGCTTTACGCTCGCCGAACTGCTCGTCGTGATCGCCATCATCGCCATCATGTTCGCCATCGCGCTCCCGGCATTCGTCAACATGACCGGAGCCTCCAAACTCGATGCGGCGGCCAACGCCGTCCACTCCGCCGCCAAGCTGGCGCGGCAATACGCCATCACCCACAACCAGCCCACCTACCTCGTCTTCAACGACGACCAAAGCACCAGCGACGCCAACCTCGCCTACCGCTCCTACGCCGTCTTCACCATCGACACCCACACCCAGCCCGTAGCCCAGTCCTCCGGCGAGTTCCTCACCGACTGGGAAACCCTGCCTTCGGGAATCGTATTCGACAGCCAGACCACCGAAAACCAAAACAACGTCTTCATTCCAAGCAGCCAAAGCTGGAGCGGCGGTTTCACGCGCGACCGACGCCTCTTCATTGATCCCCATACGTATGTGGCTTTGGGTTTCAAACCCCAAGGGACTCAACAGGCGCAGAATAAAAACGACATCTATCTTGCCGAAGGATTCTACGACGAAACAGGCAATCTGGTACCGACCTCGAAGCAAGGAAAGCGAATCCGACTCGACAGCACCGCAAAGAGCCAGATTACGTCCATTCTCTACGACCAGGGCGGAAGCCTGGAGGAACAATCTCAATAATGAAGACGCGACTTCCAATGGCTGGAAAAAAAACAACTGGTTTTACGCTGATCGAGATCATGTTGGCGCTGCTGGTGGTGGCGATCGGGATCGTGGCGATGACCGGCTTGCTGGGCACTGCGCTCGACACCTCGGAAAAGTCGCACGACGACCTCGATGCCATCAGCTTTGCCGACATGGTCTTCAACTACTACCATTCCACCACCAACTGGAACGGAATTCCACCGGATGGCGAGTGGACAGTGCCAGACTACAATGGCGGAACCGTCGATCTCCGCACCGGGCAACCCTTCACCTGCAAGATCCAGGGTTTCGTTGCAACCAACCTGGAGGAACCCTACACCGTTTCCTACATCCTGCACGCAACCCAGCCGGAGCCAGACATAAAAGCCCTGACCTTGCAGGTCTGGCCGGGCTATGCGACCAATGGAACGCCGCGCACGTTCTACACGGAAATCTACAACTGGGTGGACAAGCCATGAACCGCCGCGAATCCAAGCAAGGCTTTACCCTGCTTGAAGTTTTGGTGGCCATCACCATCCTAGCGCTCATGGCGCTGATGCTCTCGCGCATTTTTTCCGAGAGTACCCGCGCGGTCGAACGCGGCAAGGACCAGGCGTTGCTCGACGAAACCGCCCGCCTACTGCTCGACTATTTCGAACAGGATGTCAGCCAAGCATTGATCCGCACCAACGTCGCCTTCCGGGTGCATCTTCTCGACGGCAACGATGCGCTCTACTTTATCTCCACCGCCGTACGCCGCCAGCTTGAAACCATACCGCGCGACACCGCCCCCATGCGCTGGCAGGCAACCCGCTCCGCCGACTGGAACTGGTCTGTATCGATCTGGTCGCCAGACAACGCTTCTGGAACGAAGGACTCGACCCGGCAAAACCTTATCTTTGATTCCGACTACTATTTCACTGATCCAACCGACAGGTCTGCCGACTTCATTCCCGTCCACGACGGCCCGGCCATGGTCACATTCCCCGGCGAATATACCCAACCCCTTTCGGGCACTTCTGGAATGGAAAGCCATGCCGTGCTTGCCTTCATGGACATCGCCATCAACGGCGACCGGAATAGCAACAACAGCACGGACGGTCAACCTACCCCGGACGACATGCCGCGCTTCGTGGATGTCGCCATCGGGCTGGTTTCATCAAAGGACATGGAACAGGCCATGCGCTTGAGCAATGCAGGCGAGCAGTCCCGTGCAGAAAACCATATTGAAAACAACGAACGCATCTATACGCGCCGCATCTTCATGCGCAACATCGGAACCGGCCAACTCCCCCTCTAGCCCATGAAAAATACGCACACACACAAAGACGGCGCGGCGCTGGTGATCGCCCTCGGCTTCCTGGCCATCCTCACGATCATCATAGTGGCCTTCTCCATGCAAACCCGCACGGAGCGGCTGGCTGGCCGGGAGTTTCTGATTACCGCGCAAACCCGGCAACTGCTCAACGCGGCCCTTGCCCACGCCATGAATGATATCGATATTGAAATGCAAGGCGCAGTCTATCCCGACTTCACCGCCCTTGGCTCGCTAGGTGAAGAAGCCTCCCCCTATCTCCGAAACTCGTTGGATTTTTCGACCGAGGAAGAATATATCCCCGGCTCCGGCTCGCCCATCCATGACGCCTATCAAAAGGTACTCGATACCAAAGCCCAATGGCAGACGATCACCAATGCAACCGACGGAAAAATCCTGGGTCGCGTTGGCTACATCATTCTTAATACCTCCGGCCTGCTCGATGCCAATTCCGTCGGAGGGTTGGACGTCGAGGGAAACACCACCCATCTAACGAAAAGAGGCAAAGGCTTTTCGCCTGCCGAGATCCCGCTTGCACCACGCCTCCTTGACGAACTGGCTGGCACCAACACGGAGTCCGCCCTCGTACTGGACCGCGAAACCCAATGGCGGCGGTTTGAAACCCAGCGCGACCTGAACCAATTGGGCAACCTGTCCAGCCCCGCTATTTTTACGAAAGCCGCCGAAAACTTCAGTACCTTTTCATTTTTTCCACACACGACCGATGGCCGTCTCGGCATGGGTACAACCCTGGAGGAAATCACGACCAACACCGCGCTCATCGCCAGCACCCTCGACACCATTGGGCTCTCCTCCGACAACCATGAGTTTGTTTTACAGCAACTGATCGACTACGTGGACACCAACTCAATCCCGGAAGATCTGCGCTATTCCGTCGAACCCGTCCCCTTGATCAACGAACTAGTTTTGCAATGCGATTTTTCTTTATCCCCCGTGATTGAAGAAGAAACCGATGCGGGAACCGGGGAGACGATACCTGTCGTCGTCAGCGTGACTGTCACCAACGCTTATTCGCTGGAGATCGAGGCGTGGTATCCCTTTGCCGAGCAGGTAAACAGCAACCACTTTTCCTTGAGCGTCGATGACCCCGTGGACATGCAAGGAACCCTGCCCAACTCCTTGTTCGGCAATATTGTGGAGTGGGCCGGCGATACCGCCCTTTCGACCAAAACTTGGAAGCATGGAGACGTCGAAAGCGCCACCGCCTTTTCGGGTACATACGCGGCCTCGTTCACGTCGGCGGAGGAATTGCTTACTGCGTTCAAGGACATGGCCAGCGACATCCAATTCCCCTCCATACGCTGCATCAATACCGACCTCCATGAACCTGTGGATATGGTAGAAAAGCTCGAACTTCCCATGGAGAATGCCGTTGAAGCGACACTGCTGCCGGAAATCACCGCATTGGCAAACGATCTCTTTGATCCCGCGAAAGCCTCCGTATCCAGCAACACATTCACCATAGGCATGGCCACCATCGATCCCCGCCTCAACTGGGATGGATCGAATCCAAACCATTGGGTGGAGGTGGGCGACAACGGCTACGGAGACACCATGGGCGAAATCAATCAAGACGTCATCGACAAGGCCGTCGGATCGGATGAAACCTCCGACCGGACCGACACCATCTATGTCCGAAACGAAGGCACCATCGATAGTCCGTACGAATTCACCTACTTCCTCTACGACCAGGAAAAGCCATGGCACACCTTCCAATTCTTCAAGCAGAACGACACCGACGACACCCGAATGCTGATCGACCACCTCTCTACCCGCCATGGCTCGACCGTCCGGGGTGGATGGATCAACCCCAACACCAAAAACACAAATGTCCTCGCATCCGCCTTTTACGACATGCCGGTGGACGAATTCGTAAAAAACGAATTCACCTCCGAACCCCGTCTCAACCGGGAGCAATCGTACAAGCTCGCGGAACTCATCCTTGCCCACCGTCCATACCGCTCGCAAAAGAAAGTGAGCGACGCCTTCGCAAACGAGGCCGACTATTCCGTTCTCGAATCGATTATCGACGGCGGCAGTTTTTGGGAAATGGAAAGCGTCCTGCGCAATGCCATGGAACTCTTCAATCCGCGCGACAACCTCTTCACCATCTTCCTCGCCGCGCAAAAAACCTCCAACGGAGAGATACAGTCCACGCAAAATGCAGTTGTCTATGTCTGGCGCGATCCGGAAAACGGCAAGGCGGCCTGTGTGTTCTACGGACTGACCGACACCCTGCAAAGCTCGCTGGGCGGATCGACATGGAAGGACATTCTGAAAGCCTTCAAACCTTAACAATCCAAACCGCTGGAAGAACCCTATGGATATTACAACCTACCTCAAACAAAACCAGGCCCTCGTCGATACCGCTCTCAAGGACAGCCTGCCCGCCGAAGGAACGCGTCCAGCCACCCTGCACGAAGCCATGCGCTACTGCGTCCTGAACGGGGGAAAGCGTATTCGTCCGATCCTCTGCATCGCCGCCGCCGAGGTCTTTGGCCTTGAAGCGCGCAAAGCGCTGGCTCCCGCCGTGGCGGTGGAGTTGTTCCATAGCTCGACTCTGATCCACGACGACCTCCCCTGCATGGACGACGACGATCTGCGCCGCGGCATGCCGACGTGCCATGTCAAATATGGGGAAGCCAACGCGGTGCTCGCCGGCGACGCCCTCATGATCCAGGCGTTCCAAATCCTAGCCGAAAGCGGTAACTCCGTTCTATCGCTCGAACTCGCGCGGGCGGCCGGGTCGCTCGGAGTGATCGCCGGGCAGGTTGAAGACCTCGCTGCCGAAGGCATGCCGCCCAACGCCGATCTGGTCGAGTTCATCCACATGAACAAAACCGCCGTCCTCATCCGCGCCGCCGTCCGCATGGGAGCCATTACCGGCGGAGCGGGCGAAGCCGAGCTGCACAGCCTGAGCGAGTTTGGTGAAAAGATTGGCCCCGCCTTCCAGATCGAGGACGACATCCTCGACGAAACCTCGACGGATGAGGTGCTTGGGAAACACGCCG
>JAIPJC010000152.1 GCA_021734345.1 Kiritimatiellales bacterium | reverse complement strand
ATTTCCTGCGGCAACTTTTTCAAACTCGGCGACAAGTGGATGATGCTGTGCATCAGCCACCCGTTCGGCTGCCGGTATTATCTGGGCGATTGGGACGCCGCGGCGGAGCAGTTCGTTCCGGAAAAAGCCGGGCGGATGAATTGGCGCCGCGAAGGAATGGTCTTTAACCAACTCTGCCGTGCGGATGTCTTCGCCCCCGAGAGCGTGCTCACGCCGGATGGCCGGCGCGTGATGTGGTCCTGGTGCGCTGCGCTCTCATCGAAGTCCGTCCAGTCGCTTCCCCGCGAGCTGAGCCTGCCCGCCGACGGCATCCTGCGCATCAAGCCGCTCCGCGAACTGGAATCGCTCCGCTACGATCCGGTTGTGCTGCACGATGTCCGGTTCAGCGAGGACAATGATCGGTTCTTCGGCGTCTTCGCCTACCATCGCATCGCCGAATTGCCCGGCGACGCGGTGGAGCTCCGGGTCACGGTCGACCGGGCGCAAGCCGAACGCCGTTGTTTCGGGCTCACTCTTTTTTCCGACGGCAAAGGCGGCGGTCTGCCCATCCTCATCCGCAACGACACCGGCACGTTGCGCGTTGGCGACACCGAGGCTCCGTTTGCCGTTTCCGATCTCCCGCCCGGCGAGGATGTGGAACTACGCGTCTTCATCGACAAGTACTTCGTCGAGGTTTTTGCCAACGACCGCCAGGCGATGGTTGCAACCTACATGGATTATCGCGGCAAGACCGGCCTTGACGAATACACCTTTGGTCCGCCCGCACCGCTGAAGAAAGTCGAAATATGGAAACTGAAACCTACCAACCAGGGCTTCCGCGAAGCACAGACGAACCGTGTCTGGGAGCCCGCAACGGGACAACAATGAGAGAACTACACAAAAACGCACTCATCGGGAAGACCGTCTGCGCAACACTGCTGCTTGTTTCAATGCTCACAACAACTGCGTTCGGCGAGGATGCCGCATCGCGCACATTGCTGCGCGAATCGTTTGAAAGCGCCCCGGTGGTGCCGTGGCAGCATGTATGGGGCGAAGCCGCGACAAGCAAGGAGCAATCCCGCGAAGGTAAGCAATCGTTGAAATGCACCGTTGAGAACAAATACGGCATGAGCGTTCACTACTGCGACTTGCCGGCGAAGGCGGGCGCCACCTACACCTTGTCCGCTTGTTTGTTCATTCCCCGGCAGGACAAGGCATGTTTCCCGCAGCTGCAGCTTTGCAATGTGATTTGGGGTGTCAAAGCACAAGCGACCCCCGTGGAAAAGGGCGAGTGGGAGAACCTTCGCTGCCAGTGGACGAACACGGAGAACCTGAAGACCATCCGGGTTGCGTTGCATGATAATTGCCGACAGGAGGGATTGGGCGGGGCGGCCTACTTCTGGGATGAGGTCGAACTGGTGGAAGAAGGAGGAACCATGGTCCAATCTGGCGAGCGGGGACAAAATCCGGATGTATTGTCCGGTCTCGAGGTCAAGCCTGCGGGCGGCATGAAGATCACCGTGGCGGCGGGCAAGGCGCGCGTGCTGGGCCGGGAGGTGTCTGTGGCGGAAACCACACTGGATATCGCGCCGCCGCAGATGCTGACCATCACGGACGAAGCAACCACTTTAACCGACGAGGTGCCGGTAAGTTTTGGCAAAGGAACCGCTTTGGTGCAGTGCCTCGGTTCCGGCCCGACGCTGCCTTGCCTGGATCCGGGTTCGATTGTGGTCAAGGATAAGCCGGGAACCGGCGGACTGGTGTATGAGCAGGGCAAGGACTGGCGCACAGATGGACTATGGGGACGTCTCGGACGGTTGCCGGAGGGCCGTATTCAGGCGGGCCAGAAGGTCTACATCGATTACCGCACGCACCTGATGCGGGTGGACACCCTTTGCATCGACCCGACGGGCCGTGTCAGCCTCAGGCAAGGCGACAGCCAGAGGGTTTGCCCTTCCATTCCCGCCGCCGACTACGGCAGTCTGGCGCTGTGCCGCATCTTTATCGATTACGGGTGCCGGGCCATCACCGAGAAGGAAATCTATCCAGTGGGTGAAGACTACCCGCAGCCGGATGTTGATTTTCTAAGCGTCCAGCGCGCACGGGTCGCGAAGATGCGGAAGAAATTGGAGCAGGGACAGGACGTGACGGTGGTGGCGTGGGGCGATTCCGTGACGGCGGGCGGCGAAGCCTCGCGTCCCGAACTCCGGTTTGCGGATGCTTTTGCGCAGGCCTTGCGGTACAAATATCCCAATGCCCGCATCAAGTTCATCAACGCCGGGCGGGGCGGCTGGACCACCAGCCGGAGCCTGCCGCTCTTCGCGGACGATGTGCTGAAATACAAGCCGGATTTGGTGACCATGGAGTTCGTCAACGACATGGGGATCGATGCGCAAACCATGCGGAAGAACTGGTCCGAGGCGATTGACCGCGTGCGGGCCATCGGCGGAGAATCCATTGTGATCACGCCGCATTTCGAAATGCCCATGCGGATGAATTTTCCCGGCAACGGCACTCCGGAAACGCGACCCAATGTGGAAGTGCTCCGCAAGATAAGTGATGAAAAACAGGTTGCCCTTGCCGATGCCTCCAAACGCTGGGCGCACCTGATAACCGAGGGAATTCCATATCCCGTGCACCTCCACAACGGAATCAACCATCCGGATGATTTCGGTCATACGTTGTTTGTGGAAGAGTTGATGAGACTGTTTTGAGTCCGGAAAATAAAGAACTGCGAAAAAAGGAATCCTCCCGATGAAAAATAATAATTCCAAGTGGCGCTCATTCCAGGGTTTGGAACACCGAGCAACGGTTGTTTCCAATGTTTGGAAAATTTTCGCGGCGATCCTGTTGGCCTCTGCGGTACAGCTTGCACACGGCGCGCCGACGGCCCCGTCGGCGTCCGGCCTCGCGGATGTGGCGGTGCATGCGTATACCACCTCCGCCGTGCTCAAAGAAGGGGCGCAGTTGCGCATGAGCCAGTATTCACTCTGCCGTCGGCTTCCCGCCGCACTGGACGGCCTGCCATTTTTCCGCCTGCCGCAGTCGGACGACGGGCTGGAATTTATCGTTCGCAGTGCAGGAAAGGTTTATGTGATTCCGCTCAAGCCGTTATCGGAGGATGCAAAAGCCTCGCTGGACAAAGCGGGATTCCGCGCGGAGGCAGGGTTGTCGGTGGATGTTCAATATGTGCTCTACGAAACAAAAATCACCATGACCAACGAGACCTTTCCGGTTTTTTCCGCCGAGCTGGCTCCTGCCAAACCTGTGCGGCTGAAAGGACTTTACGCACTGGTTGCCACGGGCGGGCCGGACGTGCCGCTTGATCGTATTGATGAGCAACTGAAGCGCCTTTGGGGAAGCCCTGTTATTCATCGGTTTGCCGTTTCGCGGGAACAGCGGCGTCAGGTTCCGGACGCGCCGACGTATCATTTCTATCCGCCGGAAGGCTCGATGAACGACCCGAACGGAATCATCTACTGGAAGGGGCTCTACCATTATTTTTATCAGTTCCGTCCGTCGGATCTTCCCGTTGGCTTTTGGAAGGGCCACGCGGTGAGCCGCGATCTCGTGCATTGGATCGACCTGCCGGTTTTCCTGTACGAGAGCTGTGCTTCCGGCGGCGCGCTGGTCGAGGCGGATCGCGTGACCTATATGTGGGGCGGGGGCTCCGGGAGGATCGCGATTTCCCGCGACCCGCTGCTGATGGACTGGGAGTATGACATGAATCCGGTGATACCCGGCAATATCCCCGGCCCGGATCCGGCCATGGGTTGCTACCAGGATCCCTGCCCGTTCAAAATCGGCGACCATTATTACACCATTTTTTCGACCGGTCCCAGAGGGTTCAAGAACGCGTTCTCATTCGGCAGTTTTCCGTTCTGGAACCTGTTTGAATCCGCCGGGATAGATACGGGCTGGAAATATTCGGGAGACTTTATGGATCGTGTCACCTCGGCATTGTATGGCCGTCCCGGAGAGGATGGCGCCGTGTGCGCCCTCAACCGGATCGGGCGCGACCAGCACCTCCTGGTCTGGGCAAGCCACCGGCTCGGTCCCCAGTATTACGTCGGGCGGTTCGATGAGACGGCGAAACAGTTTATACCGCAATCCTTTGCCCGGATGGACAGCCCGCAGGGTCTTTTGAGCTGGACGGCTTCGGGCGAGGACCGGCAGGAGGGGATCGTGAACGTGATCAGCAAGATCCAGCAGAATTTCATGACGCCTGCTTCCTCCGCCGGCGAAGTGCATACCCAGGTGCGGCAGTTTTCTCTCGATGACGACGGCCACGTGCTCATGCGCCCGGCACCCGGGATGGAGAGCCTCCGCGGAAAACACCAGGAGGTTCAGCCGCGTCTTCTGCCATCAAACGAAGAAATCGTATTGCCCGAATTGTCCGGTGATACGAAGGAACTGGTTATCGAGATTGAAGCGCGGCAGGCAAAAGCGCTGCGCGTTTCCGTCCGCCGGTCGTCCGCCCGCGAGGAGGTCACCGACATCTCGTTCTATCCGTATATCTGGATGATGGGGGATACTCAGGCATTTGCCGAAGCGGGACAGCCGTGGGATAGATTCGGAGCCTATTTAGGCGCGTACGGCGCCGTGACGGTTGACACCTCGCGCTCGTCGCTTTTGCCGAAACGGATTCTGGCACCGGACATGATCGAACTTGAGCCATGGGTTCTCCTCGACGGAAAAAAATCCAGGCAGCCGTTATGCCTGCATATCTATCTCGATAAGGCCGTGGTCGAGGTCTTTATCAACGACCGCAAATATACCGCCACCTGCGTGTTCCCTTCGCGGGAGGACAGCATGGGCGTGTCCGTTACCGCTCTCGGCGGCGATGCTTTTCTTAAAGCCGCCGAAGGATGGGACATGCATCCGGCTCCGGTGCAGGACGGGGAGTGAAGCGCGGACTATTTGCTGGGAATCGATGTCGGCAATTCATCGGTGAAAGCCGCATTGCCGGTGAAGGTTCTGCAAAAGGGAATGGTTCTTCCGCTCCGTTACCAGAATGGCAATTTTATGCTTAAGGTTGTCAGTAACGTTAAGGTTATTTCCCGTCGCAACCGGTATAAACAAAACCATGGAGAAAGTCCTGATGGGCAAAGCACTTCACCAAGGAGCATAACAATGAAGAGAACAACAATAAAAAGAGTGGAATGGATCGTTGCGTTGTCAATGGCGGTTTGTGTGCATGCGGATATGAGCATACTGGATGTATCAAAAGATACCATGTTGCGTTCGGCAACCACGGCGGACGCGGCAGATTTGGGCGGGGCAACCACGGCGTATTTCCGCGGGACAGGAACGCGCGTGATCATGGAGTTCGATCTGGGAGGCCTCGGCCAGACGGTCACCAATGCCGTGCTTAAGATACGCCAAGCCAGCAACGTTTCCGGAGCCTATAATGTGCAAGTGTTTTCCATGGTCTACACGGCGAACAACTATGCGTGGCTGCAAGGGGTCGGTTCTAGTACCGGCGGGACTGATGCCAGCGCTCCTGCGGATGCATCCGGGGCGGCTTCCTATCTGTACCGCTTCAACGGCACAACGGATTTGGCATGGGAGGACGGTTCCGGAACGGGAGTGTCCGATGCCGGTGCCGCGGCGCTCTGGGGGGCGGAGATTGGTCAGGAGACCGGGACGGGTTGGGCGAGCGGAACCTACAGTTCCATCGTGCTGGATGCCGCAACCATTGAAGCGAGCCGTACGGGTTCCGGTAAAATAACGATTGGCCTGTGGGATGCAGATGGCCTGGGCGTGGCGGGGAATTTCAACATTTCCGCGATGGAGGCAGCTACTGCCGCTTATCGTCCTGTCATGGAGGTCATGACGATTCCAGAGCCGGCCACCCTTGGGCTGGTGGGAGGCGTCGCTATCGGTCTTTTGTCCATTCGCCGGTTTTTTATCCTCTAGAAAAATGCAGTCTCATAAAGATTGAATCGGAAAAGCTTCCAAACAGTACGACCGTTGAGAAATAGGGAATCAAGAACAACGAATAGCAAAAGGAGATAGGATGAAGAAAATCATACTGGGTCTAGGTTGTGTATTTGGCATCTGCATGGTTTGTCATGCCGATATCGTGGTGGGCCTGAATGCAGGCGGTGAGCTGTGGAGGGCGGACACTGCGGATTTCAATGGCACGAAGCAAAAACTGGCCACATTGACTGCGGGTACAAACTATATCGATAGCGCCTATGACGGAACGTATCTGTACGGCTTGCGGAATGACGGGGCCGTGTATCGGTCGGACGCCCAAGGCCATGTTTCACAGGTGGCCGTGTCCGGCTGGGGCAGCGTTAAGCACATTAGTGCGAAACAGGGAGTCTTGTATGGAATGACGGCTGCCGGAGCGATTAAGGGCGTGAACGGCACTACGGCCGTTTCAGCCGCCGTCACCGGGGTTTGGGTTGATTTCAGCCCAACGGACGATGGTAAATTCTGGATGCTTACTACCGGTGATACCGGAACCAGATCCTATTGCTATGCCTTCACCAACGGATATGTGGGTTCGACGGCTGGAAATGTGGGATTTATTTCGCAGGGAAATGCTGCGGGCATTGCGCTGGATACGGTTGGAACCGATCTGTACGTAGTGAGGACGTATTCCACTGCAACGGCCTTCTACAAGAACGCTGTGTTCCGCGATATCCAAGGAACCGCCCAAATAGATCTTGCCATGGGTACCGGGTATAACGCCATCGCGGCGGACGGCAGTGTCATCGTTCAGCCTCTTACGACGGGGTCGCGAACCTTGGCGGGCAGTTTTTCGGGAACGGGATCTGTTTTTGTTGGACTGGAGGTTGTTCCCGCTCCCCCTAACAACTACGTCACGTGGGCCGGCACATGGGGAGTAGATATTGGCGCCAAGACCAACGACTACGATGGCGACGGATTATCCAATGTCTATGAGTTTGGTTTGGGCGGTGATCCGACCAACAATCTGAACCGAGGCACTTCGCCGGAATTCGCGGTCGTGGCTGCGGGTGGTGGCTCCAACGAATTCATATATGTCTACCCGCAGCTGGCCGATCCAAACAGCGGGTTGGCGTATTCTCTCCATACCAGCACGGATCTTCTTTCGGGGATTTGGACCAATGCAGGGTATGCCATCACCGGAACCAATGTTACGGGCAACGCATTGGACTTTGTGACCAATGTCACCAATATGGTTGATGCGAAGAAATATATCCGACTGGTCATCGAATAGACCCTATTCTTCACATACTCGTTCGACCGGGGCGGCAAACCCGGCTGTGTTCCAGTCGCTCACGGTGAGGGGATGCTTTGCGGGCCATCCGAATAATGATCTGGCCCTGCGAGCGGGGTGTCCCGCAAAAGGGAAATGGTTATTCCGTACCGTTCCAGAATGGCAATTTTATGCTTAAGGTTGTCAGTAACGTGAAGGTTTTTCCGCGCGGTTCCGGGTATAACTGGGG
>JAIPJC010000151.1 GCA_021734345.1 Kiritimatiellales bacterium | reverse complement strand
ACGAGGATGGCGTGGATAAAGCGGCCCTGCATGCGTGGTTCCTGGTCGACCGAGGTGTATTCCGCCGTGTCGGTTATGACGCGCTTGATCACATCGAAGCCGAGTTCGCGATGGGCATTCTCGCGGCCGCGGAACATCAGCGAAACCTTGACGCGGTCGCCGTGCTCGATGAATTTCTGGAGGCTGCGCATCTTGGTTTCGAAGTCGTGCTCTTCCACGTTGACGCGGAATTTTACTTCCTTGAGCTTGGTCTGCACCTGGTGCTTCTTCTGCTCTTTTTTCTTCTTTTCCTGGTCATACTTGTATTTGCCGAAGTCCATGATCCGGCACAGCGGCGGCTTGGCGGTTGGGGAAATTTCCACCAGATCCAGCCCGTAGTCGTTCGAGAGGCGCAACGCGTCGCCTGTTTTCATGATCCCGAGCTGTTCGCCCTGGGGATCGATCACGCGGATCTCCGGCACGCGGATACGGTGGTTGATCCGTGTCTGCGGCTCTCGTGTTGGCCTTCCTTTGAAGTTTGGATTACTAATCTGCGACCTCCATGTTTACTGTTGTTTTTGCGAGCTCTTCCTCTTTGAGCTGCGCCATAAATTCTTCCAGGCTGCATGCGCCCTTCATGCCGGCAAGGCGGTGGCGCACGGCGACCTGTTTGTTTTCCTGTTCCTGCCCGCCGATAATAAGCATATACGGAACTTTGTCCAGTTGGGCGTTCTTCACTTTTCCGTTCAGCTTGCCCTGCCGCTTGTCGACCGTGGCGCGGATTTCGGCCCGGCGGAGGGTTTGAAGAACCTCATCGGCATACTGCTCCTGGTCGTCGGACAGCGGCAGCACGCGCACCTGTTCGGGCGCCAGCCAGACGGGGAAGCCGCCGGCGTAGTGTTCGGTCAGGATGCCGAAGAAGCGTTCGATGCTGCCGAACAGCGCGCGGTGCACCATGTACGGGCGGTGCGCCTCGCCGTCGTTGCCGATATATTTCAGGTCGAAGCGTTCCGGCAGGTTGAAGTCGAACTGGATGGTGCTCGTCTGCCATTCGCGGCCGATCGCGTCCTTGACCTTGAGGTCGATCTTGGGGCCGTAGAACGCGCCGCCGCCTTCGTCCGTTTCGTAGGGGAGCCCCTCGGCGATGATGGCTGCTTCGAGCGACTTGGTGGCCTTGTCCCACAGCGCCGGTTCACCGACCGCCTTTTCCGGGCGGGTCGAGAGATAGGCCTTCACTTCCGTGAAACCGAAGGTTTTCCAGATAAAGTTGCAGAAGCGGATCACTTCCTTCACTTCGCCCTCGATCTGCTCCTGGGTGCAGAAAATGTGCGCGTCGTCCTGGGTGAAGCCGCGGACGCGGAAGAGCCCGTGCAGCGTGCCGGCCTTCTCATAGCGGTAGACGGTGCCGAGCTCGGCCCAGCGCAGCGGCAGCTCGCGGTAGGAGCGCAGGCCGGACTTGTAGATCTCGATATGGAACGGGCAGTTCATCGGCTTGATGAAATATTCCTGCCCGTCGATATCCATCGGGGCATACATGCCTTCCTTGTAGAAGTCGAGGTGGCCGGAGGTCTCCCAAAGGTTGGATTTCCCGACGTGCGGCGTGTAGAGCAGCTCGTAGCCGTTCTTGAAATGCTCGCGCTTCCAGAAATCCTCGATGATCGAGCGGATGCGAGCGCCCTTCGGATGCCAGTGCACCAGGCCGGGGCCGACCTTGTCGCTGATAGAAAAGAGGTCTAGTTCCTTGGCGAGGCGGCGGTGGTCGCGTTTCTTGGCTTCCTCGACCTGCAGGAGGTACATCCGCAAATCCTTCGGATTCGTGAAGGCCGTACCGTAGAGCCGTTGCAGCATCGGATTGGTCTCATGTCCGCGGTAGTACGAACCCGCCACGTTCAGCAGTTTGAACGCCTTGATCTTGCCGGTGCTTTCGACGTGCGGGCCGCGGCACAGATCCATGAACTCGCCGCAGGTGTAGAAGGTGATCGCGTCGCCTTCCGGAACATCGGCCAGGCGTTCGAGCTTGTATTTCTGGCCCTTGAGCAGCTCTTTTGCTTCGTCGCGGGAAACGGTGAGGCAGTCGAAAGGGAGGTCTTCGGCCACAATCTTCTGCATTTCCGCTTCGATGCGCTCGAAGTCTTCCGGTGTCAGGCGGGCTTCCAGCTCGAAGTCGTAGTAGAAGCCATCGTCGGTCGACGGGCCGATATCCAGCTGTACATCGCCAAACAGGCGGCAAACCGCCGCCGCCATTACATGCGCCGCGCTGTGGCGCATCTTTTCCAAATCGGTCATCTGTTCGTTTTTCATGGGTTCGAGAGCTTCTCCTATTAAAAGAACGGAGAATATAGAGGCATAGGACTAGGGTGTCAATCGGGCGGGAACGCGGAATTTATAGGTCGGAACCGCGCCGGATGCTTTGGTTTCCGAACTTTTGCTTGATCCGGTCGGCGACATGGCTGAGGCGTCCGCGCTTTTCGTGCTGCGCGGTGTCGGGCGTTTCGAATAGATTGAGCTGTTGCGTCTGCGGCTGGTCGGTTTCGGTCAAGCCGCTGACGCCGAAGCCGATCAGGCGGACGGGGCGGTGGGGCAGGTGTTCTTTGAGCAGGGCCATGCCGGTTTCGCGCAAGGTGGTGTCGTCACAGCAGGGGATGGCCAGCCGGGTCTGGCGGGTAATGGTGGAAAAGTCGCTCCAGCGGAGCTTGAGGTGGACGGTCGTCGCAAAAAAACCGGCCTTGCGCAACCGGCCGCCAACCTTGTCGATGAGCCGCTTGAAGGTGGCTTCGATCTCTTCGCGGTCGGAAACGTCCTCCGCGAAGGTGGTTTCGTTGGAAATGCTTTTTTCCTCCGTGTCGAGTTCGATGCCGCGGACGTCGATGCCGCGCGCCAGCCGGGCGAATATTTCCGCCGAACGCCGGCCCACCGCCTTTTCCAAGGTCTGGAAGTCGCACTGCTGGAGTTTTCCAATGGTTGGGAGTCCAAGCGATAGAAGCTTTTTCTGCGTCACCTGTCCGACACCCCAGAGGCGGCCGATGGGTAGCGGCGCGAGGAAAGCTTCGATGGCTTCCTGCTCGAACGGGACGAGGGTGATTCCGTCGGGCTTGTTCATGTCGGAGGCGATCTTGGCGAGGAACATGTTGGGCGCAACGCCGACGGAAGCGGTGAGACCGGTGGTCGCGCGGATGTCGCGCCGGATCTTTTCGGCGATCGCCTTCCCGTCGCCGAAAAGCCGCTGCGCCCCGGTGACGTCGAGGAACGCCTCGTCGATCGAAAGCGGCTGGACAAGCGGGGTGTAGGACTCGAATATACGCATGATTTCGCGCGAAACCTCCTTGTAGCGGGCCATGTTGCCGCGCACGAATATGGCTTCGGGGCATTTCTGGAAAGCCGTGCGCGATGGCATGGCGGAATGGATGCCGAACTTGCGCGCCTCGTACGACGCGGCGGCCACCACGCCGCGCTGGTCGGGCGGCGAACCCACCACCACCGGCTTGCCTCTTAGCTCCGGGTGGTCGTGCTGCTCGACCGACGCGAAAAAGGCGTCCATGTCGACGTGCAGGAAGGTTTTTTGCTGCGGTTCCATATCCACCCATTCCAATTACTTCACCGCACCATAGTAACTTCGGTGAAAACGCACCATGACAGAATTCATCCGCCATCCAGAAAAAAATGATGTGCAGGATTTTGTGTTTGACCGGAACCTCTCACTGGGCCCCCTTTTATTTGATCTAAATCTTAAAGATAAAAAGGTGTTGTGCGTATTGATTTTCTCTGTCTACTTTGTAAAAGTTAAAGCTTGTTCATAGTTATTGGGGTAATTTGGTTGGTTTCATAAAAAAAGGTGTGGTGTTTTATTATGAAAATTTTATCACGATCATTGATGTGGGGGGCATTTTGCAGCTTGTGCGCTATTCTAGCTTGCGAAGCAAGTGCCCTGCCTTCTATTGCTCTCCTTAACTTCGACAATGGACAGCTACTATTTAGTCCGGATAAGGATGGATATGAGTTGGGAGAGGTCGTCACGGTTACGCCCATTCCTGATGAGGGATTTGTGGTTCTCAGTATAGAAGAAACAGGTTCTGCGACATTTTATCCAACGAATGGCCCTTTCGAAATAGTGATGAATGGGACTAAAATTCTGAGGGCTATTTTTATAAAATCGATTTCTGGTGCTGCCGCTAATGCCCCAGAACTTAAGTGGAGCTTCTACACTTATGATGGAAAGTCCAGTGGCTCTTTTCCTCATTGGTACTCTCAAACTAGTGACACACACGATGGAATTGATGCTCTGGGAATAGGCCCTCTTCCTCGATATGCTCATAATGTCCTTAGAGCTGAAATAATAGGTGAAGGTACTTTTTCATTTTGGAGCAAGGTGGATGGCGACACTGCCCCGCCAAACGATATGGTGTTTAAAGTTGATGGAAAAAACGCAACGGGGCTGCGAGGTGATAGCACATGGAGTTATTACTCTGTAGGCCTAGAGTCGGGAAATCATGTTGTGACATGGGATGCTTCAGCGGGATACTACGGTACGGGGTATGCCTTTTTGGATGAAGTTATTTTTGTTCCAAGGCCTGAGCGAAATCTGACTATAAATGCAGTGCTTAACGGTTCAATAAATGTAGACCCATCTGAAACAATTCTACCCGTTAATACTACGGTTCAACTGTCTGCCGTACCTGATGCTGGATATATCTTTACTGGTTGGACAGATGATGTCTCAGGATACGGCAATTCAGTCGAACTTATTATGGATGATGATAAAATCGTTGGGGCATCGTTTGCTCCATCCATTTCTGGCTCGGCTATGGAGGCTGAAGAACTTCCTTGGAGAACTTTTGGTTCTCGACAGTCTTATCCTATGGGTACGTACGCAACTTGGGATATACAGACATCAAGTTTTGTTTCTGGTGGCAGTGCATACAAAAGCTATGCAGTATTTAATTCTGATATTTCAGTTATCGAAACCTATATTACGGGCCCTGGTTTTGTAAAATTCTGGTGGAAAAAAGATAGTGGGGGAGGCTCGGGACAAGTGACTTGTTCTGTGGATGGAGGGACGGTTGCTAGCCTTACAGCCGGATTCGACTGGAGGGAGGAGGTTGCAACTATACCAGAGGGAACCCATCGGTTGCGATGGTCTGTGAGTGCTTCAACGATTAGTTGGACTAGCGCTGCTTATCTGGACAACGTGCGGTTTTACCCGGGAGAATTTGTGACACTCTCTCTTACACCAAGCTCAGGTGGTGTACTCCAGTCCGATCCTTCAACCAATGTGTTCCTGAAAGGTTCGGCCGTTTCTATCGCCGCTACGCCCAATGCGGCGTATGAGTTCTTCGACTGGGGTGGCGCTTATTCCGGATGGAGTAATCCCATGACGCTCGATATGGATCAGGCAAGAACCATTTCTGGGGTCTTCAAGACACCGTTCTCCGTTGGCGCGTTCGGACCCACGAATAAACCATGGTTCTCCGGTGGTGGATGGAGCGTGAACACCGTAGATGGCGGAGTGGTTGGGGGAACAGGAGTTCGTCTTGGAAGCTGCTCGTTGGAAACAACGATTATAGGTCCTTGCTCGTTATCATTCGATCTGAAGTTTATGCCCAACTCCAGTATTTCAGACCACGGCTATTTTCGTGTGGATAACGCAGAGTGGCTTCATGTGCAGTACGCGCAGGGTTGGACGGGCTACTCCTTCGATATACCGGTCGGTTTTCATCAGTTGCGTTGGACTTTCGATAACAGCGTCGCAGTGAGCCCGACTAACACGAAGAATGTTTATTTGAGAAATCTGGAGGTCGGCCGTCACGCGCTACTATCCAATGTTGCATCCCTAGGCGCCGCACATTTCCACTCGCCCACGTACGGAAGCTTCATGATGGATAGTAATTTCCCGTGGATATTGAATGATCAAAATGGGTGGCAATATCTTAGCCAAAGCCAAGACTCCGCCTTCTATGACGCGAGCGTTGGGAAATGGTTTCTACCTCGGCCTGATGCATTCCCGCTGGTCCGCGAGGCGGAGGATCCCGGCCGATGGGTTCTCTATGATTCCTTTAGAAAAGTTGATGAGGAGATAATTAATCCGCCTGCACTGATTCCATCCGAGCCTGTCATGGCCGTGGTCGCCGAGGAATTTCCGAGCAATAGCTTCGTCACTGCAACCGCATCGGGAAATCTCGTTTTCACGCTCTGGAAAGACCCCTCGAAAGCCTACGAACTCAAGCAATCGATGACTTTGAATTATTGGGAGTCTTACTCTGGGCCGGAGCGCGTGAACGGCAACGTTCAGCTATTCGAACCTGACGATATCGCGACGACGAATGGAACCGTATTCATCCGGGCGGAAATCAGCGAAGCACCCTAGGGGGGCAGTTTCCGGACTCCTCATACGTTGGTAAAAGGGGGCAGGTCAAAGGAACATACGAATCGTGCAACTTCCGATTTTTATGCATCCATCTCATCGCGCTATGGCATGCTGAAAACCTCGAGTCGTGGAAATCCCGTGCGCGTTAATGCTTTTCTTCAAGCAATATTCAACTAAACTCTCGGTCTAATTAACCTATAGAACATACGGTTGTGGCCATGGAAGATAAAAGAGACGCACAGGAAGAGCGGAAGGATGCCAGCGACATCATCCTTGATTTGAATTTTGTTCCCCAGTGGGCGCGCAAGCCGCCGGGCGAAAACCACTATCAGGACCGCGACTTTCCGGATGCCGACCGCCGCCGCGACCGCCGCGATGATCGAGGTGGTGGAAGCCGTCCGCCACCTCGTCGGGACTCGCGCGATTCCCGCGACGACCGCCCGCGCCGCCCGCGCCCCGACCGCGATGAACCGTCCCGCGCCGGCCGGGATGAATCGCCCCGTCCCGCCCGTCCCCCGCAACAGCAGCAACGCGAGCCGATGGCCAGGGAGTTGCCCATCAGCGTATCCTTCCTGCCGGAGCAGCAGCGGCTGGCCTCCCTCGTGCGGCAGATCCACCACTCGCGGCGCGCCTATCCGCTGATCGATCTGGCCAACCTGTTCATCCACGATGCGGAAGGCTATCTGGTCAAGATCGAAGGCAACCGCGACGCGCCGGACTTCAAGATGTACCAGTGCAAGCACTGCAAGGCCGTCGCCGCTTCCGAGGAGATGATCGTCCAGCACCTGATGTCGAAGCACCTGGCCGACGTCTATGAAAAGCAAGACATCGAAACCGACCCGCCTGCCGGCACGTTTGTATGCGTGGCGCGCTGCCGCAAGAGCGGCATCCTGCTCGGCCCGCCAAACCACCACAGCTACACCGACAAGCTCAACGAACTGCACCAAAGCCGTTTTTCGAATCTCACGCTGGAAGAGTACAAGCGCAACATCGAAACCGTGCGCGACGAGGAACTGATCGAGCAGTGGAAGCAGGAGAGCCGCAAGAGGACGGTCTACAAGCTCAAGTCCGATCCCGAGGCCGAGCCGGTCGAACTAGGCAAGGCCGAGGCCGCCTTCGCGCAGATGGTTCCGACGATGTACGAAGCCACGCACCGGGCCGTGATCCCGTCGAAGATCGCCCAAAATCTGGAAGACCGCGACATTACCCACGCCATTCGCCG
>JAIPJC010000150.1 GCA_021734345.1 Kiritimatiellales bacterium | reverse complement strand
ATCAAACTTTCGCCAGGACTCCGCGATATTGCGCCACCGGTCAACTTGGACGAGTTGACGGAAAAGACGCTCCAACTATCGGAACTCCTGAAAAGCGAACATCCGCTAGTCGGCGAGGTAAAGGTTCGCCAGAAGGGGGGCTATCCGATCACGTTGACCTACGAGCCGGCCTCCGCCGATATTTTCAAGCAGGACAAGCTGGGTGTAGAGCCTTTGAAGAACGCGACGACCGTGTCGGGCCATTGGTTCGATGCCGAACCGCTGATTGGCGATGCGGAGGCGGCGCTGCTGCAGTTCAGCTTTGAATTGGAAGAAGATGAGGTCGTCCGATTGATGGCGTATTATGAACAACCGGCAAAAGTATGGCTGAACGGCAATACCTATGCCGCCTATGAACCGGGTAACTGGTCGGCGGGCTACCACGGTCCATCCTTCCACCGGTTTCTGGACTATTCCCCGGCAGTCCCGCTATCCCGAGGCAGGCATACCTTCACGGTTGCGCTGAAAAACAACACGAGCGGCAACCATGATGTTGTTGTCGGGGTGGGCGATGCCCGCAAAAACCTTTGGATCTCAAAGGCTTTGATCGCATAGTCGGTACGTCATGAATCCTGAACTGAACAGATGCCGTCTTCGGCAGCTTTGTCTTGGGGTGTTGTTAACCGGGACAGCCGCCTTTGCGGAGAAAGCGCCGATGTATTTCTTCTACAACGCGGCTATCACGCAGAATGCAGGAAACATGGCTGAAGAGCTTCGGCTGGCGGCTTCGCACGGCGTGGAAACGGTTGCGTTCCACATCGGAATGCCGTGGGGAGATGTTTCGGATACGACATCCTTGGAGCGCTCGGATGCCTTGTTCCGGTCTATCCATGCGGTGAACACCAATGCGATGTTCATTCCCCGGTGTTTTTTGGAACCCGCCCGTTTTTATCGGGAAAAATATCCAGACGAATTCCCCTCGATGCAGGGTGTGGACACGGCGCAGGAAAACCATGCCTCGCTAGGCTCGGACTTCTTGTTTACCGAGTCTAAAAAATCGCTGCAGACCATGATCCGGCATTATGAAAACAGTGGGTTCGGCGCGAACATTCCAGTGTATTATCTCGCGGCACAAGAAACCGGAGAATGGATTCCCTGGTTGTACCGCACCGGCGGCGCGGATTGCGGTAAAAGCAACTCAGTCAAGTTCCGGTGGTGGCTAGAGCGGAAATACAAGACCGACGCGGCATTGCAGGAAGCCTGGGGCCGCCATGACGCCACCTTGGCAACCGCTCCGGTTCCCGTCGACCGAAGCAACCGGTTCCCGATGAAGGGAACGCAGGCAGGTGAAACCCTCCGGTTTTTCTACCAACTTCCGCAGGAGCAGGACTGGGTCGACTATTCGGCATACATCAGCGACATCACGGTGCAGCGGATTGCCGAGCTGGCGGCCGTGGTGAAGGAGGAAACCGGCGGCCGCAAAAAATGCCTGACGTTCTACGGCTATGTGTATGAACTGCCGGGCAGCATGAGCGGGCACCTGTCCATGGGGGATGTTCTGCGCAATGGCGACATCGATCTGTTGGGGGCGCCCATGTCCTACGTCAATTATTCCGATCGGTTGTGCGGAGGCCCCGGTGGCTGCATGTCGGCACTCGATTCCCTTCCGTTGCACGGCAAGCATTGGATCAGTGAAATCGATACCGCCACGTACGCGCAAAAGCAGGATGCCTATGTTCCTGCCTGGTACTGGGACAGTGCAGAAAAACTTTACGATATTCCGAAAACTCCGCAGAGCGCCAGCGCCATGCTGGACCGTGTCTTTGCGTTTGCCTGCGCCCACCGTTCCACGCTCTGGTGGATGGATCTGTTCGGTGCGGGTTGGTTCAGCGATCCCAACCTTTGGAACACGCTGGATCAGGGGATGGGCAGGCACTTTGTCGAACAAGCCGGAATTGAGCAGGCATATCGTCCGGAGGTGGCGGTGATCGTCGACGAGAAAAGCCGACTATATGAAAACTGCACATGGAGCGGTTTTTTCGAGGTGTATCCACAACTGCGCAACAACACAATGCTGACGGGGGCATCGACTGGATTTTATTATCTGGATGATTTTCTGGAAGGGCGGGTTCCTCCCGCAAAGGTATGCCTGTTCGTCAATCTCTGGAATGCTGATCAAGCCAGGTTTGATCGGATCACCAAAATTCTGAAGCAGAACAACTCAACGGCAGTCTGGCAGTATGCTCCCGGCTGGATGCGCGGCGGTGCGGACGGAATTGAAGGCGCAACCGGAATCCGAGTGGGTGCGGATGCAGGCGCATGCACGAGTCGGGGTGAAGGGTTGCTGGCAGGACTGGCCTGGGGGCCGGGCTACAATATCGATCCCCGCATTTGCATAAATACCAATGGAGTGGATGCGCTGGCGCACTATGCCGACGGGAAAATTTCCGCCGCGCATAGACGACAGGATGGCCTCGATCAGTATCTACTCTGTTCGCCGGGCATATCGACGGAGGTGCTGCGGAAAATATATCAACAGGCAGGGGTTCACCTTTGGTGTTCACCGGCCGGCACCATCAACACCGACGGCAAAACCTTTGTCCATCTGCATGCGAATACAACGGCCGAGTACACCATCTCCATTCCGGGAGAGTACGCATCATCCGAGCCTCAAACCAAAACGGTCGGTATGAAGAAAGGGGACTCCCTCTTCATCAAGCTGCCCTATGGAAAATAGATTATGAAGCAAAAGGCCGCAGACCGCGCAGGGTTCGGGCAAAAAATCGCATGGTCAATGGGCAGTGTGGCCGACCAGATCATGAGCAACGGCATCAATATGCTGGCGCTGCCGCTCTACAATCTGACGCTCGGCGTTGATCCGCGGCTGCTCGGATTTGCGTTGGCGATTCCGCGGTTTATCGATGCCATCACTGATCCACTAATGGGAAACATCAGCGATAACTTCCGATCCAAATGGGGGAGGCGGAAACCGTTTATTCTTCTTGGTGGCCTGGGATGCGCGGTTTCCTTTTTCTTCCTGTGGAGTCCGCCGACGGCCCTGGGCGAAACCGGTCTCTTTGCGTATTTCATGGGGATCGCAATTGTCTATTATTTGGCCTACACGGTTTTTGCCGTGCCCCGCAACGCACTGGGATACGAGTTGAGCGGTGACTACAAGGACCGGAATACACTGTATGCCATCAACGCCATCGTTGCGTCGGCAACGGGGATGCTGCTTCCATGGCTCTACAAGCTTTCCTTCAATCCCATGTTTGCCGGTGCGGAGCGGAACGAACTGGTCGGTGTGCGATGGGTGGCGCTGATTTGCGCCGTATTGGTGGCTTTGAGCATTCTTCCATCCGTCCTATTCAACCGCGAAGCGAAGAAGGGCCTGCATCAGGACAAAATCCATTTCCTGAAGGCTGCGAAAATCACCCTGACCACCAGTCCTTTTCTGATTGTGGTGGTGATCACGTTTGTTGTGCTGCTCTCCGTAATGTTGGTCGGTCCCATGGCGATCTACATAAACACCTACTACCTGTGCGATGGAGACAAGGAGATGGGTGCATACTGGGGCGGAATCGTCGGAACCGTCCAGGCGCTGACGGGTCTGCTTTCCGCGCCGCTCATCGCGATGCTGGCGAAGAAGTTCGGGAAGATGCGGGTGCTGGTCGGTGGGCTGCTGGTCGGCATTGCCGGTTTTGTTTCGACCTGGTGGACCTACAATCCCGCCTATCCGTGGCTGCAGGTTTTTTCCATGATCCTGATCCAGCCGGGCATCGGCTGCGTCTGGGTTCTGAACGGCTCGATGATTGCGGACGTTTGCGACTACGACGAACTGCACACCGGTCTACGGCGAGAAGGGATGTTCGGCGCGGTGTTCACCTTCCTGACCAAGCTTGGCGGCAGCAGCGTCACGCTGGTCGGCGGCTACCTCCTGGTGTTCGCCGGCTATGTGGACGGCGAAAGCGTAACCCCGGAAACCATTTTTAACTTGCGGGCCTATTTTGCATTTCTGCCGGCAGTGCTGATTGCGCTCTGTCTGTTTGCGGCGGCGCACTACCCGCTGACGGAAAGCAAAATGATCGAAATTAAAAAGCAGTTGAAACGAAGGGAAGTTGTCGGTGAATAAAAAACGGATGTTGTTAGCGATATTGTGCGGAGCGAGCCTGATTTGTCTGGCCGGGGATAAAGCCATGAACAAGATTGATGACGCGGAAATGATTTTGGTTGAAGGCGAATCAGCGAAGCTTCCGGTGCAGGAAACGATCGGGCCGTTCAGCGGGTACCGCCCGAAACAGATTCGCTTTGATCAGCAGTGGGGCAGCGTGGTTCCAAGGTCGATGGATATCAACAGTCTGGTTATCACACAGGACGGAGTTCAGCTTCAGCGTGATACGGATTACCTTGTCGAGCCGGACTACACCACCATCGCGCTTTTGCCGGGAACGTCTGCGGACAAAGAGAAACCGGTTGTGCTCAACTATCGCTATTCCCTGAAACGGCTCGACAGTCTGGTCCGGGGCCCGGACGGGAAAGAATATATAAAGAAAGGAGTCAGCCGCCTTGCCAATCCCGAGCCGCCGGAACTGGCTGAAGGGGAAGTCCGAATCGAAAATGTTTATATCGATTCAAACCAAAAGGGCCCTGAGGCCAGAATTTTTCTGGTCACGGATGAGCCGATTGTAACGGAAACAACCGCAGGCAAAATCCCGCGCACACTGAAAAAACTGAAAAGCGGTAATCTGGTGAAAATTGTTTTCTGGGGCGACAGCGTCACCGTTGGAGGCGATGCCTCGTTTGAAGAGCTTCGTTTTGCAAATGTTGCCCAGCGGTTGATTAATGAAAAATTTCCTAAAGCGGAGATCAGTTATGACGTCATTGCTGTCGGCGGCTCAGGAAGTGTTCATTGGCTCTTCCCGGAAATCACACAGCACGCGACCGCGCAGGATCAGTGTGATTTTTCCAGAGTGATCAACGCGCAGCCGGATCTGGTTATTATCGAATTTGTCAACGACGACTATCTGAGTGGTGCTCAGTTTTACAAACAGTACAACCGGATTCTCGCGGAAATGAAAAAGCTGGATGCGGAAGTCATTTTTGTGGCCCCGCATCTCACTTGGCCGGGCAAGCTGGGGATTTCCGATGTGTGCGATCCCGATCCGCGTCCGTATACAAAGCTGCTGAAACAGTTCGCTGCAGACAATAGCTGCGGACTGGCAGATGCCTCCGGACGCTGGTCGCAAACCTGGAAACAGGGGATTCCGTATCCCACCTATCTTAAGAACGGAATCAACCATCCGGATGATCGTGGACACGACATGATGGCGTCGGAAATCATTCGCTGTTTTGAGTAGTAGGCACCCCGAAGGAGATGGGTATGAAGTTGAATTTTGCTGTGTTTTTGCTTTGCGTATTGCTTGAACAGATGTCTTTCGGCGACGTCAGGCCGAATATCGTTTTCATTATGGCGGATGATTTGGGGTGGAGGGATACCCATGTGTATGGAAGCACATTCTACGAAACCCCGAATATCGATCAGTTGGCCGGGCAGGGTATGCGCTTCACTGACGCCTATTCCGCCAGTCCGCTGTGTTCTCCGACCCGCTCGAGCATCATGAGCGGGCAGTATCCGGCTCGAACCGGTTTCACGGCCGCTGCGGGGCATCTGGAAAAAGTGGTTCTCAAACCGACTATTTCGGACCAGTCCAGCCCGATTTTCAAGGCGGTGACTCCAGAAACGATCACCCGGCTGGATACGACTTATTATACATTGGCCGAGGCGCTCAAAGATGCGGGGTACAGCACCGCGCATTTCGGGAAATGGCACCTGGGCAGTGGTGAGTACATGGCCAAAAATCAGGGCTTTGATGTCACGGTGGGTGGCGGTGGATATCCGGGGCCGAAGCACTATTTTTCGCCCTACGACATGGACACGATTCCGGATGGCCCTGTAGGAGAACACATTGATCGACGAATGACACGTGAAGCCATCCATTTCATTCAGGCGCATCAGGATCAGCCGTTTTTTGTGAATCTGTGGTTTTATTCTGTTCACGTTCCTCTGGAAGCCGAACCGCAGTTGGTCGCCAAGTATGAGCAGTTAAGCGATCCCGATAATCCGCAGCATAACCCGGTGGTGGGTGCGATGGTCGAAACCATGGATGAGTGCGTCGGCGCGTTGATGGATGCCTTGGAATCCATGGGACTTGATCGCAATACGCTGGTGGTCTTCACCTCCGACAATGGTGGACTGGTCGAGCCCTGGCGTACACTCGGTTCTCCCACGAGTAACTATCCGCTGCGGGAAGGAAAGGGCTGGACCTATGATGGCGGAACGAGGGTTCCGCTGATTGTACGGTGGCCGGGCCGGATTCAGGCCGGTTCGGTGTGCAGTTCGCCCGTTTCCAGTGTCGATTTTTATCCCACCCTGACGAAGATGGGCGGGGCGGTTCCGGCCGCTACGCAGGTTTTGGATGGCATCGACCTGCTTCCTCTGCTGACCGGCAAGGCTGTGAACATCGAACGCGATCTTTGCTGCTTTTTCCCCCATTATCTTATGGTAGGAGACACGTACCCTAAAAAACCATCTGCTTATCTGCGACAGGGTGATTATAAGCTGATCCGTTTCTTTGCCGACGATCCTGGCGGGCGGGATGCCTTAGAACTCTATAACCTTCAGGAAGATATTGGGGAATCGAAAAACCTGGCTCGGGAAATGCCGGAAAAGGCTTCCGTGATGAATGCGGCGATTGATCGGTTGCTCGAAAAAACCTCCGCAGTGGTGCCTGTTGCCAATCCTGTCTACAGTCCGTCTGTTCGTCTTATGCATGTGAATACTGCAAAAGCCAACGTCTATATTACCTATGAACAGCAAAACAGCCCATATGTGATGGTTTTTGCTCCGGTTTCTCTTTATCGGAAGTCGGTAGAGATCAAGGTTCGGCTTAATCACCCGCAGTCGGGCAAGGTGTTTTGGTCCACAAAGGAATCGCCCGGTCTCAAAAAGAACTTTGTCGAATTTTCGGCAGATGATGTGGATGCAAACGGTGAAATCGTGGTTCCCCTTGATGGCGGCGGTTCGAACATAAAGGACGTTCGCATCGAAGTATCCGGTACCGGCGGCGAACCGTTTGCGAGTTTGTCGGTCACGCATCGAAAAACGGAAGAACTTTTATCCGTTGATTTTGAAGAGGAGAGAGAATGAGATACGTATTTGGTTTTTATGCTTATTTTTCGATGCTTTCTATTCTGCAGGCTTCAGCCGCGCAACCGAACATTGTGCTGATTTTGGCCGATGATTTGGGTTGGACGGATACCGCTGTTTACGGCAGCACCTATTACCAAACCCCGAACATTGATAAACTCGCGAAGCAGGGCATGCGTTTCACGGAGGCATATGCCGCCTGTCCGCTCTGTTCGCCGACCCGCGCGAGTATTATGAGCGGACAGTATCCGGCGCGCATTGGAATGACGGCCGCCTTCGGACATGTCAAAGAGGTTCGCTTGAAAGCCGGGATGCCGGAATCTGCTTCACCGTTGTTCAAGGCCGTTACTCCGAATGCGGTCACCCGGCTCGATACGGCTCACTACACTCTTGCTGAAGCCCTCAAGGGCGCCGGCTACAGCACGGCCCATTTCGGCAAGTGGCATATGGGT
>JAIPJC010000149.1 GCA_021734345.1 Kiritimatiellales bacterium | reverse complement strand
CCCGAAGGTCTCCGGGAGCGACAGGTTCAGTTGCACCAGCCCGTTCGTGTCCATCGCCATGCCGGCAACGGCTTTCGTCTCCCCTCCCAAAAGAGCCATCATCGACATCGGAGCCATGGCCAGTGCCTGCGCCGCCAGCGTTTCCTGCGCAGCCAAATAATCCGCATAGAAGACCTCCGGGGTCAGCGTGAAGCTTGACGCAATGTGGGCGGGGTCGAAGATCCAGCGGCTCCACTCGTCCAACATTTGGCCTTCCGTGAGATTGAACATGGCCTTCTGCCAGGCATACGGGTCGTAGCCCGCCTCCGCCGCCAACCGGTAGACCTCGGTTCCATACGCATTCAGGAAAACGGTTTCACGGGTAATCGGATCTTCGTAGACGGAAACCCGGTAGAGCGGATACCCATTGGCATCCATCTCCGCATACATCTGCTTCGTGAACGCCTTCGGGAACGTCTTCCAATCCACGGGCAACACAGGTCCGTATGGTTGCATCAGAACATCCTCCGAAGGCGGGCCGATCGGCAGGAACCGGTACTGCTGGTCGACGAACAGGGCTTCCAGTCCGTAGATGTCTTTCACCACACCGGCAGCGGGTTCCTGTCCCCTCGTGGATAGGCAAGCGATGAAACACAACCCGGCTACAATGATTTTCGACTTCATTATTCTTCCCCTTGCTAGCCCTTGCCACACTCAATCCATCCTGAAAACCCTTTTTGAATCAGTTTAAAACAACCGACTGTGGAGAAGATGAAAAAAATCTTCTTCCGTGTCAAGCTATGAACGCATTTTGCGATAATTCTATATTTGACCGCATATTGCGTGCATGCGAAAATCGACGCACAGCCCGGAATATGACGCCGTCTTGGCGAGACTCATCACGCTGCGCAAAGCTGCCGGGATGACCCAGCGTCAATTGGCCGACCTGCTTGAACGCGAGCAATCTTTTGTGTGGCGGATTGAGAAGGGTGAGCGGCGGCTGGATGTGGTTGAGTTCTTCTGGGTGTGCAACGCACTTGGATTCGATGCGTCGGAAGTCTATTCCGAACTCTGCTCAGCCTTCCACAAGGTCAAATAACCCGATCCATCGTTCCGGGGTCGCCGATCCCGGCCACAACATCCCTTGAAGATCCTGCAATCCGGTCAAAGTCCGTCCTGAAAAACTCACTCCTCCGGACGGACGCGGCCGCGCATCTTTTTCTTGTCGCCCTGCTTCGTTTTGCCGTCGAGCATCTTGGCCTTGGCGCGGCGGGAGCGGCGGCGCTTCTGGCGGCGGACCTTCTCAAACGCCTGTTGCTTTGCGCTCTGTTCGCCGAGCAACTGTTCCTCGATCTTCTCGCATAGCTCGTGGCGGGCCCAGTAGCGGTTGTCGGCCTGCGAGCGCGTTTTCTGGCAACGGATTTCGATGCCGCTCGGATGGTGGATGAGCTGGACGCACGACGAGGTTTTGTTGATCTTCTGCCCGCCGCTGCCGGAACCGCGGATGAAATGCTCGTCGAGATCCTGCTCCAGAATCCCGAGCGCCACCATCCGCTCCTGTTGTTTCGCCTGTTTCTCAACGGTAACCATGCGGACACCCTAATGGCCGGCCACCCGTTTCGCAATTGATTTCATTCCGTCCGCCGCTATCATGCGCGCATGGAAGAACTACTCGCCAACGCCGATCCCGCCGTCCAGCTGCTCTATACCGTCATTGAAGGAACGTTGTTCTGCGGCGGGCTGGTTGCCGCCTTCCTCCTGCTGCGCCACCAGCGCCTCCACCCGGCCGATATGCAGGCGTTGACGAACGGCATCGTGGCCCGCTCGTGGAACACGTTCCAGCTCGGCATCGTGCTCGGCTCCCTGTTGCTTCTTTACCTCCTCGCCTCGTTCAGCGGCCTGTTGTTTTATGCAGAGCAGATCCCGCTGGCGCGGCTGTGCATCACCCTCGTGATATACACGCTTATCGTCATACTGGTTTCGATCATCAACCGACGGCGCGGCGGCTCCTGGGCGGAGAGTTGCGGGATGGGGCTGCGGAACCTGAAGAAGCTGGCGCTCTCGCCGGTGTTCTATTTGGCGATCATCCCGTTCCTGATGCTAGCCACGAAAGCCTACCACTTGCTTCTGCAGCATGTCTTCGGCATAGAGATGGAACTGCAGGAGGTGGCGAAGATCATCGCGCAGAAGCTATCGTGGTTGCAGATACTCTACGCCTTCACTGCCATCTTTGCGGCACCCCTCTATGAAGAGTTGATCTTCCGGGGGCTGGCGTTCCCTTATCTGGTCAAGCGTGCCGGGCTGGCTGGCGGAACCGCGCTGGTTTCCCTGCTTTTTGCACTGATGCACTTCCACGTCCCGTCGCTGGTTCCTCTTTTCCTGTTGTCCTGCGCGCTCTGCCTGGCCTACTGGCGCACCGGCTCGCTGTGGGTCAACATCGGCATGCACACCATTTTCAACGCCGTCAGCATCCTTGTGCTGAACATGGCGGGATAAAACCCAACAATCCCTTAATCCGCCCTTCCATTCCGCCGTCCATCCTCCTATCATCCCGCGCATGGAACCGATAACACTCTATTTCACCCTGCTGCTAGCGGGCTTCGTGCTGATCGGCACGGAAATCTTCGTCCCGGGAGCCATCCTCGGCATCTGCGGATCGGTCGCGTGGCTCGCGGCCGCCATCGTCGGGGCGGTTCAATTTCCGGCACCGTGGAACATGCTCAGCGCCTTTGCCCTCCTGCTCGTGGGCATCCTGACGTTCGTCGTCTGGATCAAGTTTTTCCCCAAGAGCCGCATCGGCAAAAGCCTCTCGCTGTCCGAGAGCACCGAAAGCTACAAGGCCCACACGGACACCAACGTTTTCCCGGTAGGAACCCTCGGCGAAGCCGTCTCGACCCTCCGCCCGTCGGGCATTGCCCGCTTTGACGGCAAGCGCGTCGACGTCGTCGCCGCGGGCGAATGGATCGAAGCCGGACAGCCCATCAAGATTTCATCCACCACCGGCGGCCATATTTCCGTCGTGAAAGCCTAGCCATGCAATTCAGACTCCACATCCTTCTTGCCGCTCTGGCGTTTGCCATGCAGGCGAACGCCATCCAGTTCATCGCCACCAACTCCTACATCGTGGCCGAAGACCAGACGATTGCCGACGAACAGTGGGTTTCGGCCGGCGTCGCCGTCACGGCCGGCACGTTCGAAAACGATCTGATGATCATGGCCGGCAGCGACCTGCTGCTGAACGGATCCTACGAAGGCAACGTATGGGGAATCGGTAGCGGCAGCAGCATCCTGGGCGGCACCTGCTGGCGCAACGCGCGCCTCGCGGGCAGGACGGTGCAGGTTTCGGGAGCCATCGGCGGCAACGTCATCGCGCTGGGCGACACGGTCAAGGTTGCACCCGAAGCCTCGATCTCCGGCAACGCCAAGCTGATGGGTAATAGCGTCATCCTCGAGGGCCTGACCCAAGGCGATGTATCCATCACCGCCAGCCGCGTCGCCACCCTTTCCGGCACCATCAAGGGCAACGTCTCGATCATCGCGCCCGAAATCATCCTGCAGCCCAACACGCGCATCGGCGGCAACCTCGCCTACACCACCGGCAAGGAACTGATTCCCGCCGAAGGCATCGTGGCCGGAAAGCTTGATCGCGCCATCCCGCCTGCCACTCCCGCCTTTTCCAAGGCGCAGCTGGTTTCCCACGCCATGTGGTTCTTCGCGGCACTGATGGCCGGCATCCCCTTCATCACCCTCTTCCCGATGACGACCGCCATGGCCGCCCAACTCGTCCGCACCTCCCCGTGGAAATGCCTGTGGGTGGGTGCGCTCTGCACGCTGGCGCTGCCCATGTTCGGCATCATGAGCGTCTCCTCCATCGTCGGCATTCCGCTCGGCGCACTGCTGCTCGGAAGCTGGGCGTTCATGGTCTACACCAGCCGCATCATCATGGGGTTGGTGGTCGGGATGCTGGTGCTACGGCAATCCAGCACCTCCATCGGCCACGTATTGCTGGCCATGGTCACCGGACTCGCCGTCATCTACACCGCCACCGCCATCCCCTCCATCGCCTGGTCGGTGCAAACCATCGTCGTCAGCATGGGCGTTGGCGCGCTGCTGCTGGGTCTTTTCCAGAAACGCCGTCTTATCATCGAAGTACCGCACGAACTCAAACAGCTTGAAAAACTGAAACAGCAGGAAACCAGCAACAAGGAGGAACAATCATGAATCAGGTCGTAATGGTTCTCACCATCGTCGCAACAATCGCAATCCTGGTCCTCATCGGACTGATCCTTTCCGTGATCGTCCTATGGGTCCGGGCATGGGCCGCGCAGGCCACCGTCCGCATCCGAGACCTCATCGGCATGAAGCTCCGCCGCGTCCCGCCGCAGCAGCTGGTGCTCACCTACATCTCCGCCGTCAAGGCCGGCATCTCCATCACCACCGGCCAGCTCGAAGGCCACTACCTCTCCGGCGGCAACATCCAGAGCGTCGTCCGCGCGCTCATCGCCGCCGACAAGGCCAACATCGAGCTGAAGTTCCAGCAGGCCGCCGCCATCGACCTCGCCGGCCGCAACATTGTCGACGCCGTCCAGACCAGCGTCAACCCGAAGGTCATCGATTGCCCCGATCCCGTCAAAACCCCGACCGGCATGCTCGACGCCGTTGCCAAGGACGGCATCCGCCTGCTCGTCAAGGCGCGCGTAACCGTCCGCACCAACCTTGAACGCCTCGTTGGCGGGGCGACCGAGGAAACCATCATCGCCCGCGTCGGCCAAGGCATCGTCAGCGCCATCGGCTCGATGGCCTCCTACAAGAACGTGCTCGAAAACCCCGACGCCATCAGCCGCAAGGTGCTCGATAGCGGCCTCGATGCGCAGACCGCGTTCGAGATCGTCTCCATCGATATCGCCGACGTCTCCGTCGCCGGGGTCGGGCAGATCGCCAACGTCGGCGCCAAGCTCGAAACCGACCGCGCCGACGCCGACAAGATCATGCGCCAGGCCGAGGCCGAAGGCCGCCGCGCGATGGCCATCGCCACCGAGCAGGAAATGCGCGCTCGCGTCCAGGAGATGCAGGCCAAGGTGATCGAAGCCCAGGCCCAGGTTCCGCTAGCCATGGCCGAAGCCCTCCGCTCCGGCAACATCGGCGTGATGGACTTCTACCGCATGCAGAACATCGTGGCCGACACCGCCATGCGCGAAGCACTCTCCGGCGGCGGCGAAGACAAGTCCGAAGGGAAATAGATTCAACCATCACGGATTGCCCGGATTCTTCATCTACGAACATCCGTTCAATCTGTGGAAAACCTCTAAAGGAATGATATGGATGACCTGGCCCCCCTGATTTTTTTCCTGATCATCGTCGTGGTGAACCTGTTCAAGTTTTTCGTCGAGAAGGGCGGGAAAGCGAAACAGGCTCCCGGCCTGCAGCAGCCGCGGCAACCGTCCGGCCTTGAGAAATTTCTCGAGAAGCTGGCCGAACAGCCCGTACCGCAGCCCCGCGCAACGCCCAACTATGAACGATTTGAACAAGCCCGGATCGATGATCTGGACGAGGACGAATACGAAGACATCCCCCCCTTGCCGGAACCGGTGTTTTCCCGAATCCAGCAAACGAAAACCCCGGAGTTCCGCCCCTTGGAAAGGCCCGCCACCACGGTACCGGTCGTCCATCGTCCGGGACATGCCATACTCTCCGGCTCACATGGACTGCGCATGCCCGGCAACACCTTTATCTCGAGCAGCACGGCTGGCCAGGTCGACTTCCGGATCAGCGGCAAGCAGGCCCTCAAAAACGCACTGCTCAGCCAGATTATCTTCAGCCCGCCGCGCGCCTACGACCTCTCGTTCGACAATACCATGATCAAGTAGGATGGAGCTCCAGCTCCGTCCACCGCACGCCGTGCGCATGCCGGAACTGGCGCTTCTTCCTACCACTTCCAAGGATTGGAAGTTGCCAAGCAGGGCCAAGTTTAGCTTAATGCGCGCATGAACGACATATCCCTGACCCACCTGCTCGACACGGCCATCTGCGCGGCAGAAGCCGCCGGAAAACATGCGCTGGCCAACAAGGCCCGCCGTACCGAAGCCAACGAAACCTTCGCGCACGACATCAAGCTGGTGCTCGACGTCGAATGCCAGAAGATCGCCGAAGAACTCATCGCCTCCGAATTTCCCGACCACGCCATCCTCGGCGAAGAAGGCACAACGGCGCGGACCAACACCGACTACGAGTGGATCATCGATCCCATCGACGGCACGATGAACTACACCCACGGCTTCCCCTACTGGTGCGTATCGATCGCCGTCCGCCGCAACGACCGCGTACTCGCCGGGTGCGTCTTTGCGCCGGAATCCAACCACTACTACACCGCGCATATCGAGGACGTTGCCAAACTCAACGGCGAGCCCATCCACGTATCGAAGACCACCCACCTCGATGACGCCATGATCTTTACGGGACTCTCGAAACACATGAACACCGACAGCACCCCCCACTTCGGCATGTTCAAGATGTTGGCGCTCAACACCCAGAAGGTCCGCATCAACGGCTCCGCCGCGCTCGACCTCTGCCACGTGGCCGACGGCAGCAGCGACGGATTCCTCGAAACCAGCATCTACCTGTGGGACTACGCCGCCGCCGGACTCATTGCCGAGCAGGCCGGGGCCGTCCTATCGCTCTACCCCACCCGCGGCGAACTCCACGGCTGCACCGTCCTGTGCGCCAACGAACACCTCATCGAAGGGCTCCGCGCCATCTACACCAAGTGTCTTTAACCACGAACCGCCCGTTGCTCCCATGTCCAAGAAAACCAAGACCCCGCCGGATATCCACTGGCTCTACGAAGCCTCCGTCCAAAACGTCGACACCGACCTCGACTTTGCCAAGCGCGTTTTCTTCCGCCACCGGAAACGCAATCCCGCCACCCTGCGCGAGGATTTCTGCGGCACCGCCAAGCTCGCCTGCCGCTGGGTGCAGCGCAACAAGGCGCACCGGGCGTGGGGCATCGACTTCCACCAGCCGACGCTCGACTGGGGCGTGAAGTACAACGTCGTCGATCTTTCCGCCGAGCAGAAAGGCCGCCTGCACCTCATCTGCGGCGACGTGCTCGAGACCGAAACCCCCAAGGTCGACATGGCGCTCGCGCTCAACTTTTCCTTCTGCGTCTTCAAGCAGCGCGAAACGCTCAAGCGCTATTTCAAGGCCGTGGCCGATGCGCTCAACGACGAAGGCCTCTTCATCATGGACATCTACGGCGGCACCGAATCAGTCACCGCCAAGAGCGATGACACCCGCCTCATTCCCGGCTTCACCACGCCCGAAGGCTTGAAGATTTCCGACTTCGACTACATCTGGGAGCAGGCCGAATACAACCCCATCACCCACGAAACCGTTTGCCACATCCACTTCAAGGTTCCCAAGTTCGGCAGCATCAACAAAGCCTTCACCTACGACTGGCGGCTATGGACGCTGCCCGAGCTCCAGGAAATCCTGCTCGAAGCCGGCTTCACCAAAACCGAGGTCTACCTGCACGACTTCAACGACGAAGGCGAATCCGACGAAATCTTCCGCCGCCGCAAAACCTACGAAAACACCCTCGGCTGGGTCGCCTACGTTGTCGGGATTAAGTAGACGATAGGTGCAAGTAATGTAGACGCGTGCTTCCAGCCGCGTTGCGCACGCCAGGCCGACAGACCTCCCCGCCGCAACGCGGCTGGAAGCACGCG
>JAIPJC010000148.1 GCA_021734345.1 Kiritimatiellales bacterium | reverse complement strand
GCCCGTGTAGGTGTTTTCGAGCAGCACGTTTTCCTGTGCCTGGAACAGCGCTACGGCTTCGGGGCCTTCGGGGGTGGGGATTCCGTATCCTTCGCCATAGAATTCGTCGCGTATGACGATGTCGAAATCTCCAAGCTCCAGTTCAACACCTAGTTTCATGCAGATTTCTTCGAACAGGTGTTTGATGTGGCTTTCGTTGCGGAAGGCGCGATCAACGACGTGGATGGCTTCGATGCGGGTGTTTAGTCCGGCCAGCTTGAGGCCAACGAGCAGGCCGGCGAGTGTTCCGCCGGTTCCCATGGGAAGGTAGATAACGTCGGGTTGCATCTGTTCTGCCAGCTCGAAGGCGGCGTTGACAAAGCCGAGTGCGCCGGTGGCGTTGGTTCCGCCGGCGGGAATGATGTAGGGATCGATACCGTCTTCGACCAGGCAGTGGTCGGAGACGAGTCGGGTGGTTTCGGGGAAGTGGGTATAGTCGGGGCAGAGGTGCAACTCGGCCCCTGCGGCGTATTGCATGAGGAGGTTCTTGCGGACGTGGTCATTGGGTTCCTGCGGCGCAAGGATGGAAATGGCCTTGAGGCCGAGCTGGCGGCAGCAGATGGCGGTGGCGAGCGCGTGGTTGGAGCCGGCCGCGCCGTAGGTGATCACACTCTTCCGCCCTTCGGCCATCGCCTCGCCGAGCAGGAATTCGAGTTTGCGGATCTTGTTCCCGCCATAGATGGCCCCGCTGAGATCGTCCTGTTTCATGTAGACATGGTCTCCCAATGTGGCGAGTGGGTGGATTGGGGTGGGTAGTAGGGCCAGATCTGTGCGTGGAAACCGGTTCAACAATACTTTCATGGTGCGGACCGTAGCAAAGTTGCGCGGTAAAATCGACTGCTCTTTCGAGGGGAAAGAGTCGGAAATGCTAGCGTTTTTCGCGATTGGAAAGGTGTCTTTTTTGTGCCTGAATGGGAAAATTCTATTTTTTCCTCCCATTGAAAATTCTAACCATATATTGTGCGTCTGTTTTGAGAGAACACTACATATTGTGTATCGTTGAGTGCGTATTTTCCAAATGATCCATAGGAAAAGGAACCGGCGAGCAATTTTTAAAAAGGAAATAATCATGGAAATTAAAGTAAAAAAACGAGACGCGGCCAGCGTTGACTACGATGAGTCCAAAATCTACACAGCCATCGAAAAGGCTGTCCAAAGCGCAACCAAAAGCGAAGGCGATGTCCCACCCCACCTGAAAACCATCATCAACAACATTACTGCGTCGCTCGACAACATCATCACGGGTTATGCCCACCGCGGCCAGGCGGAAGTGGATGTGGAGCACATCCAGGATCTCGTTGAACAACAGCTGATGGGTGCCGGGCTATATGATGTTGCCCGCGCGTACATCCTCTACCGCGAAGAGCACAAGAAAGCCCGCAACCAGCGCCTGCGCCCCGATGCTTCCGCCATTCAGGACTATATGCTGGTGAGCCGCTATGCCCGCTATCTCCCGGAGCTCGGCCGTCGTGAAACCTTCCCCGAATCGGTGGGACGCGTGCGCGACATGCACATCCGCCGCTATCCGACGGCCGAAGAGGATATCCGATGGGCCTTCGACCAGGTAATCGATAAGCGTTGCCTGCCCTCCATGCGCTCCATGCAGTTTGCCGGGCCAGCGATCGAAAAGAACCACGCCCGCATGTACAACTGCACCTTTGGCATTTGCGACCGCATCGAATTTTTCCGCGACGGCCTTTTCCTGTTGCTGTGCGGAACCGGAGTAGGGTTCAGCGTAGAATTCGAACACGTTGAAAAACTGCCGCCGCTCGCGGCGACCGTCGACGAAGGCACCGTGCGCCACTTCAATGTGCCGGATACGATTGAAGGTTGGGCCGATGCGATGCAGGAACTGATACTGAGCTACATCGACGGCTATCTGGTCGAATTCAACTACTCCCTGATCCGCCATCGCGGCAGTCTGCTCAAGACCTCCGGTGGACGGGCCCCCGGCCATGTTCCGTTGCGTCGTGCGCTCGAACGCGCCCGCAACATTCTCGACGGTGCGCTGGGCCGCAAGCTCAAGCCGATCGAATGCTACGACATCATGATGCATGCGGCCGATGCCGTGATCGCCGGCGGTGTCCGCCGCAGCGCGACCATCTGCCTCTTCTCGCCGGACGACGGCGAAATGATGAATGCGAAGCGCGGCAACTGGTTCATGGAAAACCCGCAGCGCGGACGCTCCAACAACTCGGTGAAGCTCATCCGCAACGAAACCTCCAAGGCTCAGTTTTTGCGGATCTTCACCAAGCAGAAGGAGTGGGGCGAACCCGGCTTCTATTTTGCCAACGATCTCTCGCACGGATGCAACCCCTGCTGCGAAATCGGACTCAATCCTCACTTGGCCGTAAAGGACAAGAACGGCAAGGTGACCATCGAATCCGGCTGGCAGTTTTGCAATCTGACCGAAATCAACGGGGCCAAACTTCTTTCCGAAGAAGACTTCCGCATCGCGGTGCGCGCCGCAACCATTATTGGAACCCTGCAGGCGGGCTATACCGAATTTCCATATCTTGGAAAAACGACGGAAACCCTTTGCCGCCGCGAGGCGCTGCTGGGGGTCTCGATCACCGGAATGATGGATTCGCCGGCGATTACGCTCGATCCGATCATGCAGCAGAAAATGGCCAAATATGCCATCGAGGTAAACCGCGAGATTTCGCTGAAGCTCGGTACCGAGCCAGCCGCCCGCCTCACCTGCGTCAAGCCGGCTGGATCGACCTCGCTGATGCTTGGTACCGCGTCCGGCATCCATCCGCGCCACGCCCGCCGCTACTTCCGCCGCGTGCAGGCCAACAAGACCGACCCGGTCTACAAGTTCTTCAGCGAACAGAACCCGCACATGTGCAACGAATCCGTTTGGAGCGCCAACAAGACCGACGACGTCATCACCTTCTGCGTCGAAGCGCCGGACGAAGCGATCCTTCGTAGCGAAATGTCGGCCATGGATCTACTCAAGTACGTCCACTCCACCCAGCAAAACTGGGTGGTGCCGGGCACCGCGCGGCCGGAGATGAACCCCGGGCTCTACCACAACGTTTCGAACACCCTCACGGTGCGTGAAAACGAGTGGGATACCGTCGCCGAATACATCTGGGAAAACCGGGCGGACTTTACCGGAATAAGCATGCTGGCGGCTTCCGGTGACAAGCTCTACCAGCAGGCTCCGCACGAAGAGGTGATGACCGCGCAGGACGAAACCCTGTGGAACGAGCTGATCGCCAAATTCCGTCCGGTCGACTACACGCAAATGCGCGAGCAAGAAGACACGACTAACCTGCGTGGCGAAGTGGCCTGTGCGGGCGGTGCCTGCGAGCTGGTCTAACCTTCGGAACGAAAAACAAAAAGGTACCCGTCGCTGCTGCGATGGGTACCTTTTTTTCGGCACTCGGTATATCGCTACTCGCCGCCTTGGTGACGAACGATTTCAGCCTCGATCATGTAGATGACGTCTTCGGCAATATTGGTGGAGTGGTCGCCAATGCGCTCCAAACGGTTGCTGATGACCAACAGGGTCGTGAGCGACTCGGCGTGCTCCGGTTCGCGCTGGATGGCCTGGATGATCTCGGCCTTCATTTCGGCCTTCATGGAGTTGATTTCCCGGTCGTCACGAATCACTTCCCGGGCAAGGTAGGCATCGATGTGGACCAGTGCGTCGAGACTCTTGTGCACGATGGTTTTGACGAGATAAGACATCTGGTGCAGGTCGATCGGAATCTTGGGCTTGGGTAGTCGTGTGACGGTGATGCCGTTTTTGGCGATGTCGGCTGCCAGATCGCCGATGCGCTCGAGATCGCTGTTGAGCTTCAACACGGCCACGATGAAGCGCAGATCGATGGCCACCGGCTGGTGGAGGGCAAGCACCTTGAGGCATTCCTCCTCCACTTCCACTTCCATGTCGTCGATGACCCGGTCGTCGGCAATCACGCGTTGCGCCAGTTCAACATCCTTTTCAAGGATCGATTTGACGGCAAGTTCGAGGCTTTCGTCCACGCGGGTTCCCAGCGTGTAGATCATCTTCTTCAATCGTTCGAGTTCTTTTTCCAAATGCTTTGCCATGGGGATTCTCCGTATTGCGTATTGCGTATTGCGTATTGCGAACCTGTCGCCAAGAAATACGCACTACGTAGTACGCAGTATTTTCTAACCAAACCGTCCTGTAATATAGTTTTCCGTCTGCTGGTTTTCCGGGTTCGTGAACAAACGTTTTGTCTTGCCGAACTCTACAAGCACGCCTTCGTACATGAAAGCCGTAAGGTCGGAAACGCGCGCGGCCTGCTGCATGTTGTGGGTGACGATCACGATGGTGTAGTTCTCGCGCAACTCGCCGATGAGATCCTCGATCTTGGCGGTGGCCTTCGGGTCGAGCGCGGAGGTCGGTTCGTCCATCAGCAGGATTTCCGGTTTGATAGCCAGCGCGCGGGCGATGCAGAGGCGCTGCTGTTGTCCGCCGGACATGCCGAGCGCGTTCTCGTTGAGACGATCCTTAACCTCGTTCCAGATGGCGGCCTGCCGTAGGCTGGTTTCGACGAGGTCGCTCAGCTCCTGCTTGTTCTTTACACCTTGTAGACGTGGGCCATACGCCACGTTGTCGAAAATGGTTTTCGGGAAAACATTCGGCTTCTGGAATACCATGCCGACCCGCGCGCGCAGGGTGACGACGTCAATGTTTCGGTCGTAGATGTTGTGGCCGTCGAAGATCATCTCTCCGGATGCGTGCGTGGAGGGAATCAGGTCGTTCATGCGGTTGATGGAGCGTAGCAGGGTGCTCTTGCCGCATCCGCTCGGCCCGATCATGGCGGTGACCATCCGCTTCGGGATTTCCAGACTCACTTTGCGGACCGCCTCGAAGTCGCCATAAAACAGGGAAAAGTTCTTTGCCTCGATGTGTGTCTCACTTGCGGTCGGGCGGACGGCATGGTTGGCGAATTGATCAATTTTTTTCATCGTGATTTCTTCACTCATTTCAGCCTCTCAATTTCTTGGAGATCCGCGCACGCATCAGGATGGCGAACAGGTTTAGCAAAAGAACGATAGCGACAAGGGTAAAGACCATGCCGTATTGCACGTGCCGGATTTCGTCGACCGCTTCGTGTTCGGTGCACAGGTTGTAGATGTTCCATGGCAGGGCGGGGGTCGGTTGGCTCAGTGTTTCCCAAAGCTTCAGCGGTGCGCCGACGCTTACGGCGGCGGTAAAGATGATCGGCGCGGTTTCTCCGGCCGCGCGCCCCATGCTGATTACGACACCGGTCAGGATGCCCGGCAATGCGGCGGGAAGAATAACGGTCAAGATGGTGTGCCAGCGGCCGGCGCCAAGGCCGAGCGCGGCTTCCTTGTAGGCGCGTGGCACGGCGAGGATGGCTTCTTCCGAAGAACGGATGATCGTGGGCAGGATCAAGAGGGAGAGCGTCAGCGATCCGGCGAGTACGCTTTTGGAATCCGAGACATGGATCGTATTCAGAAAGAAGGCTAGTCCAAACAGGCCGAAGACGATGCTCGGTACGCCGGCGAGCGTGCTGATGCAGATGCGCAGAAAGCTGACCACGCGGCCTTCGCGGGCATATTCGCAAAGATAGATCGCGGCGATCACACCCATCGGCACGGCGAAGATCATGGCACCGAGCGTCAGGTAGAGCGTGCCGAGCACTTCCGGCCAAATGCCGCCGAAGAAGTGCGAATCCTTCGAGGTATCGGTGATGAACTGCCAATAGAACGTGGTTTTCGGGCGCAGCATTTCATCGAGGTGGTTTTCAAGGTAATCGAAAAGCGGTTCAAGCTTCGTGCCTTTGAACGCATTGGCGCGCGGGGTTTCCACCAAAACACCCATGGCATCGGTGTTGGAATAGTCCCAGTCGGCAGAGTAGAGCGCCTCGTGCAATTTCACCAGAGCGCGATCCCAGCGGGTTTGGCCATATTGTTGGCGCAGCAACACCGGAGTTCGGTCGCCCGGCTTGGGTCCAAGCAGGACGGAGACGGCTTTTTCCACCTCGCGGTAGGGATCCTTGTAGTCGCGCCGCTTGGCGCGGTCCATTTCCTTCAACTCGGCATTGAAAGCCGCCATCATTTCGTAGACCGGTGCGCGGGCTTCGGTGGCCTTGGCCATCTCGGCGGTAAACCGCTCGGAATTGCCGCGCTGGTATTGTTCGAGCATGACGCGGCGGTGTTCGATGGTGCCTTTGAACACGAAAGCCTTCGATCCGCGCCAGATGATCGGCGATAGGATCAGCACCAACGCCGCCGCCATGATGGCGATGGCAATCAGGCCCATTCCAGAGAAGGATTTGTCCAAAAGTTTGCGGGTTTCCAGACGCATGGTTATTTTCCGAGTTTTTTGCGCGAGCGTTTTACGATCAGCTCGCTGACCAAGTTCATGGTGAAGGAAAATGCGAGCAGGCAGAACGCCATGGCAAAGAGCACGTGGAAACGCGCCGAACCAGTGACGTGGTCGGCTTCGCCCATGTCGCCAGCGATGGTGGCGGTCAGGGTGCGAACAGGTTGCAGGACGTTGTACCACGGCGTCGGCATGCTCGCCGCGTTGCCCGAAGCCATCCACACGACCATCGTTTCACCGATGGCGCGCATGACGCCGAGGATCACGGCGGTGAGAATGCCGCTGATCGAGGCGGGAATGATGGTCTTGATAATGGTTTCGGCGCGGGTGGCGCCAAGCGCGTAGGAGCCTTCGCGCAGCTCGCGTCCGGCGGCCTGCAACGCGTCTTCCGAAACGCTGACCACCGTGGGCAGCGCCATGATGCCGAGAATGACCGCCACGTTGAGCGCATTGGTTCCGCTACTGATTTCGATTCCGCCGAGGTGGGCAGAGAGGCGGTAGAGGAAGGTGAAGGCGAGGGTTCCAAGGATGGGAAAAACCACCATGCCGAGGGTGCGCGGGCTGAGTTTTATCGCCCGCAGCTTGTCGAGGAGCAGGTCGCCCAGCACGACGACCATCAGCACCAGGATCGGGCCGAGCACGAGCCATGCGCCTGCCGCAAGAATGGCTCCACCGTGGTTTTGCAGCAATGGCGCAAAGACCACCAGAGCAAAGAAGCCATAGGCGACCGAGGGGATGGCCGCGAGGATTTCGATGACGGGTTTCACAATCTGCCGGACGTTGAAGGGGAGCAGGTCGCTCAGGCAGACGGCCGCCGCAATACCCAGCGGAACGGCCACCACCACCGCGCCCAGCGTCACCAATCCCGTGCCGGCAAAAATCGGCAGCGCGCCGAACTCGGCGGGATGGCCGGAGGGATACCAGCGGGTGCTGGTGAAGAACTCCTTGAAGCCCTCCAGTTTGAAGAAGGGGATGGCGTCTTTGAGGATGAAATAGAAGATGAAAAAAACCGCGAGGGTGGAGAGCGAGGTGATCAGGAACAGGAGGCTTTTTCCAAGCAGCGCGCCGAAGTATAGGCGGCGGCTCGCGGCCGTGCTCATGATGAGGCTTGTATTAGCATTTGCGCGCATAGACGGAACTCTCGCTTAAGTTGAGTTCAACCATGGAGGGGAATTGTTAGCGTTGGATTAGGGAAGCGTTAACGTTGAATGAATCTTGGAGTACAGCCGCGCAGGTTGACTGCCTTCGGTCTTAATCCGCCGGCGGTTGCTGTGCCAATTTTTCCAGCGCCCGGAGTGCGGCGAGGCGTTCGGCTTCGCGTTTGCTGCCGGCGGAAGCGGTCCATGTCGTGTCGCTGATCGTGGTTG
>JAIPJC010000147.1 GCA_021734345.1 Kiritimatiellales bacterium | reverse complement strand
AGAGAATCGGGTTTATCGTGCGGTCGCCCGCAATGATGCCCAGTTCAAACGCCGGAGCCTTCAGGCGGAGCGGGTGGGTGTTGGTTCCGGTGCCCAGCTGATTCCCGGCCGGTCCGTTGATGAATTGATAAAGAAACAGGGATCCCAGTTTGTCGGCCACCTCGCTGCCGCGACTCGGCGGAGCAAGCATGACCACTCTTCCAAGGTTTGGAATGTCATGATCTTCCAGGTGCTGACGCAGGATTATCCCGCCCATCGAATGGGTGACGAAGTGCACGGTTTCAGCATCCTTGATTCGCGGTTCCAGCGTTTGGAAAACCTGGATGGAGAGGTTTTCAATGGTGGCGGTGGTGGAAGGATAGTCGCAGTTGATGACGTTGTACCCCGCCGCCTGCAACGCCCGTCCCATTTTGTTCATCGCGTTGCTGGAACGGGCCAACCCGTGGAGCAAGATGACCGTTTCGCCCTTTGCGGCGGGCAGCGCAGCAAGCAGGGTTAGAAGGATCAACCGGGTTGGGTGGTTTGTTCTCATTAATGGTTCGCCAGAGTTTGAATAGTGCGCAGGTCGAGTTTTCCGGTTCCAAGAACCGGCAGTTCCGAGATCTTGAAAAAGTTGGCTGGGCGCGGAATCCAAAGATTGGGCAGATTGAGTTTCCTTAGTTTGGAAACCTGGCTTTCGGGGTCGCCGGCCCGATCGGTATAGCATACGGCGAGTTGCTCGCCTTTGGTTTCGCAGGCAATGCCAACGACGGCGACGCAGGGTTCATCGGTGCCGGCGGCCTGCTGCAAGGCGTCTTCGATTGCGCCGTGCGGAACCATCTCTCCGGCAATCTTGCTGAAGCGCGAAAGACGTCCCGTGAGATAGGCAAAACCGTGCGAATCCATGCGGGCGATATCGCCTGTATTGTACCATCCATCGCGCAGCACTTCGTTGGTTTTTTCCGGTTGGCCGAGATAGCCCTGCATCACATTCGGACCCTTGACGAGCATGAGCCCTTCTTCTCCATCAGGCAGGGTTGCGCGCGTTGTGGGATCGATGATCCGTACGGCGATGCCGGGCAATGGCTGGCCGGCGCTGCCGGAGCGTTGGCCGTTCTTCATGCTGAGGATGGCGACCGGTGACAGTTCAGTGCATCCGTATCCTTCCAACGGGCGGATGCCAAACTGTTCGGCAAAGGTGTCGGCGAGTTGCGGCCGAAGTTTTTCGCCACCGGTAATGACGGTTTGCAGGGTTTTGAAATCTTCGGCGGATGCCTTGCGCATGTAGCTTTGCAGAAAGGTCGGCGTGGCCAGCAGCGCGGTCAGTTTTTCCTCTTTGATCAGACGGATGACGCGGCCCGTTTGCAACGGGTTCGGATGATAGGCGACGCGTGTTCCTTTAAGCAGCGGCCACCATAGCAATCCAAGGTACCCAAAGGCGTGGAACAACGGCAGGATTGCGCAGAGGGAATCCTTCTTTCCAAAGCGGTTGACGGATTGAATGGCTTCCACATTGGAAATCAGGTTTGCATGGCTGAGCATGACCCCCTTTGGCGTGCCGGTTGTTCCGGACGAAAAGATGATCGTGGCGGTATCGGTTGGTTGTGGCTCGCGGCCACCTGCCAGATGTTTCGGCGTTGCAAAGAGCGCGGCACGGATGGCGCGGAACCGTTCGATGCGTCCGAGGTTCTTGAGCAGGTCTTCGAGATAGAGCCAACGCACGGGCAGTGCCGGTTGTGCCGTTTTTTGGAGGAAGCGGCGCGAGGTGATGACATACTTGATGCGTGATTGGTGGATAGCGGATTGCAGCGCTTCTGAGGAGGCGGTCCAGTTGAGATTCACGGAGGTTTTTCCGGAGAGGGTGACGGCCAGATTGGTGATAACGCCACCGAGCGATGTGGGCATGAAGATGCCGATATGCGTCTGCTGGCGGACGGCGGGTTTTATCCGATTGGCAAGCGCCACGCTGCCGACCAGTAGTTTCCCATAGGAAGCCTTGTTGCCCAATGTGTCGCTGGCGACCGGATGGAACCAGTGGCTCCGTGCCTGCTTGATGAATGTATGGCAGAGGGTTTGTCCGGGAAGCAGGCTCTTTTCAGTGGCGTATTCTGCGCCAAGTTCGGCGATCACTCGCCGGGCTTCGTCGGCCGGTGTTTCGGCGCTCAGCGGCTTGCCGAAGCGTACGGATACCGGATAGGGGAACTTAAGTGGGCGTTTGAACCCAGGCTTGCCACGATGGAAGCTGAAAATGCTGCCCCACAGGTTCCCGATATGTGCGGGGATGATCGGACAGTTGCTGTTCTTGGCAATCTTCTCGAACCCCTTGTTGAATTGCATCAGGTTGCCGTTCTTGGTCAGTTCACCCTCCGGAAAGATGGCGACGATGGCGCCGGCTTCCATCGCCTGGCGAGCTTCCTGGAGCGACTTTGCAAGTGCGCGCGGTCCGTCGGAAGTGTGGATCGGAATGCAGTCGGTTAGTTTGAAGAAGGGGTAGGCCCACTTCCATGTCTTGAAGACGTCGCGCGACATAAGGAACCGCACGGGGCGCTGGGTGGCTGCCTGTAGCAACAGGGGGTCTGCATAGGCCGTATGGTTGCAGATCAACAAGGCGCCGCCTTCGCGCGGTAGGTTTTCCACCCCGCTGAATTGGATTTTGTAGAGGCGGCGAACTAGGCGCATCAGCCAGAAACGGGTGAAGAAATTAGGCAGGCGCAGGCAGGCGAGCACGGCCGGAACCGCGGCGAGCAATCCGGTCGTGAATACGCAGGCCCGGGCATCGAAACGACACACGTTGGTCAGAACATAGAACAGGCCGGACGCGGCAATCATCGCACTGAAGCTAAGGAAGTTGGATGCTCCGAATACTTCGCCGCGCCGATCCTGCGGAATGCGCTGCTGCAGGAAGGCATTGAGCGGAACGAGGTACATGCCGCACGAGATGCCGATCGCAATGATCCAGAACCCGATCCAAACCGGATGAGTTGCTAAACTCAATCCAATGGAGGAGACCATGGTGCCCAGTGCTCCAACCGGGATCAGGCCGATTTCGATGGTGTGCTTTGAAAACCGTCCGGTAAGCAATGCACCGATGCCAATGCCGATGGCCGCCAGCGGGAAAAGCATCGGACTCTTTTCGATGGAGAGATTCAGGGTTTCACGGCCAAAGATCACGAGTGTTTGCTGGAACAGGGCGGTTATGGCGCCAAAGAGCACGAGTCCGAGCACCGCCTGTTTGGCCCAGTTGTCGCCTTGCAGGTTTTTCATGGTGCGAACGACGTCGGGAATAATCCACGGCGAGGATTTTTTATGGGTGCCGGCGGCAGGAACCGCAGCGATCCGGTGGGAGGCCAGCGTTCCGGCGACGGCAAGGGCAAGGCACGTACCGATGACGTAGAAGGGGCTGAAGCCGAGGTAGCCGATCAGTAAAGAGGGAAGGGCGGTGCCCAGGATAATGGCGGCATAGGTTGCCGCCGTCAAAAATCCGTTGGCGCGTGAGAGGTCGCCTTCGTCCACCAGCTCGGGGACGATACCCCGTTTTGCCGGACCGAACAGCGCGCTCTGGGTGCAGAGGAGGAACAGCAGGGTGTAGACCGGCCATGCCGCGCCGGACAACAAGGCGGGGATTCCCAAAATCAAAAGCCCGACTTCCAACCACTTGCTGGCAATGATGATCTCCCGTTTGCTGAACCGGTCGGCCAGTGCACCTGCAAAGTTGGAGAACAATAGGAAAGGGATCACGAATAGGGCCGAACAGATGGCGAGTACGCTCGGCAGACTGTTTTGTCCTAGTATTTTGACCAGCACGATGGCGGCGGTCATTTTGAAAGCGTTGTCGTTAAACGCCCCGGTAAACTGGCTAATATTCAACCATTTGAATGTCTTCTTCATGTTTCCGCTCCTTGAAAGTTTAAGGTTATGGGGAGCTCTTTTGCACAGGGTATGCCACCGAAAGGTTTGTTTATATAAGTGTATTGAAATCAATAAGTAGCGATATTGCTCTTGTAGATCGGATTAAATACTAATAGACATATATTGTCTTTGATGCATACATTTAATGAATGAATAGTGAATTCTTCAGAATGGTGGCGGAGGCGGCGTTCAGCAATCCGTTCAGCGACGAACGGGTCGAGATGGATCGCCGGATTGTTGGGGCGCCGGACGGCGCAAGCTGGAGCGAAATGCTCGGGCCTTTGCTGGAAGCGTTGGATGAAAATATTCAACCCCTGGGGAACGCCGGGGCCATTGTGGTCGAACGGGATGGTGGAGTGGATGCAGATGCGGTGGCCGTAAGCATTCTGTTCCATGTCTTCCACCAATACATGGAGAAGTTCGATGCATTGATCGAGGAACAGATTGCGGCAGGCGATGAATCGTGTCGCGCGCCCTTCGCCTTCCAGTGCTTGGAAAATCTGGTCGGCTATGGTTTCAAGCGGGTCGAAGCCTGCCGGTTCGTAGGGATTTTCTATCAGATCCGCCGTGCCTACTTTTTTATCTCGAAAGGACTCATTGGTGATAGTGCCTGCATGAAGCGCCTGCGTGCCCAGCTATGGGACAATATCTTTACGCATGATATTTCGTGGTACGAACGTTGTCTTTGGAACCGCATGGAGGATTTTTCAACGCTGCTGCTGGGGGAAACTGGAACCGGAAAGGGTGCCGCCGCTGCCGCGATTGGGCGATCCGGTTTTATTCCGTTCAATCCGAATGCGCAGAAGTTCGAGGAGAGCTTTACGCGCGCATTCGTGTCGATCAATCTGTCGCAGTATCCCGAAACACTGATCGAGTCGGAGTTGTTCGGACATCGCAAGGGTGCGTTTACCGGTGCTATCGACCAGCATGATGGACTCTTTGCGCGGTGTAGTCCTCATGGTGCGATCTTCCTTGATGAAATTGGCGATGTCGGCGTGCCGGTGCAGATCAAGCTTCTGCAAGTGCTGCAGGAACGCACGTTTTCGCCGGTTGGCAGTCACGACAAGCTGCGGTTCCAAGGCCGCGTGATCGCCGCCACCAACAAGCCGATCGACATGCTGCGGAGGGAGGGGAAGTTTCGCGACGACTTCTACTACCGACTCTGCTCGGATCTGATCACGGTTCCTCCATTGCGCCAGCGCATCCGTGAAACGCCGCGCGAACTGGATCAGCTTTCACGCCATCTAATGAACCGTATTTGCGGTCCGGATTTGCAGCTTCCAGTGGTCGAGGTGCTCAAGGACAGCATCGGTAAAAACTATGCATGGCCGGGCAATGTTCGCGAGCTGGAACAGGCGATCCGTCGCATCATGCTTACCGGAACCTACGGCGGTGATTCTGCCGCCGCGCCGCAGAAAGAGATTGCGCTGAGCCATGCGGTTGAAGTCGGGAGTCTCTCGGCCAAGGAACTGGTCGAAAAATATTGCCGCGATCTCTACGAGACCTACGGAAACTATGGCGAGGTTGCCCGCCGTACCGGCCTCGACTGGCGCACAGTGAAGAAGAACGTGGCGAGTGAAGCGTGATTGTTGACTACGAAACACACGGCGCGACCGCAACCAAATAGAGAAACGGATTCACCACGAAGTCCCGAAGAGTTGCATGCGAATATAGGCAGCGCCTTTGTGTGCTTCCTTTTTTCGCGGTGAAGAACTTTCATGTATTTCATGGTTTGTTGTCTGCTTAGTCGGTGCGGTGGAAGTCGGAAGTTGAATGCAGAGTGCGCTACTCCGGGCGGATCATTTCGAAGCGGTCGCGGGTGCGGCAGTACCAGTGCGGCGACGCCATCCGTCCGACGACCATGAAATTGTCCGTCACGATGCGCCGTTTTACCGGATCGTAGAGTTCATCGCGCACATGCACGCGCTGGATCAAGCCAATCACCATCCGGTTCTGCCCGATTTCCAGTATATCATGCACCGTGCATTCCAGACTGGCCGGTGCTTCGGCGATCCGCGGCGGACGGACGGTGGAGGAGGGCGCGGCGGTCAGGCCGGCGGCTTCCAGCTCGTTCTGTCCGTGGGGCAGCGACGCGGCGCATTGGTTCATCGCCTCCGCAATCCCTTCGTCTACGAGGTTCACGACAAACTCGTTGGTGGCGCGAATATTCAGGACGGTGTCCTTCGGCGTTTCGTCGTCCCGGTTGCCGGGCGCGAAAGCGCAGATCGGCGGACGCGCCCCCATCATGTTGAAAAAACTGAACGGCGCCGCGTTGACCCGGCCCTCAAGATCCATCGTCGTCACCAACGCAATCGGGCGGGGCGTCACCAGACTCGCCAGGATCGGATACGCCCGCCCAATCAGTTCGGGGGTGTCAAAGTTCAGTTCCATGGTTTAATCCATTGGTTTGTGTTGTATGCGTCTGCGAAGGAACCCATTGGCGGACTGACAACCACAGATGGCTGGTTGGGCTATGTAGTTTCCTCGAAGTCACCTTCGCAAAGGGATTCGTTTATTCTGCGCAGCAGGTCGTGCGTCTGTTTCAGTTGTGGAGCGAAATCATCCACGTTGTATTTTGGCATAATGATGTAGCTAAGAAAGCTACGGATGGTATTAATCATCAGAAAGCAGATAAAGATATATTGGTTTTCATGTGGACGAGCGTCATGATCGCTTGGCCTGAACGATCTTTCTTCATCCCATTCAAGGTAGTACTTTAACAAGTCGGGCCAAGTCCCGTGGATGGAGTGCGATCCTATCTTTTGAAAAACTAGGTAATACCCATCATCGAAATCGAGGGCTTCAAGTCGTTGCTTAAAGTGCGGTAAATTTGGAACAGACCTAATCTCTTCGACGGTTAAACCTGTCGAACGTACGAGCCGATCTACTGAAAGCAACATTCGCTCCTCAATGACCAACTGTGTTCCCCCTCGCTTTGTTATGTTGTCTAGAATGACCTCACGCAGTTCAATATCGTTTTTTGTTCCATCAGCAAGATAGCGGGTGAATAGGGATGGATCATCTTTTCGGCAGAGCCAGAGAATGTTTATAGCTGATTCGGTGATACACCGTTCCAATATACGCAAAGTTTCTGCATGCAAACCACTGTGGGATAGAGCGATATTTGACAGCATTAGCCGACAGCATCGGTTCAAAAGGGCAGTCAACAATGCCCAGTGCTTTGGATTTATGTCTCGGATTGCTCGTGATTCTGGCTGTATCTGCATGCAGATGACACCGATGGTCCCGATGTGTTTGTAGACCTCGAACAGAATTGGGTTAAAATTCTTCGTCCGATCTGCTTCCTTCCACTGGTCGTCATGGATGGGTGGAGGCGATGGTAGGTGAAATGGGTTTAAAGTCATTTTAAAATCCCAGCAGTTTATCAGTAAGAATTGGTTTTCCGCCTATCCCGTGACCACCCCTATGGATGGGGTGGACTGAATTCACGGCGAAAGTATGCAAGGATGGAGGGGTTTGAAAGGAAAAAGCAACGTTTTGCTGAACGGGAAAGAGATCGAAATGGCCGGTTCGATAGGCGGTTGGCTGGCCATTGGCGTAGACGCGACGCCCTCGTCGCGTAAGTGCAGTTCGGCACTATGCGACCGCAACGCGACGAGGACGTCGCGTCTACGAAAAAGCCCGCCTTTAAGGACGGGCTTTCGCCGGGTGGAGGGTTTCGCGTTGTCGGAACCGTGGCGGCGATGAAACGCCTCCCTCCACGCACAGGGAACGCGACGAGGGCGTCGCGCCTACGTTTAAAAGTCGACGATGTTGGAGATGTAGGCTTCCAGCTCGGCGATGGGCAGACGGATCTGCTCCATGGTGTCGCGGTCGCGGATGGTGACGCAGTTGTCCTTTTCGATCGTCTCGAAGTCGACGGTGACGCACAGCGGTGTTCCGATCTCGTCCTGGCGGCGGTAGCGGCGGCCGATCGCGCCGGTCTGGTCGTAGAAGC
>JAIPJC010000146.1 GCA_021734345.1 Kiritimatiellales bacterium | reverse complement strand
AATACGCAATACGCAATACGCAATACGCAATACGCAATACGCAATACGCAATACGCAATACGCAATACGCAATACGCAATACGCAATACGCAATACGCAATACGCAATACGCAATACGCAATACGCAATCGGAGCAAATATGGATTTCAAGTATGCGGCGGAGTTGAAGAAGCGGTTTAACTGCTATGGCCATTTCTATGAGATGGTCATGGTGAATGGCGACCGGGCAAGTTGCCGCAGCGTGCTGGAGATCGTCGGCGATGCGGTACCGCAGGGGAATCCATCCGATATTTCGCTGATGCAACCCGACGTGGTGGTGGTCATGATGAATCCCGGCTCGTCGCACCCAAAGGATCTCTCCCATATTCCCGCCAGCATTGAATACCCGCAACCGGCCAGCATCCTGCGCAAGGAGCTGGTGCCGACCCAGCCCGACAACACCCAGTACCAGGTGATGCGCATCGCGGCGGCCAAGGGCTGGCACCATATCCGCGTGCTCAACCTCTCCGACCTGCGCGATCCCAAGTCCGGCAGTTTCATCCAGAAAGTGGAAGTGCTTTCGGAAATCATGGGCGGCCATACGCACAGCCTGTTCTGCACGGAACGCACCGCCGAGTGCGCCCATTCCCTGCGGCGCAAGTCCAATACGCCGATCATGCTCGGATGGGGGCAGGACGCCGGACTCATTCCCCTTGCCAGGCAGTGCATGGCCCGTATCGAAGGCGAACCCACCTGTACCGTTTCCTCCGGCGTCCACCCGCTGCTCAATTCCCATCCCAGCCCCATGCTACAGGCGAAAAAGCTCCAATGGCTCGAAAACATGCTGCGGGCGCTGGAGTCTTGACCGGCAGGCTGCCAAACCTTGGAAATCCCTTTGATTTGCGGGGGCGTAATCTTATATGTTCCACGGATGGCAAAAACAATGACAGAGGAACCGGGTCGTTCGGGCTGGCGGGAGATCGCAGGCATTCTGGTGGGAACGCTGGGCCTGATGCTTCTGTTGGGCGTGCTGTCCTATAATCCAGCCGATATCGGGATTTTCCAGAACCAGACGGATTCGCACAACTGGATCGGCCCGTTTGGCGCGCGGACGGCCTATGCGGCCTTCATGTATTTCGGGGTGGCGGGCTATGCCATTCCGTTCTGTATTTTTTGGATCGGCGTTTCGTCGGTATTCTGGTCGGCGCACAAGATCTATCCGCGCCTGCTGTGGTTTGTGCTCGGCCTGTTTTGCCTGGCCGGTCTGCTGGATATGCAGCAAATCTGGTATGGCACGGTCGAGCGCCTGAACATCGGCAGCCCCGGCGGCTTGATGGGCGAGATGCTGGCGCAGCGGTCGCTCGGCTACTGGATCGGCCATGCCGGCGCGGGCATTGTGTTTGTGGTGCTGCTGGCGATTGCAGTCGTTCGCATGCTCGACCTGAACATCATCGACCTATGCAAGCAGCTGTGGACTTGGATCAAGGCCTTCAAGGTGGAAGTTCCAGTAGAGGAAGAGGCTTCCGGTGCGAAAGAGGAGTCCCCGCCGCGCAAGCGCGCCGTACGCAAGCCGAAACCCGAACCGGTGGCCGAAGCGGAAGAGCCTCCGCAAATCGATATCCAGAAGATGCTCGAAGAGCAGCAGAAGGCCGCCGAGGCCAAGAAGGCGAAAGCCGTTCCGGTCGTGGTGAATGTTTCACCGAAACCGAAGAAGACCGACGAGGCTACCGACGAGACGCTCCCCACCTTCAAGGAGAACCTGCGGCTCTCCAACTACAAGCTCCCCACGCTCGACCTGCTCGATCCGCCGGTGCCGCAAGGCAAGGGCATGTCGCCCACCGAAATTGCCGACACCGCCAAGATCCTGCAGGACACGCTCGAGGAGTTTGGCGTCGAGGCCAAGGTGACGGGTGTGCAGCAGGGGCCGGTGGTGACGTGCTATGAAATCGAGCCCGCCCCCGGCGTGCGCGTTGAAAAGATCAAAGCCTTGCAGGACAACATCGCCCTGAAGATGCATGCCGAGAGCATCCGCATCCAGGCTCCCATTCCCGGCCGGGGCGTCTGCGGCGTCGAAGTGCCGAACACGGCGCGCGCCGCCGTGTTCTTCCGCGATCTGGTCGAAAGCCATGAATTCCAGAAGGGCAAGCATGCCCTGCCGCTGATCCTGGGCAAGGATGTCAACGGCGACAGCATGATCTACGACCTCGCCAAGATGCCGCACCTGCTGATTGCCGGCGCGACGGGTGCGGGCAAGTCGGTCTGCATGAACTCGATCCTGACCGGCCTGCTGATGAAGCATTCGCCCGACGAACTGCGCCTGATTTTGGTCGACCCGAAGACGGTCGAGTTCCATAGCTACAACGATCTACCGCATCTCGTGGTGCCGGTCATCACCAACGCCAAGAAGGTGGCGCTCGGCCTCAAGTGGGCGATCGACGAGATGGAGCGCCGCTTCAAGTGGTTCCGCCAGGCCGGCGTGCGCGACCTGCCGGGCTTCAACGCCCGCGTGCTCCTGAAGCAGGAAGAACTCTTTGACGCCGAGGAAGTGTCGGTCGATCCCGACCTGAAGAAGACGCAACTGCCCGACAAGCTCCCCTACATCGTCATCGTGATCGACGAGCTGGCCGACCTGATGGCCGTGGCGCAGGCCGAGATCGAAGCAGGCATTGCGCGCCTGGCCGCCAAGTCGCGCGCGGCCGGCATCCACATGATTCTCGCCACCCAGCGGCCGGACGTGAAGGTGATCACCGGAACGATCAAGGCGAACTTCCCGGTGCGTATCGCCTTCAAGGTTTCGCAGAAGGTGGACAGCCGTACGATTCTCGACCGCATGGGCGCGGACACGCTGCTGGGCCGGGGCGATATGCTCGTGCTGCCGCCGGGGTCCGACAAGCTGATCCGCTCGCAGGGGGCCTACACCAGCGATGCCGAAATCGAGCGCATCACCAATTTCTGCAAGGAGCAGAGCAAGCCGGAATTCATCACCGAAATCCACGAGAAGATCGAAAAGCCTTCCACCGACCTGCCCGACATGGATAGCGGCGAAGACGACGAAATCCTCGAGCAGGCGGTCGAGGTGATCCGCCAGACCAAGCGCGCCTCGACTTCGTCGCTGCAGCGGCGCCTGCGTATCGGCTACACGCGCGCCGCGCGCCTGATGGATCTGCTCGAAGAGCGGGGGATCGTCGGGGCGCCGAACGGTTCCGATCCGCGCGAAATTTTGATAGACCTTGATGGGGAGATTCCCCAGAACCCGGGAGTAGCAAATGATACAGCAGACTAGCTTGAATATTGGAACCATCGGGCAAAAGCTCGAAGCGGCCCGGCAGGCCAAGGGCGTCAGCGATTCCGAGGCGGGACGCGCCACCAAGATCCTCTCCAAATTCATCGAGGCGATGGAGGCCGACGACTTCGGCGTGCTCTCCGCCCCGGTCTACGCCAAGAGCTTCATCAAGATGTATGCCCAGTATCTGGGCCTCGATGCGCGCCCGCTGGTGGATGAATATGCGGAGCAGCATGCGCCCAAGGCCAAGCGCCCGCTCCCCGACGAGGTGAAGGTGAATCTGGCCAAGGCCGATCTGGCCGTGGGCGAACCCACGACCCCGCCCCGCCGCCTGGAGGGCAAGTCGATTTTCGGGGGCGTCAACCAGATCGTTGGGAAGCTGGCGGTTCCCCGCTTGTCGCCCCGGATGCTGGCCATGGCGGGCGGCAGGCTGCTGGTACTGCTGATCATCGTTGTAAGCGTAACGCAGTGTTCCGACGACAAGGAAGACGCCCCGGCCGCCGCGGGCGGCGCCGCCATGGTGGAACGTCAACTGCTCTTCGAAAATGCGCCCGATGCGTATCTTGTCAAACCCGGCGAAATCGACGTGGGGAAGTAGGACGTAACGAATGAAAAGCCTTCCCAACCACCTGACCATTAGCCGCTTTTGGATGACCGCCGTGATGATGGTCTGCATGAGCGTCCATTTTCCCTACGCCCGCATCGCCGCGCTGGTTATCTTCATCATCGCCAGCATCACCGACGCGCTCGACGGCTATCTGGCACGCAACTATTTTGGCTGCACCTCCTTTGGCAAAATGATGGATCCGCTGGCCGACAAGGTTCTCGTCTGCGCCGCGTTCATCGGCTTTGTCGAGCTCGGCAGCATAAGTGCGTGGATGGTGGTGCTGATTGTTGCCCGCGAATTCATGGTCACGGGGATGCGCCTGCTGATGATCGAGAAGGGCATCGTGATGCCCGCCGGCATGTGGGGCAAGGTCAAGACCACCGTACAAATGATTGTGATCTGCCTCCTCTTCTTCGGTTTGATCTGGCCGCTGACGTGGCTTCCCGCCCCGGGTAGCTCGCTTGCCTGGTGGCTCGGTTTCGGCGTCGCGCTGCTCACCGCATGGACGGGCATCGTCTACTTCTGGCAGAAGCGCCATGTGATTTGGGAAAAGGAAGGCTGAAGCGTAGATGCGACGCCCTCGTCGCATTTTCTGTGCGCGGGCAAGCGACGAGGGCGTCGCTTCTACGATGACTTCCTGAATGGAGACCTCTATGGGACGCGAGAATATTGAAAACTGGCACGTTCGCAAATGCGCCAAGGCGTGCGATGGTTGCGAAGTGGAGTTCCAGCACAAGCAGGCGCTCTATTCCCGCCTCGTCTTCGAAGAGGGCGAATATCTGCGGAAGGACTTTTGCGAGAAATGCTGGAAGGCCGAGGGCCATGGGCTAAGCACGTGGAAGACCGTCTACATCATTCCGCCGCCGCCCGCCGACGAGGCGGTGAAGAAGGAAAATGCCGAATCGCTGCTGCGCAAGCTGATGGCCAAGGAAAACGAAGAAGATCTCAACGCCATCTTCATCCTGACCGTCATGCTCGAGCGCAAGAAAATCCTCGTCGAACGCGACATCCAGCAGGCGGAGGACGGCCGCAAGCTCCGCATCTACGAACACAAGAAAACCGGCGAAACCTTCCTCGTCATCGACCCCGAGCTAAAGCTCGACGAACTCGAACACGTCCAGGACGAAGTCGTCGTCCTCCTTGGCGGCAAGTCCCGCAACGCGGAACCCGAACCGGAAGTTGAAACACCGGAGTCCGCAGAGAATAACCCCGCCACGAGCGATAGCGACTGATAATTTGCGAATGCAAATAGCGCATGAAGTAAGTGGTTCACACTCGAAGAACACGAGGATTGAAGCAGGGGATTTTTTGTCTTTACTCAGAAGGGCTTAATGGTGGTTCGGTGAATTTATTAATTTTAATTTCGCAAAGTACCAAAAACCAAGGATCGGAACAGCAAACGCCAACAATATAATCGGAATTGAATACAACCAATCGACCTGTCTCATCGCCAAATATTCAAGTCCAGGAAGTAAATATGCAGTCATTAATGCTCCATATATTGCAAGTACAATTTTATCTGCTGATCTAATTGAGGATTGATGGCCACAGTTTTGGCATTCATATGGTTGCTTATTTGAGGTATAGAGAATTCCCCGTATATCACATGTGTAATTGCAATGAGGACATTTCATATTTACTGCTCCGACAGTTGATTAGGCAGAAACGGTTCTGCCTATCACCCGCATTTGTATGATAGGTAGAAAATAGCGGGGTTTGCGGTTCTTGGAAAGGTGGAAGCGGAACGAGTTTCATGTAGCCGGGGTCGGCGACCCCGGATGCGTTGGATCAGGCTTTTTCTGGCCAGAGCGGGGTCGCCGACCCCGCCTACAGCAGCGCCGTTACGCCTTCTTCACAAACTCGGATTTGAGCTGCATGGCGCCGAAGCCGGCGATTTTGCAGTCGATGTTGTGGTCGCCCGCGACGAGGCGGATGCTTTTGACCTTGGTGCCGACCTTGAGCGCCTGCGTCGCACCCTTTACCTTCAGATCCTTGATGATGGTGATGGCGTCGCCGTCCTGCAGCAGGTTGCCGCAGGAATCCTTCACGACCAGTCCGGTGTCGGTGGTTTCGGTTTCAACGGCGGTTCCGGTCCATTCATGCCCGCAGTCGGGGCAGGTATACAGTCCTTGGACTTCGTAGGCATATTCGGATTGGCATTCGGGGCATTTCGGTATATCGCTCATGTGTCGTTTCCTTGCTGTTGATCGGGATTATCTGTTCAGACGCAACGAAGCTGGAAGCATCGTCTACATTGGGTTGCGGGATGGTTAGGCGCTTGAGCCCATGGCATAGCCGCCGAGATCAAGGGTGACGAACTTGTAGCCGACGGCCTTGATGGTGGAAACGAGTTCGGTGCGCTCGTTCATTACCTTGTCGAAGTCGGCGGGCTCGACCTCGATGCGGCAGAGGTCGCCGTGGTGGCGGACGCGGTATTGGCCATAGCCGCGCGCGCGCAGGATTGCCTCGGCCTTTTCCACCTGCGTCATGGATTCAAGGTCGATGCGGGTGCCGGTGGGGAAGCGCGAGCCGAGGCAGGCGAACGAGGCTTTCCCTGCGGTCGGCAGTCCGCGCCGTTCGCTGAGGATGCGGATTTCATTTTTGTAGAGCCCGGCATTTTGGAGCGGAGCGACGACGCGGTGGTTGGCGGCGGCCTGCGTGCCGGGGCGGACATCGCCCTTGTCGTCTTCGATGGCACCGTGCGCGAGTACGACTTCGCCCAGCTCGGCGAGGATGGATTCCATTTTTCCGAAGAGTTCGTTCTTGCAGTGGAAGCAGCGCGTGCCGTCGTTCTTGAGGTAGGCCTCGCTCAGATGTTCCTGGGTTTGGATGACGCGCAGGTTCCAGCCGCGCGCGGTGGCGAGGTCGATGGCTTCCTGCAGTTCGGTGCGAGGAATGGAGGGCGAGTCGGCAATGATCATCCGGGCGTTTGGGCCGAGCGCTTCGTGGGCCACGTCGGCGAGGTAGGAGGAATCGACGCCGCCGGAATAGGCCACCGCGAGCGTGCCGTAGGATTTAAGCTCTGCAAGCAGCGCCTGCTCTTTCTCTTCAATCGTTTTCATGGGCGAGAATAGTAGACCACTACTCTAGATGAATCAGCATTTATTTCAGGAAGGCTGTGAGCGGGAAGTTAGGCAGAATTATTTTTAGGCAGAATCATGTTGTTCCGGCGTGTAGGAATCATTCTGCCTAAAAATGATTCTGCCTAAATCTCACAGCTCCAGGTCGCTCTTGCGGTTGAGCAACAGCCAGATGAAGAACGGCCCGCCGAGCAGGGCGGTGATGATGCCGACGGGCATTTCCGACGGGGCGACGAGTATGCGCGCGAGCGTGTCGCACAGGGCGAGGAACAATCCCCCGAACAGGAACGATGCGGGCGTGAGATGGCGGTGGTCGGCGCCAACGAGCAGGCGGCAGATGTGCGGCGACATCATGCCGACGAAACCGATCGGGCCGCAGACGGCGACCACGCCGCCGACCATCAGCGAGGCGGACAGGAAGATCAGCTTTTTCACCAGCCCGACATTCACGCCGCGGCTAATCGCAATATCCTCGCCAACCATCAGCAGGTTCATTTCGCGATGCAGGAAAACCAGTAGTAGGCTGCCGACTCCAAAGAAGGGAAGCAGGTTGCCGAGTTTCCCGTAGTCGGCCGCGGTGAGCGAACCCATCATCCAATGCACGATGCGGAACGATTGCGACAGCCCGCTGACGTATTGGATAAACAGGATCAGGCTGGAAAAGAAAAAGCTGATGGCAATCCCGGCGAGCAGCAACGTGGTGGTCGAAAAGCCGCCCTTCAACTGCGTGAGTCCGTAGACCAGCGCGACGGCCAGCAGCGCCCCGCCGAACGCCGCGAGCGAAGTGCCGGAAATGCCGAGGATCGAAAACGCCAACCCAAACCGGATAAACACCGCCGCGCCGAGCGCCGCGCCGCTGGAGACGCCGAGCGTGAATGGCGTGGCGAGCGGATTGCGGAACAGCGCTTGGAACGACATG
>JAIPJC010000145.1 GCA_021734345.1 Kiritimatiellales bacterium | reverse complement strand
GGCGGTGGCTGGACCGGCGGAGACACCGGGACTTGGGAGCGGTCGGCTCCCGGAACTCCTGTCATGGGCGACTACTTCACCCGGAAGCTGGGGGTGGCGGTAGCGGGCGTGGCATGGCGCAGTTCGAGCAACTCCGAGGGGACTTTTACCAAGGCGACCAACGACATCTCGCTGGCTGTTGCCTATGCGACGGCACATGCGAACGAATACGGATTGGACACCCGCCGGATGGGGCTTTACGGCGGATCGGCCGGCACGCCTACCTCGGCGCTGGTGGCGCAGAACAACACCAACATTTCCTGCTACATCGGATTCAACGGCCTCTACAATTTCGTCCACCGCACCGGAACCGGATCATTCGGCGACGGTACCAGCTTTGCCCAGGATGTTCCCAGCTACGAGGCCAACTCCGCCGCGCTGAACATCCGCACGAACAATCCGCCGGACACGCTGCTGCTGCACGGATCGGCGGATACGACGATCGAGCCGGAGCAAAGCATTTGGTACGCCGACGGTATCCGCGCAGCCGGAGGCTCCGCCAAGGTGCTGGTCTACCGGGACGAGGTCCATGCGTTCTTCAATGCCGGCAAGCCCATGTATTACCCGACGATGCATGCCGCAGCCCAGCATCTGATCCGGGTATTCAACCTTGATGTCCATTCCATGCCGGATGTGAACGGCAACGCCATCCCCGACGAATGGGAAGCCCTGTGGAGCACGGAGGGACTTGTCCCGGAAAACGACGACGACCATGACGGACTCTCCAACTGGCAGGAATATATTTTGGGCAGCAATCCGGAAGACCCGTCTTCGACCATGAAAACCGCTTTGCTTGCAACTACGGACTGGATGCAATTGACGTTCCCTACCGTGGAAGCAACCGGACCCGGCTACCGAGGACTCGACCGCCTCTACCAAATAGAAGGCTGCACCAATCTGCTCGATCCAGCATGGGTGTTGTACCAGACCATGGCCGCCACCAACGGCACGGGTGCCTATACCAACAATCCGCTTTCAGATGCCGGGTTTTATCGCGTCCGGGCAATGCTGCACTAGGGATAGAGTGTCAGCCGGACGATTTCCCAATCGTTGAACTTGTTGGCCTCCACATAAAGATCCTGCCCATCCTGTACGACATGGGCATCTTCCCATGTCCCCGCGCCGTTCGAAAGCTCGTCTTCCTTGCCTAGGCGATGCGCCTCCACCCGGCTGAAAGGGAATCCATCCACGTGGATTTTCAACAAGGTCGGAACCGGCAACGCGAAGCTCGTCACAAACAGAGCCAGCTCCTGCGAACCGCGCCGGTAGGCGGACACATGGAAGGCATCGCTGCCGACCGTGGTTTGAACCAGGGTGGACTCCTTGGCCAGCGGGGCAAGTTCGGCAAAAGCCTGCCCCGCAGGCCGCAAGGCCCCGGTATTGACATCCGACCAAACGGTCGAGACTCCGTTGATTTGCCAGTTCAGGGGCCACATGGTCGTTTTCGTCACGCCCCCTTTTGCCAATGATTCGAACAGGAGCAACACATAGTTCGCCAGCTTCATACCCTTCACACCTGCGCCGGAACCAATGTTCCATTCGGTCACCAGCAGATCGTCGAACCCGTAAATCTGCTTGCCTTGCGAAAACTGCACAGGAAGGGCGTCGCGGATATTGACTAGATCTTCCCCCGGATAGGCATGCGTCAGCGATGCCCGGACGCTGCCGTTGTTCGTGCTTGCGGTGAGGTAGTCGCTGATTGTCTGGGCTTCCACCAATTCCGTTCGCCGGAACTGCACAACCGGAACAATCGTCGGATCGGTTTGCACCATGCCTGCGGCGAACTGGTCCGCAATCACCTTGTACTCGTCCGCGGTAATCGCCAGCGCATCCGTTGGATTTGCATAGTATTCGTTGCCAAGCTCCCAATACTTCACATGGATGTTACCGAACATGTGGTCTATGTTGACCGCCTTGACAAAAGCCTTGGCGTACTGGACGCCGGCCGGGATGTCGTCCTTGAACCGCTTGGTGGGCACCACCAATATCAGCTCGGTATTGTTGCTGTTGCAGAAGCCAACCACGTCGTAGAGCGAAGGCCGGTCGTTGTCCGGTCCGTCCGAATCCAGGTAATCGAATTCCTGTTCGCAAATCGATCCGCCTGGATATCGAAGCAGTTCCATCCCGCAATCGTTGAAGGCTTTGATGTAGCTCGAATCAAGCTTTTCGGCATGGTAGACGAGGTTTGCCCCGAACATCTTCGGATCAATCCACGCGACATCCTGGTCGGCGGATACGACAACCTCATGGGCCACCGGTCCGATGATCCGCACATGGTCGAATGAGGCTTGGTTCACCGTGGTCTTGCTCTGCGCATGGATGCCGAACAGCACGCCCTTCCCGACTGCGGCGCTCCCGGCGGCCACGTCCAGTTCCTGCCGCCACGGAACCCATCCGTTGGCCACTACGGGGGTTCGCTCCTCGGTGGCAGCCACACCCGCAAGCGCCTTGAAGGCGGTGATGGCATCGCGCACCTCGACCGCCGTTGCATAGTTGGTCGCCGCATCGATGAATCCGAAGCGGACGCAGTCGTCGGTCGCGAACGGTCGGCTAGAGTTGGCGTCGTACCCCGCGTCCAACGCCATGACGTAGGTGCCTGGTTCGATGGTCAGCCCGGAATCCTTCACCATCGCCGAGTGCGACCAGTTCGCCCCGACCGTGTGGTTGAGGAACCGGGTTCCCTCCACCGGAACCAACCAGCCCGATTCGGATAGCGACTTGGCGTTGTTGAACAGCGTCCACCCCTCGTCCTCCGCCGGAAACGATTCGACTCTCACATGGTCGAATAGGGCCTGATTGCCCGAACTGCCGCTCTGTGCGTGGATCCCCACATAGGCCGTCCGTCCGATGGCGACGCTGTCCGCCGCAATGTCGATCCGGATCTGCCAGGTTTTCCATCCCGCATTCGGCACCGCGTTGCTCACAACGGTGCGCGAAACTCCCGCGATGGTGTCGAACAACGTTATCGCGTCGCGCACCCCCGAAGCCGAGGCGATGCCCGCCGGGTCTTCGAGAAACCCGATATTGACATATCCCGTGGCGAAGGGCAGCGCCGTCCCGTCGTGGCCCACGTCCACGGTGATTACATAGCTGCCCGCCGCCACCGGAATGCCGGCATCCCTGACCGCCGCCGAATGGTTCCACGCACCGGACTTGTAGTGCCGGAGAAACTCGAACCCGCTTGTCGGCGCAACACTCCCGGAACCGGTTGAAAAGGCGGCGTTGCCGATCAGGTTCCAGCGCCCGTCGTCGTCGAATAAATCCAAAACCGTTCCGGGCTCGTCGCGCCTGATTTGCAGGGCGAAAAAGCGGTTTGTTCCATTCGGTTCATTCAAATTGACCTGGATCGAGGAAAGGTCTCCGTCCGGCGTCCGCGACACCGTGGCGTTTGTGGCGAGCGGCCAGGTTTCGGCCGGTTCGGCGAGCCGGTCGGCCGAACGGAGATACCAAGAGATGTCCGGCGCAGCGCTGTTCCATTCAAGGCCCAGCACGGCGTTGGAACCCGCTGTGAACGTTCCGTGGAAGGAAGACTTCCCGGCCACCATCGGGTCGGAGAGCATCGCGTATTCCTCGCCGTTCTTCATCCCGTCCCCGTCCAGATCCCCTCCGAAGGCGAGGTCGCTGCCAACCGGTGCTCCCTCCATCCACACGTTCCGCCAGTCGTAGAAACCGCCGGCTGCGCTTGCGGTGCAATGGATCGCACATGCTCCGCAGAGGAACAAGAGCCGCATCGCACACAACATCATGCCCACTTTGTTTTTCATCGCATTGTCCATCCTTTATCCACTGCGCTGCCAGATGCCGTTTCAATGGAATGCATCCCATAACACCCATTCATGCGTCGGAATTGATAGCACCCCTTGGTGTATAATTCAATTATTCTTCGTAAATTTTCTATTATCCGTTGTGCCATCATGGTGCGACCAACACGAACGACCATGTTTGCGCCCATGCAGCTTGAACGGCGCGTTGCATCAAGATACCCTATCGCAATCATTGTTTAAATTGGGGAAACCGATATGGCCATGGTGCAATTGGAGAATATCCACAAGACCTACGACAACGCCTACGAAGCCGTCCGCAACTTCAACCTGTCCATCAAGGATGGCGAATTCCTCGTGCTTGTCGGCCCATCCGGTTGCGGCAAGTCCACCACCCTGCGCATGGTGGCCGGGTTGGAGGAAGTCAATGCAGGCACCATCCGCATCGGCGACCGCGTCGTAAACGATGTTCCGCCCAAGGACCGCGACATTGCCATGGTCTTCCAAAACTATGCGCTCTATCCGCACATGAGCGTCTATGACAACATGCCCTTCGGCCTCAAGCTGCGCAAACTGCCCAAGTCGGAAATCGACGGGCGCGTCATGAAGGCCGCCGCCATTCTCGGCCTCGAAGGCCTGCTCAAGCGCAAACCCAAGGCGCTTTCCGGTGGGCAGCGCCAACGCGTAGCCATGGGGCGCGCCATTGTCCGCAAGCCGTCCGTCTTCCTGTTCGACGAACCGCTCTCCAACCTCGACGCCAAGATGCGCGTCGAAATGCGCAAGGAAATCCTGCAGCTGCACCGGCGCATCGGCACCACCATGATCTATGTCACCCACGACCAGATCGAAGCCATGACGCTCGGCAACCGGATTTGCGTGATGAACGACGGGATGATCGAACAGGTCGGCCCGCCCACCGTGGTTTTCGACCATCCGGCTTCGCTCTTTGTGGCGCGGTTTATCGGCACGCCACCGATGAACATTTTCAAGGGCGTCCTGCATGCCGAAAACGATGGGCTTGTTTTCGATGGCGGCACCATTCAATGCCCCCTGCCCGAAGACCAGGCCGCCATGCTCCAAGGTTGCGACGGCAAGGCGGTCTGCCTCGGCATTCGTCCGCGGGCGTTGAAGCTGGCAAAGGCGGACGAACAGCCGGAGATCGTGTTCAGTGGAAACGTCGAAGTCTCCGAGATGCTGGGTGAAGAGGTGCTGCTGCACCTCGAATCCGGCGGGCATCGGTTCATCACCAGCGTCAACCCGCACGAAGCCGCCGCCATCCAAAACGGCGTGGTGAGGATGGTGCCCAGGCTGCAACTAGCCCATGTCTTCGATGCCGAAACGGGACGGAACCTCACCCTGCCCGCCGAGGTTAGGCGCGACACGCTGCCCTTCTGAAGAATTTCAACTGCACGCTATTCCATGTTGTCTGCGTCCAGCGCTTCGAGATTCTGCGCCCGGAATTCGGAGGGGGAAAGGCCCGTCTTGAACTTGAACAGGCGGGAAAAATAGTAGAGCGACTCAAAGCCGAGGACATCGGCGATAACGGAAATGTTTTGGTTGGTGTAGGTCAGCAGTTCCTTGGCCCGGTTGATCCTCATTTCGATGATGTACTGCCGGGGAGGAAATCCCGTGCGCTCCTTGAAGAAGGCCCGGAATTTCGAGTAGCTCATTCCGACCGAATCCGCCAGTGCGCGAAAATCGATGTTCTGGTCGATGTCGGCGGTAAGCTGCATGCGGATATCCTGTATGAGTTTTTCGGCCGAGGCCTCGCATGACCCGCCCAGGTAGAGCGACCGCAACTGGGCAATGATCCCGGTGGTGTTTGCCGCCAGCAACTGCTGGTATCCGGGAGGCGCCTGCTCAAGGAGTTCCGGCAATGAACGGATCGACTGGAACAGCGAGATATCGAAACCCACATGCAGCACCCGTGGCAAATTCCCGAAGCAATGCGTCATGAGCCGTTTGGCATATTCACCGCTGAACCCGACCCAGCATTCATCCCAGCCCGTCTCCTTGTTGCGGCCATACCGGTGCCACTCGCCCGGGAAAAGCAGCAAGACATCCCCGGCGCCGATGCTGCGTTGCTTGATTCGACGCGATTCGAAAAGGCCGGCGCCCTTTGTAATATAGACGATCTGGAACTCGGAAAGCGTCCGGCCATCTTCCCATTGGTACAGATACTTGGGTGGGTGGCGCACATTGGTGGGATAGGCCGCCCCGGGCGCCATATCGGTGATACCGCAATCGATGACGTGCAAGCCCCACGCCAGCGCATCTTTTTCCACCGGCAGATACCGGACATATGAGTGGAGTGCCTGTTTCATGGCCATACCATGCCTTCTTGCGGAAGGATGTTCAATCCCCCGACACCGGCATGATGCGATAGGCATAGGAGTAGGTTGGAAGCTTTGCGCGATAGCGCCCATTGTCGAGCGGCTCCGCACCCCAACTGTTGTTGCCGCCGACCCCCAGCTGATGCGCATCGATATTGAAGAAGATGGTATCGGACCGCTTCATCTCGAAGGAATACGCCGCCGATTCCATGGTTTCATCCGAATAGTGGCGGGCTCCCACGCCCAGTGGCGCGCCCAAGGTTTCGAAACGCAACCCCTTGCCGGAAGCATCGGTCAGCGTCGCCCAGCGCACGTCCACCTTGTATCCGTTTTCCTGCGGGCGGGCATAGTCGATCCACTGCCCGTCCACCGTCCCGCCGTAGATGCCAATGCGCTCGTAGTCGCGGTCCACATAGGTTGCGGCTGGCCCGCGGCCATACCACCGCATATGTTCAAGGTCGCCGCCCAGCTCCCACTTCATGCCGGTCCGGTGGGCATGCCTTTTCTTTTGGGGAATCGCGGAATAATCGTAGTCGACCTTCACATCAACCGTACCGTTGCCGGACACCAGATAGCCGAAGTTCGCCGTGGCTCCAATGGATGCGAAGCCGACGGCGACGGAAATCTTGACGGAAGATTCGGAGACCTGTTCGACGTTGAACGAAACCACTTGCCGATTCTGGGCAGCCGTACGCCACAGGTTTTCCTCCAGCTTGCCGCCCAGCTTGCTTCCGCCACGCATCGCACCGTTGTCGTTGTCGGTATACGGCCGCCACAGATCGGGCATGCTGCCGGAAACCAGCTTGCGTCCATCGACGGAGTAGGAGGCAAGCGAACCGGTCTTCTTGTCGAAGACCACTGCGAAATTCCTTCCCGTCACCTCGACCTGGCCGGGGGACTCCTTCATCGAAACCTTCGCGGAGAGAGCGCCTTCCATGGGCTGGAAATTCCCGCACATCGGGAATTGTTCCCACGCCAGTTCGTGCCCGGCGGCCAGTAGCGGCGCATCGGCTTTCGAGAAAAAGCGGATGTTGAGCAAATACTCGGCATCCGTTTTCCCCATCTTCGGCAGGTTGAGTTTTACGGTCTTTGCCGTGTGCGCCGGAATGTCGAGGTCTTCGATTGCCCCGCTGGCGAACACCCGTCCGTCTTCCAGGATTTCCCACCTGCCCGTCGCCATGTCGGCGACGTTGGAAAAATCGAACCAGTTGCGGATCGACACGGTTCCCGCCGCCAGATCGATCGGCGAAACGTGGATGTTCCGGTAGACATGCTTGATCGCATACAGCCCGGGATGCGGTTTCCAGTCTGCACCGATCAGCCCGTTCATGCAGAAGTTGCCGTCGTCGTGGTATTTTTGCCTATGCCATCCGCCGTACGCAAAGAAGGTTTCCTTTACCGGCCCCTTGCCGACGTTGCCGGCGTATTCGGCGGGGACGGGCGTCTTCACGCCCTGGTCCATCCAGTCCCAGACAAAGCCGCCGGCGTGGTGCTCGTGGAGGTAGATGTTGTCGCGCCAGTATTCCTGGAGGTTGCCGTTGGAGTTGCCCATGGCGTGGGTATATTCGCAGAGGATCGAAGGCTTGTCGGCATCCCCCACCCAGTTGTTCGGGGCATACATGCGGGAGTGGAAATCCCCCACCGATTGATCGCCGCCTTCGTAGTGCACGGGCCGGGTCGGATCGTTGGCGTGGATCCAGTCCATCGCCTTCACGAAGTTGGGACCGCTGCCCGCCTCGTTGCCAAGCGACCAGACGACGACGGAGGCATGGTTCTTGTC
>JAIPJC010000144.1 GCA_021734345.1 Kiritimatiellales bacterium | reverse complement strand
CATTGCCGCCGCCAACGTGGAAGTCACCACGAACGACCTGGCCAAGGCCATGGATGAAATCCGTGCCAGCGTTCCGGAAGGGCAAGACCTTGATTCCGCCCTGGCCCAGGCCGGCACCACCCTCGAAAAACTGACTGAAAACGTCAAGGAACAGCTCGCCACCCGCAAGTTCCTCGAAGCCAAGACCGAAGGTGTTGCGCCCGCCACCGAAGAAGAAGCCAAGGAATTCTATGACTCCAATCCCGACCGCTTCAAAAAGCCCGAGAACGTAAGCGCCAGCCACATCCTCATCAAGTTCGACGAAAACGACACCGACGAAACCAAGGCTGCGAAGAAAGCCCAGCTCGCGAAGATCCGTACCGACATCATTGCCGGAACCAACACCTTCGAAGAAGCAGCGCAGGAATTCTCCGGTTGCCCCAGCTCCGCCCAGGGCGGTGCGCTCGGAACCTTTGGAAAAGGCCAGATGGTTCCCGAATTCGAAGTCGCAGCCTTCTCCCAGGAAAAGGGTGAAGTCGGCGATATCGTTGAAACCCAGTTTGGCTACCACATCATCAAGGTAACCGACCACCAGGAAGAAAGCGTCGTCAGCTTCGACGAAGCCAAGGACAGCATCATCGCCTACCTCACCGGCCAGAAGAAGCAGAAGGTCGTTTCCGACTACATCAAGAGCCTGCGCGACAGCGCCACCATCGAAGAAATCACCCAATAAACGGTTCCGACTTCGTAGTGCCCAACCCCGCCCTCCCGGCGGGGTTTTTTATTGCACCCGGATGATGCATGTGGGGCGGACATTCCTGTCTGCCATCTCGTAGACGCGATCATATCCTCCAATCAAAAAGACCAACGCTCTTTACACTAAAACAAAAACCGGCATACTCTGTCGCATGTTCGATGCGTCGATATCGGGAGCAGACCGATTCCATGCCTACTGGATTAGATGGAATCGATATTTTCAGATAAAATGGAATCCGCATATTCCACTATTGGGCATGGATGGACGATGAAGAGAATTATATGGAATGTTGTTCTTGTGACACTTGTTCTAGGAAGTGTTGGCATCTCAGGATTGACGATCTTTCTTCATCAAGGGGAGAGATCTAAGCTCTATGAACTCTCCGAATCGATTAGAGCTAATCCTGAACAATGGGACAGCATTAGAATCGGGAATTCCCATCCCATGAGCTACCTCAAAGATCTTTTCATTACGCAGGAGTTAACTCAGCTAGGTCTACGCCTCTCCATAGCTTTCTTTATTACACTGACAGCATTCTTGGGATGTACCCTTTTAAGACAGAAGAAAAACTTGCCCAATCAGAGACTCCAACCTACTCGGTTAAACGCCGACGATGAGGCCAACAAACCGGGAGGAGCGGCTCTCCCGTAACGTCACGCATACTCCTTCAACCGCTCGGCCAAGGTGGTGGTGCGTTCGCGGGATTCGGCGCGGGTGACGGCTAGGCTGAGGGCTTTCTTGGTGCCGAGGACGATGACCAGCTTTTTGGCGCGCGTGAGGGCGGTGTAGATGAGGCTGCGCTGCAACAGGACATAGTGCTGGGTATGCAGTGGAATAATGACGCACGGATATTCGCTGCCTTGGCTTTTGTGGATGGTGATGGCGTACGACAAGACGAGCTCGTCGAGTTCTCGGAAGTCGTAGACCACCTTGCGATCTTCAAAATCGACGGTCAGTTCCGACAGCTCGGAGTCGATCTTGGCGATGCGGCCCATGTCGCCGTTGAAGACCTCCTTGTCGTAGTCGTTCTCGGTCTGCATCACCTTGTCGCCGACGCGGAAGACATAGCCGAAGCGTTCGACCTCTTCGCCGCGCGGATTCAACAACTGCTGTAGCGTCTGGTTGAGGTTGCGCGCGCCGAGGTCGCCCTTCTGCATCGGGGTCAAAATCTGGATCTCCTCCATCGCGTTGAAATGGAATTTTTTCGGGATGGATTCCTTGATCAGCTTGCCGACGAGCTTGACCGCCTTTTCGGGATCGTCGACTTCGACGAAGTAGCAGTCGCTGGTTTCGTGGTCTTCGGGGAACTCCGGCATCTGCCCCTGGTTGATGCGATGGGCGTTGGTGATGATACGGCTGCTCGCCGCCTGCCGGAAAACCTCGTTGAGGTGCGCAACGGGAATGGTGTTGGAATGGATGACATCCTGCAGCACCCTACCCGGCCCGACGGACGGCAGCTGGTCGGCGTCGCCGACGATGATGAATGCGGCGTGCAGCGGAATGGCGTCGGCCAACTGCGAAGCCAGCACGATATCGATCATGCTCGATTCGTCGACAATCAACACGTCGCACTCCAGCGGGTTTTCGGCGTTGTGGACAAAGCCGCCTTTGTGGGGGTTGTATTGCAGCAGCCGGTGGATCGTCTTGGCCTCCATGCCGGTGGTCTCGGCCATGCGCTTGGCGGCGCGGCCGGTCGGCGCGCAGAGCGCGACGCGCATTTTCTTGGCGGTCAGCACCATCAGCACCGAATTGACCAGCGTGGTTTTACCGACCCCGGGGCCGCCGGTAATGACCATCACCTTCGACTGCACGGCGGTCTTGAGCGCGGCGCGCTGGGCGGCCGCAAGTTCGATGCCGGTCTTTTTCTGCACCCACGCCAAGGCCTTATCGAAGTCGACGGGCGGACAGGGATGCTTCCCTTTTCCCAAGGTCTGGATTTTTTTGGCGAAGGCGATTTCGGCGAGGTAGAGCTTGGGCAGATAGATCAGGTCGCGCCCGCTGTGGTCGGTGCGCTGAATGAGCCGCTCGTGCTGGAGCGAATGGTCCAACGCGCGCTCGATGATTTCCAGGTTGATGTCCAGCAGCTCCCCGGTGCGCGAAAGCAAATCGTTGCGGACATAGGCGCAGTGGCCGTTGGAGGTCAGCTCACCGAGCACGAATTCGAGCCCGGCGCGGGCGCGCAGGTCGGAATCCTTGGCGATGCCGAGGCGCATGGCGATCTGGTCGGCGATGAGGAAGCCGATGCCGCGGATGTCGCGCGCCAGGCAATATGGATCGCGCTGGACGAGTTCGATGGCCTTTTCGCCATAGACCTTGTGGATGCGGAAGGCGCGGGTGGTGCTGACGCCGTGACTAAAGAGGAAGGCCATGATTTGGCGGACGCTCTTTTGCTCGTCCCAAGCCTGCTTGATGCGGCCCTTGCGCAGCGCGCCGATGCCTTCCACCTTGAGCAGCTTGCCGGACGAGTTTTCGATCACGTCGAACACGTCGCGCCCGAAGGCCTTGACGAGCCGGGCGGCGTATTCCTTGCCGATGCCCTTGATCAGCCCCGAGGCGAGGTATTTTTCGATTCCTGCAAGCGTGTCGGGTTTCGACATGCGCATCTGCTCGGCCTTGAACTGCTGGCCGTGGCGCGGATCCATCGACCATTCGCCGTCGGCCGTCATCCATTCGCCGGAGTTGATCGACGGCGCGGTGCCCGTGACGGTCACCAGTTCCTTGTGTCCACGCACCTTGACGCGCAACACGCAGAAGCCGTTTTCCTCGTTGTAGAAAACGACCCGCTCAATCTGACCGTCCAGTTTTGCCATGTTCAATACTTCTTCTCGTACTCGCCACTGCCGAGCTTTTCGAGCTTCTGGAATCCTGCGTTCTTGGCGCGGTCGTCGAATCCCGTTTTGGAACCGCCCACCTGCGGCGCGGAAATCTGGCGTTCCACCGTGTTGCCGCATTCGGGGCAAACGGTGTTCGGCAGGCTGTCCATCTGCTCGACCTGTTCGAAACCCGCCTTGCAGTGCGGGCAGGATTTCTTCGGGTTGACGGCAATGTATTCGCGAATCGGCATAATATTCCCCTTCAATGACTGGAAAATGGTCTACCGGTTTTCCGGGGGATTGGAAAGCCCCGCCTGTCCGGAAATGGATTATTCGCCGTCCGGCTGGAGGGTGAAATGCACCGGAGCCTTGCGGCGCACGTCGAACACGCGCTTGACCTGCTGCGGCGTAGCCAAGCTGCGGCCGATCACGGAACCCGGATCGGCGGGATCGAGGGCGTAGCAGGGCTTGCCGTCGATGAACACGAACGGGGTGGCGAACAGTCCGGGGGCATCCTTTTCAAAGTCGACAAGGGCAAAGACATGTTCGTCCGTGAAGGCGACATAGGTGTTCACGCCGACGCTCTCGAGCATGGAGCAGAGCAGCAGCGTTTGATCTTCGCAGTCCCCTCCCCCCGCAAGCAGGGTCGAGATGGGATCCTTGGCATATTCGGCCCCGTCGTCCGGATCGGAGACGTAGTATATCTGCTTGCTGACAAAATCGAGGATCGCGGCCGTCTTCCGTAATTTATCGTCGCCGCATGCGGCAACCTTGCGGGTGGCTAGGATATTGATCTGGGTGTCGCGATAGTCGACCTTGGACAGATAGCCCATGTAGTTTCCGGCAATCAGCAGGTTGGCGACCTCCTGGATCGGGCCGATCCGGAAAACGACATGGCCGCACTGGCGGACGGTGTTCCTGAAGGTCATCTGGCCCACGAGGATGTCATGCCAGTTGCTGATGGAAATAAAGAGGAACACCACCGCCAGCAAGATCGTGACGACCTGCACAAGCGCCTTGCGGAAAACCACCAGGGCCACCAGTACCCCGCCATAGATCACCACCACCGAAGCCGTGTAGTTGGAGATGAGTCCCCCGATGAACCGGATCAGGAAGAGGCTCAGCAACACCGTGAAGAAACTGAACAGGGACGAACGGAGCGGATGGATCGAATGGCTTTTTTCCGGCGCCTCCGTATTGAAAAACGAAGCCACGAAAAGAAACATTCCTCCGGTGGCTGCCGTCACGCCCAAGATCCGCAGCGTCAGGGATTCCCAGAACAGAAAGGTGCAGAGGCAGAAGATGCCCAGATAGATCGCTAGGATGAGGAGCGCCATCCGCTCGTCCGTCGTAAGCGGGCGCACTTCCCCGCGCTTCCACTTCCGTGCCGCGGATGCCTCGTCTTTTCCCACGCTCTTGCCTTCTTCCGTCATTCGATAACGGGAAGTATCTTAGAATCGTTGCGAAACGCAAGTGTTATCAAAACGCCCGCGCCTACCAGTCGAGCGAATCGTCCATCAGTTTGCGCGCCTGGTCTTCCGACGCAACATCGGTGATGACAAGCGTTCCGGCCTGGCCGAACTCCTTGACGAACGGTTCGATTTCATGGGCCGGCACGCCGTGCAGGAAGGCGGATTTACCGGCGGCGTAGACTTTTTTCCAAATCCGGTCCCACCAAACCCGGTCGCCGGTGTGCGGATTGCCGGCACCGGGCTCCCACTGGATGGCATTGATTTCCGGGATGGTCAGCACGGCGTCGAGGTGGTGGATCGCGCCGGGGCCGTCGAGATGGTAGACGGCATAGTCGAGCCGCTGGCATTGCCGCCGAAGATGCGGCAGCGCAAATTCGTTGTACATGTCGGCAGAGATCATGGCGGAAAAATCACACTGCACCTTGGCGGCGCGACCGGGCGCCCAGGCGTTGAAGGCCATGAACGGTACATGCCCTTCGGGGCTTTTGATCATATCCGCCAACTCGTCGTAGGCCTCGAAGTAGAGGCCGTCGAGTTGATCGAGCAAGCCATGGATGGCATCGGGGCAATCGATCAGGTGCATCAGGAATTCCTGCGTTCCAAACAGCTCCGAGAGAACATCCAATCCTTCGATCAGATCCGGCATGGTGACGACGTAGCGCCCGGCAGCCCGTTGGGAGAGATAGGCCAACGCCTCCACCGTCCACTTCCAATAGAACCCGCGCCTATCCAGCTCCAGGGTTCCGGCTTTTTCCGGATCGTCGTAGACCGGCCCGTACCAGAGCGTTTCCTGCTGGAAGTCGATCGGGCATCCGAGGAACGCATTCAGGCTGCCCGGTCCGAGATAGGCGGTGTCTTCGGGATAGACGCATCCGAGGAAGCAATGCGAGGCGAACCAGGCCTCCTTGTGCAGATTCATGGTTTCATAGTCGAGCCATCGCGTTTTGAAATCGCCGGAAAGAGGCGGCGCAGGATCGTGAAGCAACGGCTGGTTGCGCGGGGCGCGCACGCCCAGTGCCCAGCGGCCCTCGACCCGATGGTTCCACCAGCCGGTCAGAATTTGCCGGGCTTCCGTCCAATCGTCCTTGAAATATAGCTCCATGATCTGCGTCCTCTCGTTCGGTTTGTTTCCTATTCAACGACCCGTTCGCCCGCCTGCAGGAAGGGGTCGGCCAGTTGCCAAAGCGAAGTACCATCCTGGTTTGTGATCGGTTCGGATGAATATTGGGTCAGATAGGCGCGGCGCGGGCGCGACGTGGTATTTGCCCCGCTGCGATGGAACGTCAAGCTGGAGAAGACCGCGATGCTCCCCGCCGGACAAATGACCGGGATGCCGGGATGGTCGCCGAAATAACCCTGGAAGTCGCTGCTGCCTTCCTGCCATTGGTGCTGTACCAGCTGCGGGCGTCCACCGATGCTGTAGGGCAGGATATAGACGGTTCCGTTCTCTTCCGTCACATCATCCAACGGCGACCAGACGGTAAGGTACGGCTTGTGCGGATGGCCGATATAGCCCGAGTCCTGGTGCCACGCGAAGGAGGTTCCCTTTTCCCCTGCCTTGATCACGTACTGCTCGTTGAACAGATAGGCGGTGTCGCCGATGGTGGCCCGGCAGATTTCCGCCATGAGGTTCGAATAGATGTAGCGCTCAAGCTTTTCACTGCCCCAGATCTTGTGCTTGTTCCCGATGAAGTAGCGGACGCCGGCCTGGTTGATGTCCTTCGGGCCGACGCCATGCCGGGCATGCTCTTCATCCTGCAACTGCATGAAGCGCGCGGCCTCCGACCGCAGATCCTCGATCTGCTGTCCGGACATCGCATTTTCCAGGATGAAGTAGCCTTCCTCGCGGAACTGCCGCCTTAGGTCTTTGGATACGGTTACGGGCTTGTCGTATGGTTTATTCATGATCGTTTTCTCCTTTGAGGTTTAATTGATGCCATAATACATCGTTAAAATGGAAAATCCTGTGGTTTTTTGGCGACTAGTTGCCATTATGTGCCGAATGAAGGTCGATCTACACATAGCGGACAACCTAGGCGGGCGGGCATGGTTCCTGGACGCGCCATCGACCGACCTGCGGCCGCATTGCCACGATGAGCTGGAATTCAACCTGGTCACCTGCGGAACCGCCCGGTACCTGATGGGACAGCGGCTATACGATTTGCGGGAAGGCACCTTGGTCTGGCTGTTTCCCCAGCAACAGCATGTCCTGCTGGATCAATCCGCGGATTTCCAGATGTGGGTGGCCGTCTTCAAGCCCGCCATCGTGCATCAATTCTGTTCGCCGGAAACCGAGGCGGGCATGTTGCAGGATCCCGACCCGCCGGGTGATTTCGCCCGGATCGTATCGCAACCCGAAATGGCATCGCTCTCCTCGCTATGCGAAGAGTTGTCGCCCTTCGCCGAAGAGCCGGAACTCCACCGGATAGGCATGGCGTGGCTGCTGCGCGTCGCCTGGCGGCGGTGGAAGGCCTCGCACATGGATTCCCGCTTCGAAGCGATCCACCCCGCGGTGGAAAAAGCCGTCCGTCTGCTGCGCCAAAACCATTCGATCCCCCTGCCCGAACTGGCCGCCCGGTCGGGACTGAGCCCCTCGCGCCTGAGCCGGGTTTTCAAGGCGGATGTGGGCTATGCGGTCTCCACCTTCCGCAACCACTGCCGCATCCAAACCTTTCTGGATTTGTACGGCGCCGGCAAACGGCGCACCATGCTGGATTGCGCACTGGAAAGTGGATTCGGCAGCTATGAACAATTCCACCGGACCTTCAAGCGCCAGCTCGGTTGCAGCCCGGCCGAATATCGCCGACGGATGGTCCGATAGAACCTCGGTGTCGCAGGGCCAAGTTAGAGCATATCGCGAATGAACCTTCGTATTGCCGTTTTTTCGTAGAAGCGACGCCCTCGTCGCTTTCCCGCACCCAGAGAACGCGACGAGGGCGTCGCGTCTACGGCATCTCAATTGAATAATGCGCTAGACATGGTTGCGCAGCTGCAGCCCGATCGGATTCGGATGGAGGTAGAACTGGTCGGCGAGAT
>JAIPJC010000007.1 GCA_021734345.1 Kiritimatiellales bacterium | reverse complement strand
CATCGATTCCTCGCCGCGGATCTTGGCCTTCTTGAGCGTGAAGCCGCCGGGCAGCGTGGTGCCGACCGGCGCGAAGGGATACTTGCCGCCGATTTCGACGTTCGGCGCGCCGCAGACCACGCGCATGGTTTCTGCGGCACCATGGTTGACGGTGCAGAGGCGCAGCTTGTCGGCTCCGGGATGTGGTTCGACGTTTACGACTTCGCCCACCACCACGCCGTCAAAGTCGGAACCGATCGTTTCGATCGCTTCCACTTCCAACCCCGCAAAGGTCAGCTTGTCGGCCAACCCCGCGATGGTGTCCTCGAAATCAACATATTCCTTCAGCCAGCTGACCGGTACTTTCATAATGTTCTCCACGGCAAAAATGAGCGTTCTGTATACCTTTTGCGGAGGAACGGCTCAAGTGCGAACGACGTTCTTCGTTCGGCGTGCGCACGGCAACCGGGCTTTGTGCCGCAAAATAGAGTCAATGTCAGGATCGGCTATTTTTCGCCAGCAACGACTTCGGCGATGTTGAGCGTGTGATCGTTGATGCGCCGGTAGGAGTTGAGCAGGTCGGTGTAGACCAGGCTGCTGAGCGGGGTTACCTTGCCTGCGGTCAGCCTACTAATGTGGTTATGGCGGAACTCTTTTATGACACGGCTGATTTCGGTACTGCCTGGCAGCAACGCCCGTGCGGCCGAAGGGTCTTCGGCTCGCACCGAGGCATTGACCTGCCTAAGGTAGTCGAGAACAAGACGGTTCAGCTTTTTGAATTCGTCATGGCCTTCGGGAGCGAACCGTAGCTTGTTCGTGCGGAGCTTGCGCATTCCCTTGAGCACGCTGGCGGCGTAATCGCTCACCGATTCATATTCGTCGGCCATGCGCATCTGGCCGCGGACTTTTCCCGTTATCTCATGTGGAACCTGCCCGCCGAGCAGTTCGCCAAGAAACAGCATGATTTCCTTCTGGACGTCATCCAAAACCCGTTCGCAGTGAAAGATGGCTTGCTCCATCTCTTCGTCCGGCTTGCCCGATTCCAGTACGACCGCCAGCTTTTCGAGCATCGTTTCGTTGCTATCGGCCATGAACAGGATCTGCTTATGGGACTGCATGATACCGATGGCGGGGGTATCGAAAATACGGACATCCAGATGGGTAAGATGTGGAACGTCCCCCTCCACCTGCTTGTCGGGCACGAGCAAAGAAACAAACCGGGCGAGCTGCCTGACGAAGGGCAGGAACAAAAGGGTATTGGCGACGTTGAAGCCGGTGTGGACCGCCGCAATCGATGCCATGATGTACGGGTAGGATGGTTCGCCGTTTTCCAACACGACGAGGGTGTTCGGATCATGCCCGATGAACCGGCCGATTAATGGGAAGTAGAAGTGAAGGGCGATCGTGGTGATCCACGCCACGCCGAGGGCGTTGAAGAAGATGTGGGCATAGGCCGCGCGCTTGGCGTTGGTGGACGCTCCCAGCGAAGCGAGCCACGCGGTGATGGTGGTGCCGATATTTTCGCCTAGAACCAGCGCGCCGGCGGTTTCGAAATTGATCATGCCAGTGCTAGCCAGTCCCATCGTAATACCCACCGTTGCCGAGGAGGACTGGACAATCATGGTGAGGATGCAGCCGACGGCCACGCACTTCATCACGCCCAGATAGGACGTAGCCTCGAAGGAGTGGAACCACTGCACAAACTCCGGCAGGGCGCGCAAGGGCTTGAAACCGGCGGTCATCAGTTCAAGGCCGAAGAAGATCATGCCGATGCCCATGATGCTCATGCCGGTGTAGCGCACCCGTTCGTTTTTAGGGAAAAGAAAGAAAAAGGCGGCAAGACCCAGAAGCGGAAGACCGTATTGGCTGATTTTCAGGGTCAGGATCCAGGCGGTGATCGTGGTGCCAATGTTTGCTCCGAAAATCACACCGATCGCTTGGGTCAGTGTCATCATGGCGCTGTTAACCAAGCCAACCACCATGACAGTCGTGATCGAACTGGACTGGATGACGCAGGTCACCGACAGGCCGACCAGCATCCCCATGATCCGGTTGTCGGTGGCGACCGTGATGATTTTCCGCAGGCGCTCGCCGGAAACCGCCTGCAGGCCTTCCGACATGTATTTCATGCCGAGCAGGAAAATCCCCAACCCCCCAAGCACGGTACTCACAACAGACAGAACCAGTTCGTTATTCACGCAGCCCTCCCCCTGTTTGCAACTCGGTACAAAAAGACGGGGGCGAAAACCCCCGCATTGCACGGCCGGGGTGTTTACCCGCTATAAGCGCAAAAGTAAAGCAATCGCGGTGTGACCCGGAAAATCGAGAGAACCGCTTGAATGCGTTTTAGCTGGCGCTCGCGGCGGGGAAAGCGTATCTAGCCTGCTCTTTTACGAGAAATCATTTCACCACCATACCAGCCCGGATCCCGGGCGATGCAGGGAGGCCTGTGTGATGGAACAAATCGACACCCAGAAAGGGACGCGCGCCGGCGGGCACTTCAAGTCCCGGATGGTTTCGGGGTTGCTGGTGCTTGGCCCCTTGACCATCACGCTCTTTATTCTGAAGCTGATTTTTTCCGCACTGACGGCATTCATTCTGCCCGTGCTGCGCCCCTGGCTGGAGGAACTTCCGGAATATGCCGTAGTGGCCATTGCGGCCGTTGCCGCTCTGCTGTTGATTTACTTGGTCGGCATGTTTACCGCCCACTTGGTCGGCCGCCGCGCCATCCAACTCGGCGAGCGGCTCATGATGAAACTGCCAATCGTGAAAACGGTCTATTCCGCCTCCAAGCAAGTGATGGATACGTTTTCGAGCTCAACCAAAGCCGCCTTCACCGCCACTGTGCTGGTGCCGTTCCCCCATGCCGGAGCGCTGGCCATCGGATTTGTTACCGGTACGATGCTCGATTCCGCGGGTAAAGTACTGTACCGCATTTTTGTCGCGACGACTCCGAATCCCACCTCCGGCTTCCTGATCTTCCTTCCGGAAGAAGAAATCACCTTCACCGACATCTCCGTCGAAGACGGAATCAAAATGATTGTTTCCGGCGGCATGCTTGCGCCGAAGCGCTATGCCAGACGAAACGCTCCGGCCCAATCTGGACCGCCCCGAATCTGATCGCGTTGTCCCAGGAATAGTATGGAATACTTTTTATTGGTTGTCGGACTTGTTCTTCTGGTTGTCGGTGCGGAGTCGCTAGTCCGAGGGGCGTCGAAGCTGGCGGTTGCGGTCGGCATTTCCCCATTGGTCATCGGGTTGACGATTGTCGCCTTCGGCACCAGTGCGCCGGAGATGGCGGTAAGCGTGGTTTCCGGACTGGGCGGTCAGGCCAACATTGCACTGGGCAATGTGGTCGGCAGCAATATTTTCAACACGCTTTTCATTCTGGGGCTGGCGGCGCTGATCGCACCGCTGGTGGTTGCGCAGAAACTGATCAAGCTGGATGTGCCGGTGATGATAGCAGTCTCCATACTGGCCTTCCTGTTTGGCCTGAACGGAACCATCGGCCGACTGGAAGGCGTGCTGCTGTTCACGGGAAGCATAGCTTATACGCTTTTTCTGGTTCGCCAAAGCCGCCGCGAAACCCAAGCGGTGCAGGCCGAATATGCCCAGGAGTACGGAGCCAAGGGGCCGCGTTCATGGAAAGCCCTGCTCAGGGATGTGCTTCTGATCCTGACCGGGCTGGGGTTGCTGGTTCTCGGCTCCAAATGGCTGGTGGACGGCGCAGTGGCCATCGCGCAGAAGCTCGGCGTCAGCGATCTGGTCATCGGCCTGACGATCGTGGCGACGGGAACGTCGTTGCCCGAGCTGGCGACCTCGGTGGTCGCCAGTATTCGTGGAGAACGCGACATTGCGGTTGGCAACGTCGTCGGCAGTAATATTTTCAACATCCTCGCGGTACTTGGCTTGTCCGGCATCGTAGCGCCGTCCGGCATTGCCGTATCCTCCCAGGTCTTGCATTTCGACCTGCCGGTCATGGTTGTTTCGGCTGTGGCCTGCCTGCCGATCTTCTTCACCGGAAGTCGCATCTCACGCGGGGAAGGAATGCTGTTCATCGGCGGCTATCTGGCCTATATGGCCTTTCTGATTGCCACCGTCCGGGCTGGATGAGGATCGCACAGGGATGACGATGCCGGAAGCGGGCCTCACCGCCGGAAGGGAATAAACAACAGATCGAGCTTCTTGGTTCCGTTTTCAGGATCTTTTTCGTAGCGGAAGAGCCGCCAGAGGAAGGAAAACTTGTAGTACCCGTTTTTGTAGGAGTCGATGGTGATGGCCGGGAACATGTCGGTGCTGGCGTCGCCGTTCAGCTTTTCGCTGTGATACAAGCGCCAGAGCACCCGCCGGCGGAGATAGTCGCGCGGTTCTCCTCCGTCATCCTTCTGCTCATGCCTTGAATCGTACAGGCAACCCAGCAGTGCCGAGGTTTCCAGTCGGTTCTTGGCGGAAAGGTCGTCTTTAATCTCGTGGTTCCACAGGGGGAAAAGAGAGTGAGTCTTATGGTATCCGAGCAGCGTTTTTTGCCCGGCTCCATCCGTCTCTCCATATTCCCGACGTTCCTTGATCTGCCCAAGGTAGAGCAGGTAGTTGATGTCTTTGCAGTCATCCGCCTGCTGCTCGTCGGCGGCGTCCTTCCGGTCATATCCATACAAGCCATAAAATCCGTACCGGGACTCCGTTGGACTCTTGTCGTAGTATCCCAAAAGGAGGTAGCGCCCCTTGACCTCGTCGGCGGACAACCGCTTGTGCCGATAGAATGGGAACACCCAGCTGCCGGAGGTGCCGTTGCCATCGCCGTAGCGCCCAACCAACGGCGTGGCGTAATATTCCATCTGCCGGTTTTTCCCATAGAGGGCCGTGTAGAAACACTCATCCTGCGACCAGAGGTAGAACGGGAGGATCTGGGAGCTTTGAACTTCCGCCCCTTCGGTTTTCCAATAGGCAAGGCCGCCGAGCAACATCGTTTCCGTCGCGTTGTTTTCAAAATTCCTTCCGCTCAGCAGGAAGGGCAGCATCCAACTCTGTTTATCCCCTGTGCGCCACGTGGCATAGGGCAGCGACACGAAGGAATCCTCGTCCGGAGCCGAGTAGTAGAGGGGAAACACATAGTGGTATCCATCTTTTCCGGTCCGGAATCCAACCAGTCCGGCGGCCAACATCGCCCGGGTTGCGTCGGGAGAAGTCTCCCAGCAACTGAGCAAGGGAAGAACCAAGTGGCATTGGCTATTGCCGGAGGGCCACTTTGCATACGGAAGGGACAGGAACATATCCGATCCGGGAGCGGAGTAGTACAGCGGGAAAACATAGCTGTACGCATCCGTTCCGCCGCTGCGGTGCCCGGCCAGGCCGCAGGCCAGGATCGAGCCGGATTTCCCGCTCTCATCGGTGTACCAGCCGCTCAGTAGCGGCGGAAGAACGTGGGCCTGCCGGATGCCCGTGTTCCACGTGGCATAAGGCAGCGATGCAAAGGCCCCGGCGTAGGGGGCCGCATAATAAAGCGGGAACACATAGTGGGATGTTTCGTCGCCGGACCATTGCTGCCCGGCCAAGCCACCCAGCCAGATGTTGCGCCCGGTGTCGGCCTTTTTGGCTCCGCCGCTCAGCAAGGGAAACACCAGCCAGTTATACCGGTCGCCCATGCTCCAGCGCCCTCCCAGCAGGGTCAGGAAATGCGAGTCCTTTGTTTCGTCCAGATAGACGATCGGAAAGAGACACCGCCACGACGGCGAGCCGTCGGCCTGCAGCTTGCGGCCATACAGCGGAGTCAGCATGAGCGATCCATTCGTGGAGGAACTGCCGTAGTAGAATGGAAACGCGGCTTGCCACGCCGAACCATCCCCGTGTTTTTCCGATAGCCACGGCAGCGAATAGAACGCCGAGGCCCCGTTTGAATAGCTGTGGTAGTAGAATGGAATGGATGCATGCCAGCCCGATCCATCGCTCCGCTTCTTGCCATACCAGGGAAGCGAATAAAAGGCCGATGCGTTCGTAGAATAACTGCGGTAATACACAGGAAGAAGCATGTTCCAGCCCGAGTCGTCCGCATAGCTCTTCGACCACCAAGGCACCGTGTAGAAGGATGTCGCGGATGGATCCCGGTTGTAATAGTAGAACGGAATCACATGGCTGCCGCTACGGTTGGACGACGTGACGCGACGGCCCAGTCCCAGCGCAAACCAGCTGTCCGCCGACTCGCCATCCCGCGCTCCCCACGACAACGCCGGGATCGCCGCCCAGCCGAACGTGTCGCCCCGCCATTGGCGATACAGCAGCGGCAGCGTCAAATCCCAGCTCTTTGTCTCTGTACTGGAGGACACACTCCGGCTGTACGGCAGCGAAACAAAGGTTTCGCGGCTCCCCTTCCGGTTATACAGGTACAACGGAATAACCGTATGCCCGCTCGCGTTCGTGCCATCGGCCCAGTGATGCGCGAACGGCCAGGCATAGTAGCCGTACTGTTTCCCATTCCGGTCGGAAGCGCCAGCCAACGGCCAGATGCGCCACTCCTGGCGGTCGGGAAAATTCTTCTTTGCACACAGCGGCCACAGCACATCCAGCGAATTACCGTCCGCTTTACTATTCCAGATCCAGAACGGGAACAGGGCATTGTAGCCAACGCCGGAAAACGGATCGCCCTTGTGCCAGTAGAAGGGGAAAAGGGTTAGATAATCATCGCCCCAGAAGACCGGAAAAATACGGTAATCCTTGTGCTTCGTATCAAAAAACCCGATCGGCCACACCACGTTGTAAACAGGGTTCCCCTCGTTCCGGCCATCAACGGAATAAACCGGACGCACCGCCAAGTAGTCGGGGCTGAACTCCATCAGCGGCCAAAGCACCGACAGAGCTGGATCGCGATAGTAGACAACCGGCCAAAGATTCACCCGGTCCGACGCCGGTCCCTTGCTTGCTTCGTACTCCCCCGTATAGAACGGCGTCCCCTTCATCGAAGTGGTCGCGCATCCTGCCAGCAGCATGACCGCCGCCAACAAACTAAACACCCAGTATTTCATCGCATCCCCCAATCACCCACACACACGGCGGCCACGTTCCCCTACCGCCTGCTTCGGAGTATTATCCTCAGACGGATGGTCCGCAAATAAAAAACCGTGCAGGAGCGGCCTCTCCACCGAAAGCGGTTCTAAGAACCGCCTCTAAGAACCGCCCAGACTATTGATAAAGCTCCGGAGATTTCTACGGGACCTTATTACTATTCTGCGCATGCTGAAACGAACGACCACCCATCAATCGGAGATGGAGTTTAGCAGTATCGAAGAGCTCGTTCCCACCGGCAACCTCCTACGCAAGATCGACAAGGCCATCGACTTCCCGCTCTTCTACGACAAGGTCGGGCATCAGGCTGGCTGACTTGACGATGCTGTGCTGCTTCGATGCAAAAAAGTCGAGAAACGACTGTCGGATTTCCTTCGATGTCATAACCATTGCCTACCTTCCATAAAGATGATGTTCGTAGTTCCGCCTTCAGGCGGTTTCGCATGCAGAGCCTCGCTATCGGATTCCGCCTAAAGGCGGGACTACAAGCGTTCAAAAGCAGCCGGTTTTATGCGTGGAACCCCTGCGGTATGCAAGTTTTACAAGGATCGGAAAACCCGTGAACCCGGTTCCGATCCATGCCGCTTCATCCAACCGGCTAACCGCAGGGCGCAATGGATTCCGGGCACAGGAACACGCGAGGTCACTTCTGAGCTTTTCGGTATGCCCCCCCGCGCACCAGCTCTTTCTCCGCCATTTCTCTTTTCATTAATTCTTTATCCATCTACTCTGCCCACCACGTCCAAAAAGGGGTGTTAAGCAAATAAATAGGCAGATGCCGTTTCTGGCTAATCAACTGTAGATGTAGATAAATAATGAATGATCAACAACATAAAGACCCACTGCTAGAGTGGAATCGCCTAAATATTGAAAATGCAGAACAGAACCTTGTTAGTGCAATGTTCTCAAGCTTGATCTCATCAAGTTCCGTCATTGATAGATTCTCGCTATGGTTACTTGCAGGAACCGGGGCAACTGCCGCTTTGTTGATTACCAATGCTGATAATATTCTACCTGTTTTAAGTGAAGCAGGTTTTAAACTTTGTGGAGCATTCTTGGTTGCTTCTGGCCTATTGGGCTTTCTTGCAAAATTTTCAGCGATCTCCTGTGAGATTGCCTATGAAAACGATTTGAAGATAAGGCAGGCAATGCTTCCAATATTGGATAAACACGCACAGGACGAAGACAAGATCCAAGAACATGCGGAACAACGAGGGCTGGATATCAAAACTGAAATTGATATGCAAAAAGTACTTCAAGATTTTGCCAAACCATTCCCTTTTCTCGCTCGTTGTATTATGTGGTGGTATTGGAATCGTAATGCAAGCAACCGCCAAATGGCATATATCCGACCAGTCAAAGCATACTGCCGGCAATGTAGCTCCACGACATGGCAAACGTTAAGCTTTATCGGTTTCGTTATTACAGGACTGGTATATGCGACAATCATCTAACCACCCTTAAGTCCTGAGAGCCAAGGGGTCAGGCTTGTACATCGTAGCATTTAATCGCGGCGGATGCCGGCGACGGCACAATAAAGTAGGAAGGCTTCCAGCCTGTCTGCCGCTGCAATGCCTCTCCACCGTAGACAGACTGGAAGCCTGTCCTACTTTTAAAACCTGCCACGCGACGGCGGTGTGCCATGGGGGGGTCTATTTTTCCGGAACGGCCACCTTGTCCTTGAAGATGTGGTGGATGAACCAGGTGTAGCCGAGCACGAGCGGCATTCCGATCAGCGCGATGACCAGCATGGCCGTCAGCGTCAACTGGGACGAGGACGAGTTGAACACCGTCAGGCTGAGGTTCGGATCGTTGGAGGCGGGCACCATGTTCGGGAACAACGCCGCCGCCACGGCGAGCATTACCAAGGCGATACCGAAACTGGAAGAGAGGAACGCCTTGGTTTTTTTGCCTTTCGCGAAAAACAACCGCGTCACGAAAAGCTCGGCCACCGCCAACCCCGCAAGGCCGAGCGGGACAGCCTTCATTTCGCGCAGGTACGCCGCGCCTCCCCAACCGACTGCCGCGACAAGCAGCACGAGCAGGATCCACCAGGTTTTGGCGGCCCAGCGGCGGGCATCGGCAGCGATGTCGCCATCGAGCCGCATGGAGAGGTATAGCGCGCCGTGCAGCGCAAACATGGCAAGCCCGACCAGCCCGCACAGCAGTGCAAAGGGATTGAGCAGGGCGAAGAAGCCGCCGGTATAGTCGCCGATGGCGTTGAGTTCGAGTCCGCGCAGGAGGTTGCCGATGGCGACGCCGTAGAGGATGGAGGGCAGGATGCTGCCGAGCGAGAAGGCGAAGTCCCAAGCCCTGATCCAGGCCGGACTGTCGACCTTGTTGCGGTATTCGATCGCCACCGCGCGGAAGATAAGGCCGAGCAGCACCAGCATCATGGCCAGATAGAGGCCGCTGAAGACGGTGGCATAGACCGGCGGAAATGCGGCGAACAGCGCACCGCCCGCGGTCAGCAGCCAAACCTCGTTGCCGTCCCAGAACGGTTCGATGGAATGGATGAACGCGGAGCGCTCGTTTTTCTTCTTGGCGAAGAGATGCCAAAAACCCACGCCGAGATCGAACCCGTCGAGGATCGAATAGCCGACTACCAAAATCCCGAGGATCAAAAACCATGCAACCTGCAACGCTTCCATTTAGGCCACCTCCCCTTCCAACGGTTCCGGACCCTTGTGGAACTGCCTTTTGAGCAGATAGATCCAGAGGCCGAACAACAACGAATAGATCAGCGAAAACATGATGATCGACGCGAGCACCTGCCCGCCGGGCACGCTGGCCGAAATCGCATCGGCGGTGCGCAGCTCGCCATAGACGACCCACGGCTGGCGGCCGACTTCGGCGGCGATCCAGCCGAACTCGTTCGCGAGGAACGGCAGGGGAACCGTGAGCGCCGCCGCCCAGAGATAGGCCTTGTGCTCGCCCAGTTTTTTCATCAGCCACAGAACGACCCCGACGAACGAAACCAGCGCCATCCACATGCCGATGTAGAACATGAGGTGGAACGACCAGAACGATGCGGCCACCGGCGGCCGATCCTCGGGCGCAAAGGCTTTCAGGCCCTGCACTTCGGTGTCGAATTTTCCGCCGATGAACAAGCTGACCATGCCGGGAATCGTGATGGCGAAGTCGTTCTTCTCATTCTTTTGGTCGGGCAAGCCAAAGAGCATCATCGGTGCATGGGTCTGGGTTTCCCAAAGCCCTTCGAAGGCGGCGAGCTTGGCGGGCTGCGTTTGCGAGACCTGGAAGCCGTGGTGGTGGCCGACAAACATCGTGAGCAAAACAACGCCGAAGGTCGGCACGATGACCGAGCGCATGGAGCGCATCGCAAAATCCTTATGGCGGCCCTTGAGGATTTGCCAGGCCGAAGTCCCTAGGATGAAAAACACGCCCACGCACAGCGCGGCGGTGATGACGTGGAAGTAGCGCGGAAGCGTGGATGGATTGAAAACGGCCTCCCAGAAGTTGGTCAGCACGGCTTTGGCAACGGGAACCCCGTTGACCATTTCGGTGGCAACCTTGTAGCCGGCGGGCGTCTGCTGCCACGAGTTGGCCACGACAATCCAGAAGGCCGACATCGTTGCGCCCAGCGCCACCATCAGGCTGGAAAACCAGTACATCCGCGGCGAAACCTTCTTGCGCCCGTAGAGCAGGATGCCCAGGAAGCTCGATTCGAGAAAGAAGGCGAATACGCCTTCGGCGGCCAGCGGCGCGCCGAAAATGTCGCCCACGAAACGGGAATACCCAGCCCAGTTGGTGCCGAATTGGAACTCCATGGTGATGCCGGTCGCCACGCCGACCACGAACGATATGGCAAAGATCCGGGTCCAGAAGCGGGCCAGCTGCAGGAAGACCGGATTGTCGTTTTCCTGGTAGCGCGTGTTGTAGAGAAAGATCATCCACGCCAGTCCGATGGTCAAGGGCGGGAAAACATAATGAAACCCGATGGTCAGTCCGAATTGGATTCGGGCAAGCAGCACCACATCCATGATTGCGTCTCCTTTATTTCGTCAATTTCAAAAACCCGCGTACTGTTGTGCATGAATTGAAAGGCATAGATAACTCCGATAAATCGGCATATCAATACCTATTTATCGAATTGTTGCCCGCGAAAGGGATTCTGCCGGCATGGATGCTCCGCGACTATCTGCATGTCCGTCATTCTAAAGGCTCGATCCGCGCCAATGAAGTTTTTTGGAGAGGATGGAGAAATAGCTGTGGTCCATGAGCTGGAGGAACTTCACCCGGTGCGGGCTTTTGCGGATCTCGATCCGGCCGCCCTCCTCCACCTGGTATTCGTCCTGCCCGTCGATGGAGAGGATCAGCTCCTTGGCGGCGTTGACGACCTCGATCTCGATCAGGCTGGTGTTCGGCACCACCAGCGGGCGCGAGCTGAGCGTATGCGGGCAGATCACATTGATGCCGAACCCGCCAATGCCCGGATGCAGGATCGGTCCGCCGGCGGACAACGAATGGCCGGTACTGCCGGTCGGCGTCGAAACCATCATGCCATCGCACATGAACGAGCCAACCGGCTCGCCGTTGATGGAGAGGTTCAGCGTCACGATGCGCGACGACGCACCCCACCCCAGCACCACGTCGTTGAGCGCGCGCTCCTCGCCAACGGCGGTTCCATTCTGGAAAATGCGGCACTCGGCCACGTCGCGTTCGGATATCTTGTAGCTCCTGTGCGCCAAGGCATCCAGCGCCGCCGCGATTTCGGTATCGGCCACGCTGGTCAGGAAGCCGAGGCTGCCGAGATTGATGCCCATGATCGGGATATCGGAGCCATGCAGCGCGCGGGCGGTGTAGAGCACCGTGCCATCGCCGCCCAGCGCCAGCGCGACATCCACCTGGTTGGCGAACGCTTCGACCGGCAGATGCTCCGCGCCCAGAAGACCGGCAATCTCTTCATCCTCTGCATAGAGCTTGAAGCCGTGGCTCTCCGCCAGCCGCCGCAGTTCGGTCAACACGCCTTCCGCGCGCGGCCGCTTCGTGTTTACAATGACGCCGATCTTTTTCATGGATCGGGAGTATAAATGGCCCTGCATTGCTTTCCAAGAGTGGGAAGCAAGTTTTATCGCAACGTCCGCCGCTTCCCCGAACCCGTCCCGCCGTCATGGATTGGCGAGGAACTCGATGCAGATGGGACCGCCCGGAATAGCCACCTTTCTGCCGGTGAATTCGGGGTGCCCCGTCGCAGGGTCGATCCTGAATATGGCGACATCGCCCGATTTCTGGCCGCCGACAAGCATCCATTTCCCGGAGGGATCGATGTTGAAGTTGCGAGGAACCCGCGTTTGCGCAGGCACGGTCTCCAGCAGCCGGAAGCCATCCTCGAAACACGAAAAGACGCTGATCGAATCGCGGCCTTGGCCGGACAGGTCGCGGGTGGAGGCATAGATGAACCTGCCGCCGGGATGGATGCGGATTTCGGCGCTGGTCATGTTTTCCTTGTCGGCACAGGCGGGCAGGACGGAGACCGTCCGGATAAACTCCAGCGAACCGGCGGCCGGTCCCGGCCTGAACAGGGAAACGCCCAGGTCGAGTTCGTTGAGGACATAGGCAATGCGGCCGTCGGTCGACCATTTCATATGGCGCGGCCCCATGGCTCCGCCGGGCACCACGGCGGCTCCGGACGGTTCCAGAACGCCCGCCGCAGGATCGAGCGTGTAGACCACCACCTTGTCGATGCCCAGGTCGGGCGCATAGGCGAAGGTGTTGGCGGGATTGGGAACGATGGAGTGGGCGTGGGGCTGCGTTTGCCGCACGGGGTGGGCACCCGATCCTTCGTGCGCATGGATCGACCGCGCTTCCGAAAGCGACCCGTCCTCCAATATCCGGAACGAGGCCACGCCGCCGCTTCCATAGTTCGCCGCCATCAGGCATTGGCCGGTGGCATCGATGCCTACATGGCAGCAGCCCTTCCCGCCGGAATCGACCGACCCCATCGAGGTGAGCGAGCCGTCGGCATTGATCCTGAACGCCTCGACGCCGGTCGAATAGAGGAACCGCCGGTTCGGATGGATGGCGATGAATCCCGCGTTTTTCGTTTTGACCGCCAACCGTGGCGCGGACAGCTCGCCTGTTTCATCGTCCAGTTCGGCGACATGGATGCCTGCACCCGCCTGCATTCCGAAATAGACGCGGACAGGTTCCGCAAGGACGGGCGCGGCGAACAGGACTGTTGCGAGTGCAATGTGCTTGGTTTCCATCGGGCATCTCCAGGTTTTCGAGGTCATGGCCCAAAAGCTACCCTTTCCGGCGCAGAAGCCAAGCCGCAACCATGACCCAACGCCGCCGGTGGATTAGCATGGCTACCCCGGTGGAAACTTGGTTCAATCCGGCCATGCGAAAGAACTCTTTCTCCCATGCAGTCCTCCTGTTGTCCCTCGCTGCGTTGGCGGGGTGCAAATCAACCTCGGATCTCGACGTTGTTTCGGGTTTCGATGCCGCCCGCTACCTCGGAACCTGGTACGAGGCGGTGCGCTACCCGCACCGCTTCGAGAAGGGCCTGAGTTCGGTTTCGGCGGAATACTCCCGCCATGCCGACGGCACGATCAAAGTGGTCAACCGGGGCTTCGACGATGCCAAGCATGAATGGAAAAGCATCGAGGGCGTCGCCAAGCCCAAGGGCGATCCAACCCGCGGCTGGTTGAAGGTCAGCTTTTTCAAACCCTTCTATGCAAGCTACAAAATCATCCATCTCAACGCAGACTACACGCAGGCGATCGTGACCGGTCCGACCTACGGCTACTTCTGGATTCTCGTGCGCGACCCTTCCCTGCCCGAAGCCGAATTGGACAAGCTGATCCGGCTTGCCGAAAAGGCGGGATTCGATCCCGCCAGAATGCAGATCGTCGACCAATCAAAAAATGAAACGTAAAAAATGCGCCATTGATTGTCACAAAACGTAATGGCATATCGTCGGATGTGAAAAACTTGGAGCACCAATGAAAAGACGCGACTATCTGAAGGCGGCCAGCGTGGCCGCGATGGCATCGGCCACGGCATGGGCAGAGACAAAACAAACCCGTCCGAACATCGTCCTCGTGATGTCGGACGACCAGGGCTGGGGCCAGATGGGCTACTACAACCACCCGTTCCTCAAGACCCCGAACCTGGACGCCATGGCGGCGAACGGCCTGCGCTTCGACCGCTTCTATGCCGGCGGCCCGGTGTGCTCCCCGACCCGCGCCAGCGTCTTGACCGGCCGGTCGCCCGACCGCACCGGCGTGATCTCGCACGGCTACGCCCTCCATCTCCAGGAAAAAACATTGCCCCAGGCGCTCCGGCAGGCCGGCTACGCCACCGGCCATTTCGGCAAATGGCATCTTGACGGATTGAAGGGGCCCGGCGTTCCGATCCTTGCCGACGACACCCACGGCCCCGGCGCGTTCGGCTTCGACGAATGGCTGAGCGTCACCAACTTCTTCGACGTCGATCCGATCATGAGCCGCATGGGCACCTTCGAGGAGTTCAAGGGCGATTCTTCCGAAATCATCGTGGCCGAAGCGCTGAACTTCATCGAACGCATGCAGAAGTCCAACAAGCCCTCGTTCACGGTCATCTGGTATGGATCGCCGCACAGCCCCTGGGAAGCGAGCGAGGAAGACCAGAAGCCGTTCCCAACCCTGGACAGCAAAGGAAAGCAACACCATGGCGAACTGGTGGCGATGGATCGCAGCATCGGAACACTGCGCAACGGACTCAAGCAACTGGGTCTGGCCGAAAATGTCCTCGTTTGGTTCAACAGCGACAACGGCGGACTTCCCAATGTCGGAGCCGATTCGGTCGGCGGATTGAAGGGGAACAAAGGCAGCATGTGGGAGGGCGGACTGCGCGTGCCCGGCATCGTCGAATGGCCCGCGGTCATCCAGCCGCGCATTACGGACTACCCGGCCTGCGTGATGGACATCTTCCCGACGGTTGTCGACATCCTCGGCCTGCCGCGCGGCTGCATGGGGGATCCCATCGACGGCATCAGCCTTGTGCCGCTCTTCAAGGGCGAGATCGGCCGCCGCGAAACCCCGCTCCCCTTCCAGCACAACACCCTGACCGTGCTCACCGACAACGACGGCAAGATCATCTACAATCGCAAAAACGGCAAATACGAACTCTACGACCTCAGGAACGATCCGGCGGAAACCACCGATGTCTTCGACAAAAAACCGGAGGTCGCCGCACGGCTCAAGCAGCAGGTAACCGCCCTTGCCACGTCGATCGAAAAGAGCATGGGCGGGGCGGACTATCCCGAAGGCAAGCTCACCGACGATGCCGGAACGACGAGCTGGGTGGAGTCGCCCGCCTACAAGCCGTATCTTGGGGAGCTGCTCAAACGCCCCGAATACCAAGGCCTCCAGAAAAAGAAAAAAAGGCCGAGGGAGTCGGAAACAAATACCACCCCTTAACTCTTTGAGGGTCGGTTTTCTTCACCCGGTCGAGAGCATCGTACTGGGATGCCCAGTCCTCGGAAAAGGATTGCGAGCAAGGTCTTCAGGATGATACCTCCTGATCGACATCGTTGGGAAAGTCGCATGCCTGACCTAATTTGTGCTTGAACGCAGTCCAACACCTGTGCCGACTGCTAAACGGGCGGTTAACGGGGACAGCAGTACGGGAGACCCGAGCAAGTGAGGGGTGACCGCAAGCTGTTGGTGTGTTCAGTTTGACGTAGGCAAACTTTGCTCCGGGACGGAATCTCACGCCGACGTGGATGGAGGACATGGTGTGAAAGTGCAAGCCCCTCATCCTCGCTGAGATTGGATTCTTAAGCCTTTGAGTGTTCATGGCCGAGATGCTTTACCTAACTTCATATTGAACAGGATGGCACCGCCGTTGCTGTTGGTTGGCTTGTAGGTTCATCCAATTTGTCAATTAGATTGGATAAATGATGCGACCTCGTTGCATTCCAAGCACACGAAAACGTAGATCATTCCACAATCAGCAATGCAAAACTCATCATTTATAGAATCGAGTTGCGCATAAAATGTCATTTTTTCGTGACACTCTGAACAGGTTGGCCATTTATCTTCTTGGATAAAATCAGGCGAGCCTCCAAGCAAGTGCCTCTTTCCAATCTCTTTGCTGGCCCACTTAAACGGTGTTATTTTCTTTGCTTCTTCAGTCATCGGCTCCAGAACCATGCGGAAAGGCGGTATATTTTTTTTCATGCTCAAGTTCCTTATTGTTTATATGGATGAATTGGCAAGCCACTCAATCCATAGTCATCCATCATTCGTCCAGCCTGCTGATAGATATCGAAGGCATTTGCATTTGGATTAGCCTCGATAAAGCTCTGCCATGTTTGGTTCCACTTCCCTGGCATTTGACCCATATTGCCAGTTCCGTGGATGGCTTTTAGATGCGTTGTGTTGCGCTCTACTGTAACGGTGAAATCATCGATGTTGTTAATTCCTTTTGACTGAAACCAATTGTCATATTGACGAGGGAACAAGTGATGATCCGCAAAATTAGAAGGAGGTGGTAATGCTGGCACGTCATCAATTCCTGACATCCACTTTAGCCCGCGCCCGCCTCGCGTGAGCATGCCCAAGGCACCATACACAAACTCATCCCCGTTCATGCCGTTGGCCATGCCAACGTTGAATCGCTCGTATTCGTCCATTCCCGTAAGCCTGGTTGGAATAGTGTCGAAAAGAAACTCGGAAGCCTGCCCTGCACCGTACAGGATTTCCCCAGACCATCGATTTAACTCCTCATAGGTATATTTCATTCCCTGCCAATATGCATTGGCTCCACGAGCAAGCCAATTTCCGCTACTTCCACTCTCCAATCCGCTCAGTCCGTAAGGATCGACAAAGGCCAGCGGATTAAGGTTGGCCATAGCGTAGACATTGACGCCGCCGTCGATGCCTAGCGGGTCGGCGGAGATGAACCGCTTCATCGTGAAGGAGTAGGCCCTGTGCAACGTCAAATGAAGCTGGGTGGCGGAGTCGTAGTAAACTCCATAACCGCCAAGCCATTGGTACGGGGTCTGTGTTGATCCGGTGTGCGTGGCGTAGCCATACGGCATGTACGCGAATTGATCCGTCACCGTACCGGTATCGTCGGTTAGTGCCAAGGTCGAGCCGAGTTCATCGGCGTGGTAGTAGAACACGTCGCCGTTGGCTTCGATGTGGCACAGGAGCTGAGAACCCGCCCAAACGTAGTATCGAGTGACGGTTCCCGAGGCGTCGGTTTCGGAGAGTGGGCGTTTGAGGCCGTCCACATAATCGACAACGAAATAGTTGGTGGTGGAATTATGGATGCGACCAACGCGTGCACCGGAGGCATCGTAGAGGTATTCGGTCGGGACGGAGCCCGACCCTCCAGCCGAAACAATCCGGTTGTCGTAGTCGTATTGATATTGCCGACTTCCGATTTCCGATTGCTGATTGGTCAAGCACCCGTTCGCCGAATAGCTGTAGGCAATGGGCACCCAGTTTGTAACGTCCGTCTGGATGCTCTCTGAGACGATCTGATCGGCGTCATTATGGCTTTTCGTGCTTCTTTGTGTTTTTGGTGGCGCTGGTTTCAGCCCTGCGTCAATGAGCTCAGTTTCCTTAAACCCAAGAACATTACGCTGAATCGTGCGGTCAACAAATGAACCATGCTGAATTGAGGTGACATTGCCATTGTCGTCCTGCCCGTATGTCGAGGTTACGCCGTTCGGATAAACGATGTTGGTCATGCGACCGGCTCCGTCATATCCAAAGGTGATCGAGCCGCTGATGCCGAATGCGGAAAGATTTACAGATTCCAGCCGATTATCAGCCCCGTACACGTACACGGCATTGGTGCCTCCCGGATACGCAATCTGGGTTCGGTTCCCGTTATAGTCATAATCATATCCGGTAATGAATGTGGCGGATCCGACCGTCTGTGTTACTGCACTGACCTGGTTCATTTCATCATAGCCGAGGCGTACAACCGCATCCCCGTTTTCGATCAGGGTTACATTGCCGTTATCGTCATGATCGAAGGCAGCAACCTCAGCGGCTTGATTAGTGACCGCCACCAAACGGTTTAAGGCATCGTATCCATAATCGGTGACGGACAAATCTGCCGCCGTGCGCTGCTTAAGGTTTCCGGCATCATCGAAGTCAAACGCCGTTACCTTTCCAATCGCGTTTGTTACCGCCACAACCCTTCCTTGCACATCGACGCCAAACGTCATGGGCTTAAACTCGGCGTTCCAGAAGTGCGTCCGGTTGCCGAGGGCATCGTAGCCGTATTCCTCGTAGTTGCCCGAGGGACGGTAGGATTGCTTCACACGGCCGAGCGCATCGTATTCGGTTTTCCAGTTCTTTTCGGCGGCATCGACCGAGTTGGTGGTGCGGCCCAAACTATCGTACTCGAATTGCCGATTGCTGATTGCCGACTGCTGATTGCGCAGGCGGCTCAAGCTGTCGTAGGTGCTCGCCATCCAAAGCCCGAGGCCAGAGGGATCGACCAGCGAGTTGGTCAGGTTGCCGACGATATCGAACTGGTTGGTAATGGACGAATGAACTGAATTCACGGCAACGACCTGGCCGACGCTGTCGAGCGTGTTGGTTGCCCAGTTGCCTTCGGCGTCGCGGGAGCGCACCATCCGATCCACCGCATCGTACAGGTTGGTGGTGCTTCCTGTATCCGGGAAGACGGTGCCGGCCTGCTTGTAGGCATCGGTCCAGTAGGTGGTCGATGTCTTGCCCCGCGCATCGGTGGCGGTTTTGAGCAGGCCGTTCTTCCAGTAGGTCCGTAAGGTGGAGACTTCGTCCGCCGTGCCTTTTGCATAGATCGCTTCGGTCGGCAGGCGGCGGGCGTCGTAAGAAAATTCGGTGGTTTTTCCATCGACGGTCTGCGACTTGAGGTTGCCCTGTATGTCGTAGATTGTCGTTGCAGTTCCGGCATCGGTGGAGGTTGTTGTTTTCGGGTGCCCGTACTGGCTGTTGGAATCATAGTTGAACGTTGTGATCCGTTTTCCGTCGCCCTCGGAAACCTGCTGCACCAGTCCGTCGGATGTGTAGTCGTAGTCGGTGACGGTTGCCAGTGCAGTGCCTTTGGCAGCCGTCACAGTATCGACCTTGTGTTCAGCGGTATAGGTGGTTTCAGTGACAGTCTGCTGCGCGGTGCCGAGGGCGTTCGTCACAAAACGCAGGTGGTGGCCACTATCATATCCATAGGCCGACACAACCTGTTCAGGCAGGCCGACCGCATTGGTAGTGAGGAGCAGGTTGTGATTGACGTCATAAACGAAGGCGTTGGTGACGCTGTTTGGAGCAACGGACTGCACCACATGGTTCTGTCCATCGAATACGGAATAGCTTCTTGCTCCGTTGGGAAGCTCAATACTCCAGGTGCGAGCCTTCGAATCGAGATAGTAGGCGGTTTGATTGCCCAGCGGATCTTCGGAGACGTTGCGTGTTCCGGTAAAATAGAAATCCCATGGATGGCCGCTGGAGGAAATCTGGTTCGTGACCTGCCCGATGGAGTTGTAGAAGTTCTGGATGGTGGTACCCAGTTCCGGATCCTTCATCCACTTCACGCGGTGCTCGCTGTCGTAGCCGACGCCCCAGTTGTATCCGGCGGCATCCACGCAGTTGGTCAGGTTGTTCGCGGAATCATACTGGTAGCTGATTGAACGCGCGGGAGATGAGTTGTCGGTGACCGAGGTCAGCAGGTCTCCGGTGTAACCGAAGGTGAGTACCGGGCCGAAGCTGCTGGTTACGGCTTGCAGGTTGGTCTGGGCGTTGTATCCAAAGGTGAGCGTGTTGCCGTGCTGGTCCTCGATCTCGACAAGGTTGAGGTTGACATCGAACTCGTAACGATTGCCATGGCGTTCCTGCATCACATACAGGCCGTTGGCCTTTGCAAGCGAAGTGGTCATTCCGGGCGGCGGGGTGTAGGAGCCATCTGGTTGTTCGATGAAGGTCATAACCTTGGAACCTACATAGATGGACACGGCATTATCGGTCAGCTGATCCACTGCCCATTGGGCGGCTAGCGAAGCAACCAGCCATGCCTTGGCTGATTGGTCATTGTTCATGACATCCTCAATAACCTTGCTGGCAATCAGAATAGGAGCCGAATCCTCCATCGACCTCATCCCTATTCCCGCTTCGTAGATAGAATGTTCCTTGCCATAAATATCAAAGGAATGGTTCCATCCATGCCCCATTGTTGTTTTGCGGAGGTGGGACTTCGAGCTGTAGTGACGAGACATAGACAATCCCAACGGGCCGCCCATACCTAAATCCTGATGATCGAACAAATAAGCGCCTGTCACCATATCCACGGGGTCGGCGGCGATAGGATTCGAGTCTCCGGCTCCCGCAGTTTCCCATGGTTTGTCCAACCAGTAAATCTGTTGCCATTCCAATGGCTCATTATTCGTATTGAAACCTCCGTCCAATCCACCGCTGATACGCATGCCTATGGCCATTGTTCCGCCGCTTTGCAACGCATCAATATAGCCGTGCCCAGACCAATTCTGGAGAGCAATATCCCCATACTCCGGCAAGATTAGAATGCTGCCTGCATTGATAGCATCTTGGAATTTCTGGAGCTCTGTCAGGGTGTAATTTTTCAATTGAGGCTTAACCGATGCAAAGTTAGACGAGTGTGCCTTGAATACCTTATGTCCGTTCCGTGATGTGAGAGCCAGTAGTTTGACGGTCGAGACAGCATCCACGTCTCCTCCTTGCAATTGCTCCAGCACCCCATGCTCCATGGCGCTGTGCATCAGGGACTCTGTCAGTATCCCTCCCACGGAAACGCCATCTGACCGCCCAAACTGGGCCTTGATATCCACCCCGAATCCATCGGCAGTCTGTTGACACAGACCAAGACGATGTTGAAACGGAATAAGACCCAGATCCACTCTGGTAGCCAGCATATTGATAAGGGCCGTTTGGTGCATCCATGATGCAGCAATTACATGAAGTGATCGACGCAACAGTTCTTCATTCGCTCCGCTTTCCGATTTCATAGCAAGCTTTTGACGGTAACGGTCCAGCAATCCACTGGAAATGCTGTTGCCGAAAACCGCCTCCAGCGCATATGTCCCGTATGGCGATGGCGTATAAACGGCCTGATCATCCGCATAGGTACCACTGTTTGCCGTATAGGGATGGTCTATTTCAACCACAAGCGACCAAGCGCCATCCACGCTTTTCCCGATCAAGCCGTTGTAGATTTCCGTATCGTCCGAAAGGATTTGGCCGTATTGAGGGTTGCTTCCAAGCTGAATGGTTAATTCGTTATCCCCGAACTGAACAGTGGCGATCTGCGTAGTGGTCAAACTTCCGAGGGGGATTTTTATGTAATGCACAAAGTTAGCGTAGGCCAGACTCGTTAATTCCTGCACCGACACGATGGTTGGCCTTACCAGATTGCTGAAACCGGAAATATGCTCTGGAACGATTTTCCGGTACTTGATGATGTCCTCGAAGCTTCCATTCGGGAAATCCGACTTCATCGAACTGACGAGGTTGCTGGTCAAGCCGGTTAAGTGCGCCCTTAGGACTGTCTCATCCAAATTCTCGACATCATCGGTTCCCACCGTTCCCCCAGCCGCCGACAGCAATGCCGCCCGGTCATAGTCACTCATGGAACCAATGTCTGCATTGGGATCGTATACCTCGGGCTTGAATGAAGGGTCGAAGTCGAAGGTTGCACCACCGATGGTAGCACGAACCCAAATATGCACGAACTGGATGTAGGTTCCTCCATCGGCACAAGGAATGCCAGCGCCATCAAGCACCTTCTTGGCCAAATCGGTGTCCGTCGTGTTGATCCAGCCAAGCAGATCATAGCCCGATATCGTAAGGGGATAGACGTTCACGGCACCGAACAAATAATTAGCCTGATAGCCACTTGCCCGCAACAGCTCCACCATGAGGCAGGCCTGGTCCGCATCGTTTCCGCTCATGTCCAGCAAGGTTCGCTTGGCTCCCTTCAGCCACCCATAGTAGAAGTCATAGCTAATGTTGTTTCGCACAAATTCATAGATCAGCTTTGGATCGTGCTGGAGCATGGCGGCCAATTCGGTGATGTTGTCCGTCACAGGAGCCGATTCCGCCGACATGGCCATCATCGCTCCCTCCGTTTGTGGGGTCGCCATCGGCAATGCAACTGACACGGGTGCCCCCGGTGTCAACTCGTTCAGATTGGTGTAGCCAACATTTTCTATCGGGGAAGAAAACACCCATGCAGGTTCTGCCATCAGGTTGGCCGTAAAAAACAAAAGAAATGCGAGTCCCAATATTGTCGTACTGATTTTCATCTAAAACCCCTTATCTAAATCGTTGAGTTCGGCAGATTACTTGGCCGAAACTTCTTCGGAAATGTTGTGCGATGCCGTGAGAATGGTCTTTTGCGCCACCTCGGACCCGCAGAAGAAATCGGTCAGGCGGTCATCCTCGTCATAGTAGTAGCGAATGGTCGCCACTGTTCCCGTATCGCCGGTGGAATTCGGCTGGGTCGGGTTCGTGCCCCGTTCCTGCTCTTCGAGATTGCTGAACCCGTCGCCATCTGAATCACCCAGTGTGTTCAGGGCCAGCGGGTTGAAGCCGTATTGAACCAGCCAGCCGTCCAACAAGCCGTCGCCGCTGGTATCGGGCAGCGTGTAGTCCGTGCGCAGGACAAAGCGTTCCCTGCCATCGTTTAGCCCGTCAAGATCAAGGTCTTTCGATGGGTCATTGAGTATGTAGAAGCGGCTCGGAACGTTGCTTGATGTCATGTCCGTCCAAACGAGGTCGGTTCCGGAGGTCACGGCAATGCCCTCGACGCCAATATCCCATGAAACCACGTCAACAAGATTCGTGCACTGGAAGATTTCGCCGGTGGATGAGCCGAAATCCAAAGGCACCCCGAACCTCAGGGTGGCCAGGCTTGCGACATTGGTGGAACCCTCCCCCTCGTAGGTTGTGTTGGTGTCGACGGGCGGTTCGGGGATGGACGACGATGCCATCGCCAGCGATTCCGTCGTGGTCATGGGTTCGGTGGCCAGCCGCATGGCCGTCGCATCCTTGGCGGCATCCTCTTCATAGAGGCTGGCGAAGGCGGATGGGATCATGATGATGTCCGTTCCGACGTTCGAACTCCTGCCGAAGATTTTTTGAAGGGGGGTCAATTCATCCGCCGTATCCACTCCGTATGCGAGGAATGCAAAAAGGTACGGATTGTAATCAAGCGGGGCCGGTGTTCTCCAAACCTCCTGTCCAGAGTTGTAGTAAACAAGGTCTCCCGAACGATCCTCGACCACCGTCAGGCGATAAAAAGGGTACAATGATCCGGCAGTCCCGACGGTTCCCATCTCGGCATGCATCTGCTTGAGGAAGGATTTGGGCCACTTCTTGCCGTCCCAGTCCACGACCCGGACGATGTGCTCGGGGTGGAGGTAGAACGGATCATCCGTTGCCGGGGGAACCAGCTGCCAGAATTGCCTCTGGGTGTTCCTTGCGATTTGGGCGACCTGTTCAAGCGAAACGATGGTTTCAACCGCCGTGCCGGAATCCGGCAACGCAGTCGACGCTTTCGACACCCCTGCCAGCAGCAATGCCGTGCATGCTGCAACAATCCCTATCCTCATGTTTTCCCCCTGTGTTGTGCACCTCCAAAGAAAGAGGCGCGGACTCCAAACACCTTCGCTCATGGCACCGCCAAGCGCCAGCAACGGAAAATGTCGAAGCCGCGCCCGAACGGGCGCGTTTCGAGCATTTGTTCCGTTGCTATAAAACTTGGCGGTTTTTGAGCGAAACAAACTGCGTAAAACGCAAAATCTAAAATGTGGTTTGGAGAATGCCTCTTTGCCCAAAGAGGTGTCAACGCATCTTTGTAAGGGATTTTACCGCCCCACAATCTACAGGGAACCGGAATAGGAAAATCCCGCTTTCAACGTACCTTTGCCGCCCATTCGACGCCGCGAACGAAGAGGTTGGTGAAATACGGGGTGTTCATCGATTCTTCTTTCCCGGCCACATGGCCAAGCAGGATGGTGAAGCAACGCCCTTCCCCGAATTGCCCGGCCAGAACACACGGCTCCCACGCACCGGTACCTTTTTGATCCTTCGATGAGAACGAGGATGCGAGTACCTTCGCGCCGGGGGAGACTCCCGGGTGGTTCCACAACTCGTCGGCAATCCTGAAGCCGTCCATGCCGTCCATGGCCGGATGCGCGGGATCGTCGATGCGAACCGCGAACTCATGGCGCGGGCCGTGGCTGGTTGTTCCATTATGCCATGTCGCGAGGCAGATCCGTTGATAGTCCTCCCAATCCGGGAAGGACGATGGACCCGCATGGACGACTACGTGGCCGCCACCCTTGCGGACGAAATCCACGTAGGCGGAACGGGCGGTTTCCGGAAATACCATGGGCAAACCCCTGCGCAGTTCCGCAAGAGGCAGTAGCACATTTCCGGAGCCACTCCCCGGGCAGTGTTTCTCTTCCTACTTTTGCTGGGCGGCCTTGAAGACCGCGTACGGACTGGAGATCGAGGTTCCGCGGTACATCTTCCCATTGAACACGGCAAAGGCCGGCTCGTACAGCTTGACGAAAGCGCCAAAATTGGACTGGTCCCACTGCTTTCCGCTCGGATCCAGCCCCCCTACCGCAATGACCGAATCGTAGCCCGCCGGATAGATCGGGATCCCGGTCGGCAGGTTGCCGGCGGAGGCATAGAGGGTGATGCCGTTCTGCGCGGCATAGTTCATCGCGGATTCCATGAAGCGGCTGTCGACTTCGGACCCCCAGCTCATGTTAATGATCTTGACGCCGGAGTTGGCGGCATAGGTTAGCGCGCGCATGAGCACATCGCTGCTGGTGTATCCGTTTTCATCGAAGGTTCTCACGGCCAGCACGGGCACTCCAGTTTCCGCCGCGTCCGCGCCGAGCGGCGTGATCGCGCCGGCGGCGACCATGGCTGTGAGCGTTCCGTGGCCGAGCGGATCGCTCATGGCTTCGAACGGATCCAAGGCGTTGTAGGTGCCGCGGATGAAGGGCAGGTCGGCGTATTGCGGGTCGAGGCCGGAATCGAACACGGCCACGGCGGTTTCTCCGGGTTGGAGATGCAGGTTGATCCCCTCGTTCGATCCGCTGAAATCAACGGGCTGGCTTTCAACCCTTGGGAACGCGAGGTTGGGTTCCGCCGCCTCGACTCCATCGTGCGCCAATGCCAACGCCATCGCATCTTCCACCGACATGTCGTCGTTGAGCTTGATGCGGTAGATTCCAGGCGGATTGATGACTTCGACTATCGTGCCTCCCAATTCCCTCAGCAAGGCGTTCAGGTCGTCGATGGAGGAACCCTTGCCAAAACCCACCATGATTTCGCCGCGGATATAGGAGACCCCGTTCGTTCCTTCGACGACATCAAGCACCTTGCGATTAGCCGAGAGCGGTTGGGCTGCGGATGGATTGCCGTCGGAAAAGATGCGGATGGAAGCGATCTGGTAGAGCTCGCCGAGCGGACTGGGCATGTTCTTCCATTCGAGCAGGTAGCTGTGCGGACTTGCAATCTGCTGGATCAGCCGGTCGACCTTGGTGTTTTCCCAATTCCCGGAAATCCGTTTCGACTGGAGAGCCGGGTAGACCATCACCTCGACGCCACGCTGCTCAAACAGTTCCAGCACGCGCGACAGCGGCACGGACTCGGCCGCGAGCCACGCCCGGTCGCCTTCGAGCCGCAGGGTGGCGGATGTCGCCACGAGCGGGAAAAGCATTGCGCCGACCAGTGCCAGCCATTTTGTGGAAAAGTACCATTTACGTTTCACGTTCGCCTTCTTTCGATGTGCGGTTGCCATAGTGGACAGTTGAAAGCCCGCCGTGAACAAAAAAAACCGGGAAAAGATGCAGGAGCCGCTTATATGGAGGATCCTCCGCCATCCCGTGGAGATAGTTTTTATACGGGCTTCCGGGGACCTTCGCTTTCGACTAGTGTCCCCGGATGATTTCGCTCGACCCAGTCCCAACGCCTGAAGCGGCAAAAACAACCGACCAGTTTTTCGAGCCGGGCGGCTTGCTCGAACAACACTGCACCGCAGGCGGGATCAACTACGAGCTACGCCCCCAGCAACAGAAGATGGCGCGCGCCATTGCCGACGCCGCAGGCTTCGGCCACCACCTCGCGGTGGAGGCGGGCACGGGAGTCGGCAAGAGCTTTGCCTATCTCGTACCGCAGATCCTCTCCGCATTGGAACATGAAACCCGCTGCGTGATCGCCACCTACACCATCACGCTACAGGAGCAGCTGATGCACAAGGACATCCCGTTTGTGCGGCAAGTCCTCGGACGCGAGTTCAAGGCGGTGATGGTGAAAGGCCGCTCGAACTATCTCTGCCTGCTGCGCCTGCAACGGGCGCGGAGATCCGGCAGCGATTTGTTCGACTCCTCCAAGGAATCGCAGCTGGACGCCATTTACGCCTTGGCCAGCAATCGGCAACTGGGCGACGGCAGCCTTCAGGAATTGGCAGAGCAGCCCGACCATCAGGTTTGGGGTGCGATCTGCGCCGAACACGGCAACTGCACCGGCAAGCGGTGCCCCTTCTACAAGGAGTGCTACTTCATGAACGCGCGGCAGGCGATGATGGATGCACAGGTGCTGGTGGTGAATCATTCGCTCTTCTTTGCCGAGCTCGCGCTGCGCGCCGAAGGCGCGGCCATGCTGCCGCCCTACGGCTACGTCGTATTCGACGAGGCGCACCAGATGGAGCAGGTCGCGTCGTCGCACCTCGGCATCCGGCTGTCGCTCTACATGCTCGAATACTGGCTGCGGCGCATCTATATCGCCGACAAGAACAAGGGACTCTGCGCCGTGCTGAAGGATGGCAAGGGTGCCCTGCTCGCCACCCAAACCTCGGAGGCGGCGGAACTCTTCTTCGAGAACGTCCGCAAGCACTTCAAGCTCGGTGCGCAAAAGACCCAGCAGTGCGTCGCCGAACCGCCGCCCATCGACACCGACCTGCCGCTCAAGATAACCAACCTATGCCACCATCTCCAGACGCTGGTGCAAACAACCGACAACGAGGATATCCAAGCGGAGATCAAGTCGTCGCGAAACCGCGGTCTGGAGCTGCGCGACACGGTCGAGGCTTTCCTGAAACAATCGCTTGAGGGCCAGGTTTATTGGGTCGAACTCCAAGGCCGCAACAAGCAGGCGGTGCTCTATTCCGCGCCGGTCGACGTCGGTCCGATCCTGCGCGAAATGCTGTTCGAGGAGATCCCGTGCGTGGTGATGACCAGTGCCACGCTGGCGGTTGGCAACAATCTGGAATATTTCCGCCACCGCATCGGGGCGGAGGAGTGTGCCGAGTTGCAGGTTGGTTCGCCGTTCGACTATTCGCGGCAGATGAAGATCCAGCTTCCAACCAACATGCCGCCGCCCGCCGCACCCAACTTCGAGGAGGCTGCCACAACGGCCATCCGGCATTTTGTAGGCGAGAGCCGCGGACGGGCCTTCGTGCTCTTTACGAATGCGCGCTTCATGAAGAAGGTGGCCGACGAACTGCGGTTCGGATTCGAACTCGATGGCTTCGAATTCCTAGTGCAAGGCGCAGGCATGCCGCCGCAATTGATGCTCGAAAAGTTCCGCAACCACGACGCGGCGGTGTTGTTCGGACTGGATCGGTTCTGGATGGGCGTCGACGTGCAAGGCGAAGCGTTGAGCAACGTGATCATTACCCGCCTGCCCTTTGCCGTACCCGACCATCCGCTGATCCAGGCGCGGTTCGAAGCGATCGAGGCGCGCGGCGGAAATCCATTCAAGGATTATTCGCTACCCGAAGCGGTATTGAAATTCCGGCAGGGCGTCGGCCGTTTGATCCGCAGCACGAACGACCATGGCACCGTCACGATACTCGACAGCCGCATCCGCAACCAGTGGTACGGACGGTTGTTCCTTGAATCGATCGATGAGTGTCCGGTGGAGGACGTGGAGGTTCCAGGAATTGGCACCTCGGAGGGGTAGGAGTACGGAAGCCGGGGGGATTTATGGCGTCGGTGCGGGAGCATCCGGATTCAACGCTGCTTCCAAGTATTGCTTTATCCTGCTTTTCACCTTCAAGGCACCTTGCTGGCTCAGGTGGTCTTCGTCGATGTACAGCACGTCCGTACCATCCAGTACCCAGACGTCGTTCCCCTTCAGGAAAATATCCGCGACGGGAACAACCTGGCAGTATGAAAACTTTGCCGCGAGTTCCCGCAACAGGTGCCGGCCATTTTCGTAGCCCGTTCCGCTGGCCGACCGTACATACCGTCTAGCGTTGGCCTGCGGAAGCATCTTCATGTAGGAGAGGTATCGCGGAGCGTTCCTGTCGCCAAAAAACAATTCCGGTGCTTGTTCCACTAGCAGGACCCGCGAACCGATGCTCCCAAGGAAGTGGATTAAATCCTGCATGTTGGCGGTATTTTCAAAGGTCGACCACTGCGCCGCGATGATGACCACCTTCGGCGTCCATTTGGTCAAGGCGCGGAACCGCGCGGTCTCGTACACATACCGCTGGTTGGTATTGAAGAACCCTTTGCCATATGTTTCCCGCACGGGGATATCGAAGAATATAGGTCCGCCATTGGCCATGTAGAAGCAGGTGGAAACCTGCAATTCACCAACGATATCATCAATGGTGCGCCCCAGGCTGCACGCATGGGAATCCCCCAGCACGACGACTTCAGGCGTCTGTTGATCGAAGGTCCGCACGATCCCGCTTTCGGCGTAGGCGTTATCATAGGAGGGATCGCGGAAAGGAATGTCGATTCCCTCCATCTTTTTCACCACTTCATCAGGCCATGCGGAATCGGGGGCCAAGTCATAAAGCTCCCCATACCACGTCGTTTCACTGAATGCCGAAATGTCTTCGGTGCGGTCCGAAGTCGACAGGAAAACCGAGAGCGCCATGGAGACCACGAACATGAAAATGACGGGGTAAAGCCTGGAGCCCCTCCGCCGGAAAGGTTGTTCGATGCCATGGTAGGAGGCGATTGAAAGCACCGCGATCAACGGCAACGAATAGAGCGGTTTTAGTAGCGGCATCCCATTCGAATATATGCAATTCGACATGAAGATGACGGGCCAGTGCCAGAGATACAGGGAATACGATATTTTACCGGTGTAGACCACGGGAGGAATGGTCAGGGCCTTCCCGGCAAAGCCCGTGGCGTTGTTCGAAAATGCGATAACCAAAACGGAGCCTAGCACCGGCACGAGCAGATACGGGGAAAGCCCTTCCTTCTTGGTGAAAAGAAGGCAAGCCAACGCCACCAGCGCCAAACCGAAGAACGACAAGAGTGCCGCGATCCTTGATTTCCGGAACGTGGCTGCGGTCCATCGACTCCCGCAGGTTGCAGCCGCGAGCAGGCAACCACTACCCAGCTCCCACGCCCGGGTCGGCAGAAGGTAGAAGGTGGCGGACGGGTGGTGTTTCGTTCCGTAGGCAAACATGGCGAAACTGGCCACGACCAGGCACGCCAAGATCGCCGCCACGCCCTTCCTGAAAAATCGAGCCAACAGAAACAGTAGAATCGGGAACACCAGATAGAACTGCTCTTCCAGCGACAACGACCATGTATGGAGGAATGGTGAATTCTCTGCCGCCGCTCCCCAGTAGCTTCCCGAACTGATCAACAGGAAAACATTGGCGTACGACAGCAGCGCCGCAAGCCCTTGCCTGCCGAGATTATGCATGTCGGGACCGTACAATATGAAAAAGCCAGCGACCGAGGTCGTGATGAGCGTGGCGAGCAACGCCGGAGCGATGCGCCTGACTCTTTTCATCCAAAAGCCGGTCAGTTTGAATGTCCCGTGGTCAATGCCGTGGAGAATAATGGACGTGATCAGATAACCGGAGATCACGAAAAAGACATCGACCCCGACAAATCCGCCGGGCATCCACCCCACCCCGCAATGGAACAGGATGACCACGATGACCGCAAAAGCCCGCAGCCCGTCTATTTCAGGTCTATATTCAATGGAATTCATCCTTGAGGCCTCTACTCCATATGCACGAAGAAGGAAGCAAGAAGCAGTAAACTACTTTTCGCCCCCTCCTATCCAAATTGCTCGGCTTATCTATCGAATCACATCTCTTCCTTTTGGGGAAAGCAGGTACATGCTAGAGCGCTATGCAGGCTTTTCGAGAGAAAAACCCTTCCGCATAGCCCGACGGGGAGCAGGACTCCATGCCGCGGATCCGCATCAGGCCGAGGAACAGCTCCTCGCAAAACCAGTGCTTTGCCCGCTGGCTGCCGAAATGTTCCATCAGCGCCGCGGACTTGGCCTTCGCAGCCTCCTCCGTCAATGGAATGTAGAAATCCGGCGAACGCATATCCCCATCATACTTCGGTATTTCGTATTCCAGTATGAAGTGGTTGCGGAAGGTGTTCCATGTAAGCTGATTGATGATCCGGTGGTCCTGATGCAGGTCGTCGCGGTAATGGGTGAAGATGACGTCCGGCTCGAAGGCCTTCTTGGTTTGCTCGAAGGTATCCTTGATCGCCGCCCACTCATTCGGGAAAAACCCGTCCCTGTAGCCATGAAGTTCGATGGATTTCGACGCGATCGACTTGAGCCAGAACCCGGCGCTGTTCCGGGCCTCTTCCGCCCGCGACCGGTTCCCGCTGAAAACAACCCACTGGATATCCAGTGGACGGCCGCTGGCGGCCAGCTGCAGCAACGTCCCCCCGCACCCGATTTCGATATCATCGCTATGGGCCCCAAGGCAAAGCACCCGGAGCGGTTGGCCGTCGGCGGTTTTGGGAATCAGATTCAACATGCGAACTCCTTTGTTTCAGACGATGGCTATTTGGACATCCAAGGAGCCGTGCCGGTGTCGTACAAATCGTCCAGCATCTGCTTTTCCTTGAAGGTATCCATGCAACCCCAGAAACCGGTGTACTTGTGCGCGCGCAACTTGGACTCGGCGATCAGCCGTTGGAAAGGCTCCCGCACGAGTTCGTCGCCATCCTTGATGTAATCGAAGATTTCGCGGTTGAGGACAAAGTAACCACCATTGACCCAGAAGTCGGCGCTGGTGGTATCTTGGATGGCCTTCACGATCCCGGTGGCATCGGCGTTGACCGTGTGAAAGCTGTGGTAGGGCTTGATGCACAGGAAGCTCGCTATCGCGCCTGCCTTCCGATGCTCGTCGACAAGTTCCGGCAGCGGGAAGTCGGTGAGGCCGTCGCTATAGTTGGCCAGGAAAACCTCTTCCCCTTCGAGGTGGGGCTTCACGGCCAGCAACCGCTGGGCAATGTTCGACGTCAAACCGGTATCGACAAAGGTGATGCGCCAATCATCGATATCGCTGTGCAGCAACTGGATATCCTTGCCACCGTTTTCGAAAACGAAGTCGTTGGTCAGGCTTTCGTCGTAGTTGAGGAAATAGTTCTTGATGACATCGGCCTTGTAGCCCAGGCACAGGACGAAGTCGTTGTAGCCGAAGCGGGCGTAGTACTTCATGACGTGCCACAGCACCGGCCGGTAGCCGATCGGCACCATCGGTTTTGGAATCTGGTCGGAATAGTCGCGCAACCGCGTTCCCAGTCCCCCGCAAAACAAGACAACCTTCATTATACCATCCTCGCAGTTCAGTTTACCGTCTTCTTCAATCGATCACGTGCGCCGTCGGAATGGGGACAACGAACTTCCCACCCCATTCCCGGATGCGCCCCATCTGCTCTATAACTTCCTCTTTGATGTTCCAAGCCAGGATCATCAAATAATCCGGATGCATTTCATCGATCTTGCCAACCGGATAGATGGGAATATGGGTTCCCGGCAGCACCTTCCCATGCTTGTGCGGATTCCGGTCAACCGTGAAGTCGATGAAATCCTTCCGTATGCCGCAATAGTTCAGCAGCGTGTTTCCCTTTCCCGGAGCGCCATATCCTGCAATGGTTTTTCCCTCCCGCTTGGCCTGGATCAAGAACGACAGGAGCGCCCGCTTCGACTCCTCCACTTTTCGGCCGAATTGCGAATAGGTTTCCATCTTGGCATAGCCCTGCTCCATCTCCCGCGCCCGCAACCGGACGGCGCGTTCCGAGACCGGCCTAGAGACATCGGCGGCGTGGCACGCATGGATCCGGAGGGAGCCGCCATGGGTTGGAAGTTCGTCGGCATCGAACACCTTCAACCCATGCCCTGAAAATATCCGCTCGGCGGAAAGGTATGAAAAATAGCAGTAGTGCTCATGGTAGATCGTGTCGTACTGGTTTTGCTCCATCAACGAGACCAGATGGGGGAACTCGATCGTCGCCACGCCGTCCGGTTTCAACAAAAGCTTGATGCCCTTGACGAAATCATTCAGATCGGGAACCTGGGCCAGTACGTTGTTGCCAATGATCAAGTCCGCCTGCTGCCGATCCGCAACCATCTGCTTCGCGCTCTCTTCCCCGAAGAACCGCACCAGCGTGGGAATACCCGCCTTGCCGGCCTCCTTCGCAATGTTCTGTGCAGGATCAACCCCGAGGCATGGAATTCCTTTCGCAACAAAGTTCCGCAGGAGGTATCCATCATTGCTGCCCAGTTCAACCACGAAACTACCGGCACCCAAGCCGAGTTGGTCGACCATCCGGTCCGTGTAGTCGGCGGCGTGCCGCAACCACGAATCCGAGTACGAGGAGAAATAGGCGTATTCGGTGAAGATGTGTTCCGGGCTGATGTTCTGATCCAATTGCACCAGCAAACAGTGTTGGCAGACCTTTACGTGCAGCGGATAAAACGGCTCCATGTCGTTGAGTTGATCCTCGGACAGGAAACTCTCGCACAGGGGGGACATCCCCAAATCCACAAGCGAATGCTCAAGGGGGGCTCCGCAATGGCGGCACACGCGCTGTTGATTGGATGGATTGGATTGCATGGCCGACAGGCTAATCGATTTGTTCCGTTTGAGAAATGGAAATTTCGGACGCGTCAAGCCGGATGCGCCGCTCCCTGTCGCATCAGCCGCTCGACTTCGTCCACCATGTAGGCGGTAAAGGGAATCGAACAGGTCCATCCCGGTGAAACCGAGTTCAGCACGTGGAACGACTTGCCGTCGCCCTCGAACACGAAATCCATCTCCAGACTCTTGGTCTCCATGTTGAGCAATTGCGCCCGGATGCCCGACGGCCCCCAATGCGTCAACGTCGGCAGATCCAACCCCGTCGCCAGCGATTGCGACAACTTGACGAGATGGGCGCGGTTGTATTTGCGCAGCTCCTCGCGCGCCAGCCTGCGAAAATCAAAATCGGCCTTCAGCATCAGCTGCGAACCCATCCCCGTCGTTTCCAGCAACTCCCGAAAACTAAAGTTTTCCATTCCCTTGTACTGCTCGCGCCAGAAGGCCGGGATCGCCGTCGGGCCGATCTTGTGATGGCCGTCGACCGTCACCGTCACATGCACGCCAAGGAACGGGTTTTGCAGATTCGGCACCGGATAGATGTTGGTCTTGAAACTCCCTACCGGTTCGCTGGATTTTAGATACAGGCCCTTGAACGGCAGGATCGCATACTTGCGGCCGAATCCGAATGGATGCGCCACCCGGTCGGCGTAAAGCCCCGCGGCGTTGATGACATAGCCCGCGTCGAACTCCAGCGTCCTCGTCCACACCCGGTTGCCATTGCACTTCATGAAAGGTTCCGAACAAAAAAATTCGATCCCCAAATCCGTTGCGTCCTTGCGGAACGCTTCCAATACCGGCACCGGATTGGCGGTCGCCGTATTCGGACTCCACAGGGCCTGTTGAAAGGTTTTCACGCGCGGCTCGATTTCCTTCGCTTCCGCTTCCGTGATCTTATGCAACTCGACGCCGTTCGCCTGTCCGCGCTGCAACAACACGTCCAGCGTCGCCAGCTCCGACTCGTCCTTCGCCACCACCAGCTTGCCGCACTCGTTCAACGGAATGCCGTGTTCGCGGATGTAGTTTTTCATCGCGACGTTGCCGTCGCGCGTGAAACGGGCCTTGAGGCTGTTGGCCGTATAGTAGAACCCCGAATGCACCACTCCGCTGTTGCGGCCGCTGCCATGCAGTCCCAGCTCCGGTTCCTTGTCCACCACGCACACAGAAGCGCCGGGATTCCGGCGCTTCAAATGCAGCGCCATGTTCACCCCGATGATCCCGCCACCGATGATCAGATAATCTACTGTTTTTGCTGCCATGGTTAGCCTTTCAAAAGATAGGTCCGCACAAACGCCTCGATCTCCTCGAAACAAATACTCTCCACCAGCGCGAAGGACAAGGTGAAGGGCACGCGCTGGACATGGAACCCGAATCCGTTTTCGTCGGTTCGTCCAAACCCGAACACCGTCATGCCGCCTTTGCCGCCCATCGGCCAATAGGTATCGATAAAGGAATCCGGGCCGCCATAGGCCAGCGCCAGGCTGCGCCGGGTCTTCGGGTCGCAGAACGCCACCCATTTGGGATCCGGCGTTTCCTTCCGACGTGTTTCGGCGCAACCCATGCGCGTCCCGTCCGAAAAAAACATGAACTGGGTCTTAGGGTTGAACTTGCCGCCCGGCGTTCCCTCGTAGAGCAGCCAAACCGGCGCGGCGATCTTCAGACCCGTCATCGTTGCATGGGTCGGAAGGATGTTCCACTCCACCTCCCATGCGCCATCGGCGGTCGACGACCTGAACTGCACGAGCGACGGCGACGCGGCCAGCAGTTCCGACCGCCCCGTTTCGTAGCCCGGATGGCCGAAGGTGTCGTAGCCCATGTTTGGAATGCCGCGGTAGTCGCCCTTCGGTCCGCCCTTCGGGCGATAGCCAATCCAGTCGTTGCCGTCCCGGTCGACCAAGCTCGAAAATCCGCACCCAGCCTTGTGGTACAGGTACGTCGCCCGCTCCGTCCCGATCTCGAACGACGCCTGCCCCTCGTCCATCACCGGATCCTTGAATGTCATTTGATTGTTCATCGTTGCCGTATAGTGTCTTCGTACCGCTATCGTTCAGAAAGAATAAAATGGAATGTTACAATGTGCGGGTTGGCCTTTTATATTGTTTCCGATGGGTTAGGTTGCATCTAAAAATCTCGGTATAGTTTGAGGCTTAAAATGGAAGATATGGGTAACGAGTTTTTCGCGCATAGCTTCTTCAGCGGATTTTTCAAAGTCAGTCACGCCCGGAATTGTGACTGGTCTCGTCGCAACGCTTCGCCAATCTACAGATCTATCGGTAGGCTCTTGCCAGTTCAGGAGTCTAACAAGAGACATGTGAGCGAATTTGTTCTTATCCTCCCCGATTGTAAAATGCATGTGGACGTGCGTTGCGCTGTGGATTTCAGATTCTTCAAGGGTGTGTGCAAAAAATAGGGATTGAACGGCGGGTGATAGATCCCGCCGCTCTTGGCCGCTTCCATCCGTATGATACGTGTCATCAATAACCGCCTTCCACTTCTGGCAGCCTTGTAACTCCGATATCAATTCATCTTTTCGCATTCGGATATGCAACCCTGCTCCTTTCGCTAGGCTGTACGAAAAGTCCCCCGCCAGAATTCCGAGCAGTCCCTCGGCCATCGCTTTTTCGAACGTTACGTTAAAGTTCGTTTTTGCAAGAACCATGTGTTCAATATCAAACAGAGTCCAAAGACCGTTATACTTCCAAGCTACAAGGATCGGGAGTCGAACGGTGTCAGCATAACGCTTTAGCCCTGCGTAGTAGTCATGCCTAAAGGAAAGTGTTCTAGATTGCTTGGACTTGACTTCGACAAGCACTGGGATTTCTTTGCCATCAACTCGGAAAACAGCAAGTAAATCTGGTATCCGAAAGGTATCCGACGAGTTTTTCGGTGCCACGTGCTGATTGAGCTTGTGGATCAGAACACATCTGCCAAGCCATGAGCAAACAACAGCGAACTCGTCTTCGCGGGGTAGTCCAATGTGCAAGCAGGCGATCCGATTTGCCAGACGCTTCGCATCAGCATGCCAGCCAAGCTCTGACAATGCCTCATACACCAGGTGTTCGAGGACACCGGGATCTATAGGAGCGGGCGGTACTGGCATATTAAACCTAAGGCGGGAGCAAAAGAGTCAGTCCATGAAGTGTCTTCTTTTGGAGTTTTATCGCAGGCCACCGGGGCTTTCCGCGCGTCCGCAACGAAGCTGGAAGCTTCGTCTACATTCGCGGCCATTGGTGTGCATTCGCGGTTCATCAATGACTCGAGCGGACGCGGTAGAAGGCGTTGCTCAAATCGACCGGGATGCTCCATATCATCTGGTCGCCCGCGTTGGTCCATGTGATGAGATCCTTCGATTCTTCCAGTTGGAGCGACAGCCATGCCGTTCCATTGGTCACGACAAAACCAGCCTGCCCAATACTGAGATCCAAAACGGAGTTCGATGGATACAGGTTGTATGTGGAACCATTGTTGCGGATATGGTCGATGCGCCAGAGATCGCTGACCAGCGGACTGCCGCCGTTGGCGACTTCCTGCCCGTCCCAGAAGGTATCCCCATCCGTATCCACATTGAGCGGGTTGGTGCCTTGGACCATCACCTCGACGCCATCCGATAGGCCATCCCCGTCGCTGTCGGCCACCAGGGGGTTGGTGCCATACGTGTTGACCTCGGCACCATCAAGCAACCCATCATCATCGCTGTCCGCGACCAAGGGATTGGTACCATGCACGTTGATCTCGTCGCCATCGCCCAACCCATCCGCATCGCTGTCCGCAACGAGGGGATCGGTGCCATAGGTGTTGACTTCGTCGCCATCGTTCAATCCATCGGCATCGGTATCGGCATTGAGCGGATTGGTGCCGTGCGTGTTCACCTCGGCTCCGTCCGTCAATCCGTCGGCGTCGGAGTCCGGATTCTGCGGATCGGTGCCTAAACCATACTCCGCGAGGTTCGACAGTCCATCGGTGTCGGGATCCAATGCGGCATCGGCGACGAGCGCATTCAGCCCGTTCGCGAGCTCCCAGCCATCCGGCAAGGTGTCGCCATCGGTATCGGCATCCGCCGGACTGGTTCCGGCATTGAATTCCGCTGCGTTGTCCAGCCCGTCCCCGTCCGGGTCGGCCGTCGGCGCGGCGTTGGTTCCATAGAGACCGAATCCGCCCGCCCACAGATCCAGCGGCGTGATTTGCGTGACGGCGGAATAGACCACCGCGTTGCTCGTGGAAACCGTCAGGCGGATATAGAGGTTGGTGGACGCCCATTGTTCCATGCGATTGGTGACCAACTCGAAGCCGTTGCTTGAACCGGCTTGTCCCGTGATGGCATAGCCGCCGTTCGTCCAGATCCCCGTGAGTGGATCGTCCACCAGTTCCGGCCCGTAGGCCAATCCAAGGCTAACCGCATTGGTGCGGCGCGCATGGATGTAGTCGAGCCAGTTGGTGCCGCCGATCTGCGCGACCACGTAGAAGGGAACAGGCCCGGCATCCAAGGCATTGGTCGGATCGCCGCCCATGGCGAACTCGTAGAGATCCGCGCGGCCATCCGAATCCGCATCGGCCAGGGCATTCGTCGCCAGTGGATCGAGGGCGAACGAAACCTCCCATCCGTCCGGCATGAAATCGCCGTCGCTGTCGGCAGACAACGGATCGGTGGAATAGGTGTTCACTTCCATGCCGTCGGACAAACCGTCGCCATCGCTGTCGGCCAGTTGCGGATTGGTGCCCAGCCCAAACTCTTCGCTATTGCTCAATCCATCGGCATCCGCATCGGCACCGGAATCGGAAACCAGTGGATCGAGGCCGTGCGCCACTTCCCAACCATCGTTCAAGCCATCTGCGTCGGAGTCGGCCAACAGCGGATCGGTGGCATAGGTGTTCACCTCGTCGCCGTCGGACAGGCCGTCGGCATCGCTGTCGGCCACCTGTGGATCGGTGCCGAGGCCGTATTCGGCGAGGTTCGACAGGCCGTCCGAATCGGCGTCCAGGGCCGCGTCGTCGACGAGCGGATCGCTGCCATGCCCGAGTTCATAGCCGTCGGGCAGACCGTCACCATCGCTGTCGGCCAAAGCCGGATTGGTTCCGGCATTGAATTCCGCTGCGTTGTCCAGCCCGTCCCCATCCGGGTCGGCCGCCGGCGCGGCGTTGGTTCCATAGAGGCCGAATCCGCCCGCCCACAGATCCAGCGGCGTGATTTGCGTGACGGCGGAATAGACCACCGCGTTGCTCATGGAAACCGTCAGGCGGATATAGAGGTTGGTGGACGCCCATTGATCCATGCGGTTGGTGACCGTCTCGAAGCCGTTGCTTGAACTGGCTTGTCCCGTGATGGCATATCCGCCGTTCGTCCAGATCCCCGTGAGTGGATCGTCCACCAGTTCCAGCCCGTAGGCCAATCCAAGGCTAACCGCATTGGTGCGGCGCGCATGGACGTAGTCGAGCCAGTTGGTGCCGCCGATCTGCGCGACCACGTAGAAGGGAACTGGCCCGGCATCCAAGGCATTGGTCGGATCGCCGCCCATGGCAAACTCGTAGAGATCCGCCCGGCCATCCGAATCCGCATCGGCCAGGGCGTTCGTCACCAGCGGATTCAACGCGAAGCCCACCTCCCAGCCATCCGGCATGGCGTCGTGGTCGGAATCGGAATCCAACGGATCGGTGCCATGCGTGTTCACCTCGGCTCCGTCCGTCAACCCGTCGGCATCGCTATCGGGATTCAACGGATCGGTGCCCAACCCATACTCTTCAAGATTGGTCAATCCGTCGGCATCGTTGTCCAGCACGGTATCGTCGACCAAGGGATCCAGCCCATGCGCCACTTCCCAACCGTCCGTCAATCCGTCGGCGTCGCTATCTGCAGATAGAGGGTTTGTGCCATGCGTGTTCACCTCGGCTCCGTCCGTCAATCCGTCGGCGTCGCTGTCGGGATTCAATGGATCGGTGCCCAACCCATACTCTTCGAGATTGGTCAACCCGTCCGAATCGTTGTCCAAAGCTGCGTCGTTGATCAAGGGATCGAGTCCGTTCGCCACTTCCCAGCCGTCGGGCATCCCATCGGTATCGCTATCCGCAACCAACGGATTGGTTCCATGCACATTGACCTCGTCGCCATCGGCCAGTCCATCGGCGTCGCTGTCCGCGTTTGCCGGATCGGTACCCAGCCCATACTCGGCAAGATTCGATAAACCGTCGGCATCCAAGTCCAGAGCGGCATCGTCGACCAGGGGATCCAGTCCGTGCGCCACTTCCCAGCCATCGGGCATCGTGTCGGCATCGCTATCCGAATTCGTCGGGGCCGTACTCAATCCATACTCGGCGAGGTTTGCCAAGCCATCGGCATCGTTGTCCAGCGCAGCATCGTTCACCAACGGATTCAGTCCATTCGCCGCTTCCCAGCCGTCGGGCATCCCATCGGCATCGCTGTCGGCCACCAACGGATTGGTGCCATACGTGTTGACTTCGTCGCCGTCCGACAGCCCGTCGGCATCGCTATCGGCAACCAGGGGATCGGTCGGATCCAGCAGCGCGAGGTTGAACAGCCTTCCCGCGTCGATGGACGCGGGATACTTCACCCGGGAAGGAACGGTCTTTATGCCATAGAAGGGATTGCCCCACACGAGGGTGCTGCCATCGGAACGCACCGCCATGCTGTGATACGCACCGGCGCCAATGGCGACGACATTGGATACACCCGCCGGAACCGTGGACTGTCCCAGGTCGTCCAGCCCCCACGCCAGTACGTGGCCATCGGCGAGGAGGGCCAGGCTGTGCGATCCTCCGGCGGCAATGGCCACGGCGTTGGTTGCCCCTGCGGGAACATTGCACGCCCCGTTGGCATTGCCGCCCCACGCCACGACCTGTCCATCTGCGAGCAAGGCCATGTCGTGGTAGTCGCCGGCCGCGATCTGTATCGCATTCGTGGCGGAGAGCGGAACGTCCAGCACTCCGCCGGTATTGCTGCCCCAGGCCACGACATGCCCGTCATCCCCCAACGCCAGGCTGTGTTCAACCCCACCCGCCGCCACCACAATATTGGTTGCGGAAAGCGGAACGTTGCCCTGCTGGTAGTAGTTGTCGCCCCAGGCGACAACGGTTCCGTTGGAAAGAACGGCCAAGCTGTGGGCATCGCCCGCGGCAATTGAAAGCACATTGGAAGCCGCGGCGGGGACATCGCACTGATGGTAGTAGTTGTCGCCCCAGGTCACGATGTTGCCATCGGCCAAAAGAGCCAGTCCATGGAAGCCACCCGCCGCGAGCGCCACGGCATTGACCACATTCGACGGCACAACCGTTTGCTTATAATAGTTGTCGCCCCAGGCCACGATGTTATGCACTTCCGCGTAGTCCCCCAGGCCATCGGAATCGCTGTCGGTGGCCAGCGGATTGGTACCGAGGGTGTTGACTTCATAAACATCGCCCAGCCCGTCGCCGTCGCTGTCCATGCCCGTATTGCTGATCAGGGGATCCAACCCCAGCGCAACTTCCTGCCCATCGGGAATCAGGTCGCCATCGGTGTCGCTATTCCGTGGATCGGTGCCCAGAACGGTTTCCTCGCCGTTGGTCAAGCCATCGCCGTCCGCATCGTCGGAGAACAGGGCCGTGATGGACTTTCCGGCATCGATAACCAAATTGGTGCTGGCCGTCGTGTAGTCGCCCGCAAGATCGCCGCTCCATCCCATGAACAGCCAGTTGGTGTCGGGGGTCGCGACAAGCGCCAAATTGGTTCCCGCCACCTGCCACCCATTGGTCACGTTGACCGTGCCGCTGCCAACCACCGTGACAGAAATCAAATAGTGGCTGGCGGGAATGGCCGCTATGCGGAAGCCGACCAGCGCGTGCTCGTTCGTCGGGCTGAACGGGTCGTGGCGAAATCCGGCGGCCATGTGGTAGGTGTCATCGGTGGCGCCACCATCGCGGATCACGCGCCCCTCCGCCATGTCGTCGAGCACGCCGTCGGCCGCACTTTCGTTCCATTCCCAGACGTTGCCGTTCATGTCGTAGGTGCCGTTCTGCTCTTCGCCGCCAAAGCCGGTTTCCCACATCAGGTTCGGCGGACTGTTCACGGTATACACGTCGAAACGGTTGGAAGCCACGTTCCATACCCATTCGCTGTAGTTCCAGCCATTGGTCGTTCCCCGGATCGGAGCGGCACCCGTGCCGCTGCTGAAGGACGAGTAGGAACCGTCGTTCACCGGCTTGTAGTAGGCGGCCTTGTACCACTCGTCCTCGGTCGGAAGCACATAGATCGTGCCATAGGTTGCCCGGGCGGCATTGCGGTCCACCGCCACCAGCGTGCCGTTGGTATCGAACTGGTAGGCGCCGGCATACGCATCGCCGCTCGTCAGCCAGTTTGAAAATTTGGCCGCTTCGTACCAGGAGGCATAGGACGCCGGCGCGTTGGTGCCCACCGTGCGGACGCCATCGTTCCAGTAGCCTTCGTTGCCACTGCCGATGCGTCCGTCCGCGGCGCAGGCCTTCGCAAACTGGTCGAGCGTCACTTCGTGCACACCCATGCGGTAGGAGTAGCCGACCGCGCCATGGCCCGTCTCATCCGCTATGTTTCCAGTATGGCCTATCTCGGAGAAATCGACCGAGAACTGGTTGGTTCCCGTTCCGAACACATCGGCACGGGCACCGGCAGCCATGGTGGTTGCCGCAATCAGAATGGCCCAGCGCATCTTCATTTCAGGTTATCCTTGGATCGTTGAATCCCGTCGATATGGCGGAAAGCTACTCCACACCTTCCGCAGATTGGAACAAATTATAGCAACCATCTTGTAAGGAGGAGGACATCTACCCGAAATCCTTGCGGGAAACATGCTGCTCCATCTGCCGGCGTCTGGCCCGGCGATAGAAAATCAACCCGCCCGAGCCAACCAACAGCATCAAGGCACTGGAGGGCTCGGGAATCGCCGCAACACGAAAGCCAAGATTACTAATTTGTCCCGTGGGAGGGCGGGATAATCGAGCCGTTGAGCGTAGGTCGTATTCATCAGTACCGTATTCCCCCCCTCTGCTGGAGCGATCCTCGTTCATGTTGTCGAGCGTTCCGTCCACCGCGCTCTCAGTCCATTCCTTTACATTGCCCATCATGTCATGGGTGCCGTTTTGCTCTTCGGCACCAAAGCCCACCGTCCAAGTGTCGTTCGGATGCTCGTTTACATAGCCGCCGTTGTAATAGTTCCAGCCGTTGGCGGTGCCGTGTATGGGAACCGAGCCCAACCCGCTGGCATATAGCGAGTAGCCGCTTCCATCGGGCTTGAAGTAGGCCGCCTTGTACCACTCGTCCTCGGTGGGCAGCACGTAGGCCAGACCGCTGCCGTTGCGGTAGGCTCGGTCGACCGCCACCAGCGTCCCGCTTCCATTGAATTGGTAGACGCCTGTGTAGGCGTTGCCCGTCGTCAGCCAGTTGCAGAACATGGCCGCATCGAACCAAGTCATCCGCGAGGCGGGGGCATCGACCCCAACCGTCCGAAATCCATCGTTCCAATAGTTTTCGTTCCCATCTCCGATCATCCCATCGGCGGCGCGGGCCTTGAAGAACTGGTCGATGGAGACCTCGGTGCGCCCGATGCGGTAGGTGTAACCGACCGCGCCGTAGCCGGTGGTGTCCGCCGCGTTGCCCGCATGGCCGATCGATACGAAGTCGATACTGAACTGGTTCGTGCCCGTGCCGAACAGGTCGGCATGGGTGGAGCCAGCCATAGCCGTTGCGGCCAATAGGATGATTTTACGGACTGTGTGCATATTGTTTTTTCATCCCCTTACAGCCCCAGCATTTCCGGGTGAAGCCCGCGGTCGGCGAGGCTCTTTTGGATCTCGGCCATGTAGACGGAGTTCATGACGATGACGACGTCGGGCTTGTATTCTGCGAGGAAGTCGGGGGTGACGTATTGCTTTCCAATGCCGGGTATAAAGTTCCCTTTCATGTGCGGGTTGATGTCGACAACGTGCGCGATGACGCCGATGTCGTCGAACTGCGTCAGGAAGCCGACGGACTTCGATCCCCCACCCCAGACGACAACCTTTTTCCCGTCGGCCTTGAACCGCTCCAACCGTTCGCGCCATTCGCCGAGCTGGGTGTTGATCTTTTCGACAAAGACGCGGGTCTTGGCTTTCAACTCCGCAACGGATTCCTCCATCGGATGGATTTTGTCCGAGGGCTTGCCGACGGGCTTCGCCTCGATGAAGAGATATTGGTTGTCGTACTCCAGATACATGTCGAGCACCTCGAAGCCGGTCGACCGGAAGAGTCGCGCGAGCGAGCCGGGACTCAGATAGGTGCAATGTTCGTAGAAGATGTCCCAGAACGCCTGGATGTCGAGAATGCGCACGATGCAGGGCACCTCGAAAGAGAGAACCGGACTGGAAGCCTTGACCGAGTTCCGGATGGTCTGCATGAACCCGTGCGTGTCGTGGATGTGTTCGAGCGTATGGCGGCAGGTGATGCAGTCCGGCCTTATTTCGCCATGTTGCTCGGCATAGAATTCCTTGATGAAGCGGACGTCTGGATTTTCCTCTCCGCGACCCGGAACCCAGGCCGGATCGATGCCGACACCCCTGTTGCCACCAATCTTGCAAAAGAGGTTCAGGAAGTCGCCTTTGCCGCAGCCGATCTCGACGACTTGCTTGTTGCGGATTCCATACTTTTCGATGAAGCGTTCCGACACCCCGGCAAGGAACTTCACGAAGGTCGGGGAAAAACCCTGCTGGTCCTCGTAGCCTTGGGTGAAGTAGTCGATCGACGTATCGAATTCGCTGTTGAAGATAAATCCGCATTGGTTGCAAAACGTGAGGACGATGTCGCTGCGCGGGATCGCCAGCGCCTCATCACGGTTCTTGATGGTGACCAGGCTTTGGGTCGGCGCATTCCGGATGGTGAAGAAGTCCTCAAGATCCACGCCTTTGCAACATGGACAGGCTGTGTGTTTCATACTTTCCTTCCTTATTAAAGATTGCCGGGGTCGAGATCGGGACGATCGCGATCCACGTCGGAAATACTGATGATTTCGCCCGGCCATTCGATGCCGATCGCGGGATCGTTGTAGCGCAGGCCGCGCGCGGCGGCGGGCGCGTAGAACTCGGTGGTGGTGTAGTACATTCCGCAGTTGTCCTCCAGCGTCAGGAAGCCGGTGGCGAAATGCTCGGGGACATAGAGCATCCGTCCATTCTCCGCGCTGAGTTCGTAGCCGTCCCACTGCAGGAAGGTCGGCGATTCAGGACGCAGATCGACGATGACATCGAAGATCCGGCCCTGGGTGCAGCGGACAAACTTGACCTCCTGGAACGGATCGGTCTGGTAGTGCAGGCCTCGCAGCGTTCCCTTCTCCCGGCTGAACGAGGTGTTGATCTGCTTGATGCCGACGTTGAGTCCGTGGTCTTCGAACTCCCGCTGGCACCACGCCCGGCCGAAGAAGCCGCGATCATCCCCGATCTTCTGGATCTCGACGAGATAGGCCCCCTTCAACTTGGTTTCGGTAAACTTCATATCCACTCCAGGTTGTCGTTCAGCAGTCCGCGTTCGCGCAACCGGGCCAGCACCTTCAAGCGGATGAATTGCGATTCGCGGAAATTCGGATCGTTGAAGTTCATCGCTTCGAGATTTTCCTTCACCTCGCTGATCGTGCTCTGCAAATCGCACTGCGGTTGATGGTCGGGGGCAAGCTTCTTGTAGAGGTCGAAGTTGACGCGGTACGAGCGCTTGTCCGGAACGGCGTCCGGGTTGGTGCTTACCTTGGAGCCGGGAATCTGCGCGGCGATGGCTTCGGCCAGCGGCTTGACCTGGGTGTTCCACTCGGTGCAGCCGGTGTTGACGGCGAGGAATGCACCGCCGAGTTCCTTTGTGCGCAGCACACCCCACTCGAACGCGCGCGCCATATCTTTGGTGTTGATCATCGGACGCCACGGCGTGCCGTCGCTCAAAATTCCAATCTCCTTGTTCACCAACGCCCCGGCCACGAAGTCGTTGAGCACCAGGTCAAGGCGCACGCGGCTCGTGAACCCGCAGGCCGTGGCAAAGCGCAGGCAGGTGACCGTAAAGTTGTCATCGGCCAGCGGCTTCAAATCCTTTTCGGCGGCGACCTTCGAACGGGCGTAGGCCGTCAGCGGATTGAGCGAGTCGTCCTCCTTTTTGGGATAGGCGCTGGCTTCGCCGTACATGCTGCAACTGGAGGCATAGACAAACGACTTCACGCCGTTGCGCTTGCACATTTCGGCCAGCCGGATGGCGGCGCGATAGTTGACGTCCATGGTGACTTCCTCGAACTGCTTGCCCATCGGATCGTTCGAGATCGCCGCCAGATCGACCACCGCATCGACTCCTTCGAGCAGTTCTTCCGGGAATTTCCGGATGTCGCCGAAGACCTGCTGATTGAGTTTAACCTCCGGCAGGCAGGTCGCGTTGCTCAGGCTGTGGGCGAAGTAGCCGATATCGAAACCGATCAACTCCGCATCGGGGAAGCTCGACCGGAACCGGTCGGTTACGCTCGGGCCGATATAGCCCAGATTTCCTACTATGATGATTTTCATATTTTTCCTTTCCTTAAACATTCAACCGTCCGCGATTGCGAACCTTGGATCCAACAGACCACAGAATCAATGCTCCAAGCAATGAACCTAGAACGTTGCAGGCGATATCCAGCACGCTCGGAACACGGCCCACGATATAGCGCTGCACTACTTCGAACAACCCGCTGATCGCACCGCCGAGCAGGACGGAAGCGACCACCACCGCGACGAACTTCCGGGGGCGTACCGCCACCGGCAAAGCAAAGAACAGCAGCGGTGCGAGCGGGATAAAACCAAAAATATTCGCAAGACAATCGGACCGGTCGAAGATGGACAAGTCCGAGACGACAAACAGATTCCGATATCGGAGGGGCTTCATCCCTGCCGGAACATCTCCGTTGAACGCGTATTCAACCACCGCCGCCGGATTCGGTTCCATGGTTTCACCATGGTAAAGCCGTTTCACTTCATCCGTGGCCAGCGCCCGGTCATACAGGACAATCCTGTATATCTCGCCCAACCACAGCCGCTCCCCCGTAGCTTCATCACCCACCGTCAAGGCATGGTCCCTGCCCCAGTTTTCAAATCCGCCGGTCAAAGCCTCTGCTCCCGGCGATGCCACGCCATCTACATATAGCCGCACCGTTGTTCCATCGTAGGTCACAACAAGATGCTGGCGGCGCGAGGTGTCGAACACGCCCGGCACAACGAGGCAGGGCAGCATTCCGTTGAGATCGGTGCTGGTGGTGCGCAACCGGAACGCCAACCCATTGCCCTCCTGGGCCAAGGTGAAATTACGGCTCATGGGATCGCGTGAATACGAGACGATGCGGGCCGGTCCCGATTGGTTCAAGGACCCGGTGCGAAGCACCACTTCCAAGGACATCTTCCCGCTGGCCACCAGCGCGTTCCGCAGCCGGGCGGAATCCCGCTTGTCCTCCAGCGCGCCGCCGGGGGCGATGCGGACAGCCGTCCGGTCTGCATTCCACATCACCGTTCCGCCCGTATCGAAGCAATGGGGCACGAGGCGGAACGGCTTGAACGCAAAGTAGCCCAACATCAGCAGGTAGACCACGGCGGCCAGCCTGAATACCATGGTCGATCTCCGGCCTATTCCACGCATTGGAACGTTCTCTTCACGATTTCACTCATTTCGGGAATATCCAAAACATCCGTATGCCCGCCGCCTATGGCGTGCGCCTCGAAGCGGCCAACGCAAACCTCGGCAAAGCCGAGGAACGGATCGTCCCACCAACCGCGCAGGCCGAAGTAGCGGCCGACCACGCAGTCGGAGCGGAAGTAGAGCACGTCACCGGCGTGCTTCGAACTGCGGTGGCGCTCCACCGCCTTCACCATCATCCAAAGGCAATACTGCGAGCGTAGTTCTATCGGCAACGGCGTTCCGACCGCGAGCATCGCCGCAATCCGGACGCGGGTCGGCACCGTTGGCAGATACAACTTGAAGGCCTTGGCCGCGCGCAACAGCGACACGAGGCCGGGTACGGAGCGGATCAGCGCGGCCTTGCCGGCGGGTGGGGAATAATCAGACTGCGGCACGTTGACCGGATCGACCGTGGTTTCCATGCGGATGGCTTCGAGCCCCGCCTTCATCATATTGAAGGCCTCGATGGTTTTGGCGCTGTCCCACGGTTCGTCCTTGCGATAGTGGATCGATTCGAGGTTGGGCGAGTCCCACACCACCAGCGGCGCGGCGATCGACCGTCCCGTTTCTTCGAGCAGACGCACCAGCTCAATGGCGATCAGGCCGCCGATGCAGTAGCCGCCCAGCCGCAGCGGGCCTTCGGGGAGGAACCGCAGCAGCTCGTCGCGGTAGGCGCGCGCCATCGAGCGGATATCGGACGCGCCCCGGTATCCATCCCAACCCGACCATTGGAAAGCGTAGACGGGCTGGCGGGCACCAAGGCTCTTCGCGAAATTATTGAAGACCAGCACGTTCCCCTGCCCTCCATGCACCAGGAAGAGCGGAACGATTCCTTCATCGCCCGGCTGGATCATCTTGAGCGAACGGTAACCGGAAAGATCGGGGGCGTCGCTTTCGCCATCAATCAGGCGTGCCAGATCCGCAAGGATCGAAGCATGCGTCAACGTGGCCAGCGGAAGGTCCTGGCCGAAGCGCTGCTGGATTTTCAGGAACAGGGTGACCGCTCGCAGGGAGTCGCCGCCCAGCTCGAAAAAGTCGGCCGACCGCGGAATGCCGTCGAGCCCGAGCAACTCGCTCCAGATACTGGAAAGCGTCTCTTCGGTTTTCGATTCGTAGCGGACTTCCTCGCCGGCGTACTGGCTGTTTTCGATGGAGGGTTTGGGCAGCGACTTCAGGTCGACCTTGCCGCTGGGCGTATACGGGATCGAGTCGATTTGAATGAGGAACGCCGGAACCATGTAGTCGGGCAGCTTGGCATCGAGATGGCGGCGCAGTTCCGCGAACGAAACCGCCGCACCTTCCTTGACCGTATAGTATGCCGCCAGTTTGAGCCCGCCGTCCGAACCGCGGAAGGCATGGGTCAGGCACTGGCCGATGCCGGGCAGCTGCGAAGCGGTGTTGTTGATATCGCCCGGCTCGATCCGGTGCCCGAGCACCTTGATCTGGTGGTCCCGCCGTCCGAGAAAATCGATGGAGCCGTCGGCATGGTATCGGGCAAGGTCGCCACTCTTGTAGAGGATCGGCCGTTCCGGGACATCGAACGGGCTGGGGATGAAAACTTGCTTCGTAAGGTCGTCGCGGCCGATGTAGCCATGGGCCAGGTTGCGACCGGCCAGATACAGTTCACCCTCTTCGCCATCAGGTACCGGTTGCATGTTTTCATCGAGAATGATCGTGCCGCAGTTTTTCAGCGCGGTCCCAATGCTGGGAAGATCCGGCCAGCCGGAAGGGTCGTCTTCCAGCAAATGGGCGGTGATGACGTGCGTCTCGGACGGGCCGTATTGGTTGTCGAGCGATGCGCTGTCAATCCGCTGGAAGTAGTCGCGAACGGCATCGTCGACGCGCAACTGCTCGCCGGCGGTGATGGTTTCCTTCAGGTCGACCGGATAGATGCCAATCATGTGGGCGGCTTCGATGATGCTGCGCATGGCGACGTAGGGAAGGAAGAGGCGTTCGATCTTCTGGTCGACGAGCTGCGCGAGCAGCTTGCGCGGATCCTTGCGGTCGTCGTTGGAAACGAGATAGAGCGTGCCGCCCGAAGCAATCGTCGTTGCGATTTCCTGGAAGGAGACATCGAAGCTGATGCTGGAATATTGCAGCACGCGAGCACCGGGTTTGAAGGTCTTGCGCTCGAGTTGCCATTCGACGAGATTGGCCAACGCGCGGTGCGGCATCGAAATACCTTTCGGGCGGCCGGTCGAACCAGAGGTGAAGATCACGTAGGCAATGTCTTCCGGATCGATAGCGATATCCGCTGGACTGGAAGGTTCCGCAGCGATATCCCCTTCGATCTTTTCCCAAACCAGCAGCGATCCCGCACCATGTTCGAACAGGTCGGCGTGGGCGGAATGAGTCAGCACGCAGCGCAAGCCTGCATCCTCCTGCATCATGGCCAACCGATCCCGCGGATAGGAAGGGTCAAGCGGGACATAGGCCGCGCCCGCCTTCAGGATCCCGACCAGCGCAGCCACCATCTCGATCGACCGGTCGAGGCACATCCCGACCCGGTCGCCACGCTTGACGCTATGCCGGATCAAATAGTGTGCAATGCGGTTTCCCCGGGCATTGAGCTCAAAATGGGAAACCACGTTGGAGCCAAAACATGCAGCCGGATGTTCCGGGGCATAGGCGGATCCGACATGCAGCCAATCGATGACCGTAGCATGTTTCGGCGAAGTATCAGGATGCGGCAACAATGTTTTCATGGGAGTTCGATCATTGAAACGAGTTTCAGGGTCAAGACGACAAATGGACGGGGATCCATTAGCGGCGAATGAACTGGCCGAGTTTCCCGACATTCTTCCAAACCAGTGTATGGAGATGCCCGATGTGGTTGCGCCGGATGGCGCGCCAGTCCTCCCGCGACTTTTGGACGATATGTTTCAGGCTGCGGTTGCTGATCCCGCCGAGCCGCATCTTGACGAACACCATTTTGAGATAGGCCGGCTCGACCTCGTGCCGGGCGAAGATACGCAGCATGAAATCATAGTCGGCCGCGCAGGTGAACGAGGTGTCGAAATATTCGCCGTTTTCCAATTTGGCGCGTTCATAGATTTCACGCTTCAGGTAAAGCGTCGGATGCGGCGGCATCCATCCCCATTTCAGGTTGCGGCGGTAGTAGATTCCGCTCTTCCAATCCCGTACCACGCCAAAGCCGCCATCCGCCAAGTCTTGGACATATTGCAAGTCTCCATAGACGGCCTCGGCACCTGAATTGCGCAGGGCGCAGGCAATGCGGTTCAACACGCCGGGCGATGCAAAAAAATCGTCGGCGTGCAGAAATCCGACAAGGTCGCCGGTGGCCAGCCGAACGCCCTTGTTCAGCGCGTCGTACAATCCCTTGTCCGGCTCCGACACGAGCCGATCAGGCTGGAAGTCCGCGGCCTTGACCAACTCCAGCGTGCGGTCGGTCGATGCCCCGTCGACAACGATCCATTCGATCAGCTCGCGCGGATACTCCTGCTCCGCAATGGAGCGCAGGGTGCACAGGATGCTCGCTTCGGAATTATAGGTGGCGGTTATGATCGAGATTTTCATGAGTTCTGCGTGTGCTTGCGATTGTAGCGGATTTCAGCAACCTTCAAATCGATCATGTACTCATACATCGAGCGCATGATGGAGTAGCGGAGGCCGGGCATGCCGTCGAGCAGGCCCAGACGGAAGAAATAGAGATAGGCAAACATCAGCAACGGACGTCCGGGCATGCGGTAGGCCAGGGTCTTGAGCGCGCGGCGCTTCGTGGCGGCATCGCGGGAAACGAGTTCGGCAAAGCGGAAGCTTCCCGAAACCTCTTTGATCAAGTCCTGCGCCTCCATGTCTGAATATTTGTTATGGCGGTCGAACCAATGGCCGACGCCATGGGAAAACGGATAGTGGATAATGTGCCCTTGCAGGGAACCCGTCTTCCCGTCGACGACGGCAACGGGATTGACCAGGCGCTCGTACCGGATCCGCTCGGGCCGAAAGACGCGGGTGATCCACGTCGGATACAGTTGGGACCGCTTCAGCCAGCGCCCCATGAAATAATCTTTGCGGCGGACCTGGAAAGCCGCGTTCTCATCGCCCAACTCGGCAAGGCGTTCCAATTCTCCCCGCAGCTGATCGTCGCAGGTTTCATCCGCATCGGTATAGTATACCCACGGATGTTTGAATTTGATGTTGGCGACCGCCCAGTTTTGATGCGCCGACCAGTTGTCGAACTTGCGCTGGACAATCCGTGCGCCGCGCTTTTCAGCCAACTCGACCGTGCGGTCGTCGCTGAACGAATCGTATACGACGATGTCGTCCGACCATGACACGGCATCGAGGCAGCGGTCGATGTTGATCTCTTCGTTCTTGGTTAGAATCAGGATGGATACGGCAGGCATGTTATTGGCTTCCCTTCATTTCCCGTATTTTGACAAAGCGCGCCGGATTGCCCGCCACAATACTCCACGATTCGACGTCCTTGAAGACGACGGCGCAGGCACCGACTACGGCACCCTCCCCCACGGTCACGTTCGGCCCGACAAACGCATCCGCGCAGATCCACGCCTGTGCGCCGATGTGGATGGGCGGCGTGAGTAGGGGCAACGCTGGATCGGTGTAGTCATGGGAGCCTGCGCAAAGGTGCGCACGCTGGGAGATCGTAGCCTTTTCGCCAACCGTGATCTTTCCCAAATTGTAGATATAGGCATGCTCCCCGATCGACGACCAATCGCCTATCTCCAGGTTCCACGGGAAGTAGATCGTCGCCGTGTTGGCGATGTTCACCTGCGCTCCAATCTTTGCGCCAAACATCCGGAGCAAGACCCGGCGGGGCGCATAAAGCGGTCGCGGGACCAGACGGAAAACCACCTTTCCGAAAGCCCACAGGATCCGGCACAACTGTATGCCAATCGTATACTTTCTTTCGGACCGGTTGTCCTCTATGCGGAGCGTCTGCCCTGTCTGTTGCTGGTCTGTCATAATGCCGTCCGGTTGAGTGCCATCATAATTCACATGCGTGTTCGGGAACAATACGGCCTGCCACCAAAAAACGGAAAGCTATCAAGTTGCCCCATAAGCGTTGCACCCGGCTCTTTCTCGACGGGCCCACGATGGCTCCCGCACAGTTTGCTGGAACGCTTTTCAACCAATGGGCCTTCAGAACCTCTGCAAACGGAAAGACATCCTTGTTCTTCCTGCAAAGATAGTACGGATTCATGATTTGGGAAAATCCAAACCGGACATGGTTGGAGCGCCCGCCGCTCTGGAACATCAGATGTACGCAAATCAATTCCGGAGAGTAGCAGATTCCACCGTGCCTCCCCAGATTCATTGAAAAGTCGGCATCTTCCAACCATCCATACAAAACCAATCGTTCGTCGAAACGAATGTTGGACGCCATGCTCGCCCTGACGCCAAAATTGCATCCGTACAAGGCTCCCCGCTCAAGTGCCTGGCCGGACCCTTCGTCCTGATAGTCGAGCAATAGTCGATCCGCTTCATTGATCGAAACATCCCCGTTCCGGATCAGGTTCCCGGACAAGCCCGCCACATGCGGATTTGCTTCAAAAATCCGTTCCATTCTTTCCAGATATGTAGGATGTAAAAAGGTGTCGTCATCGATAAACAGCCAAAAATCCGAATCTGGTGAACAGGCATCGATGCCTCTATTGCGTTGGATCGTGGTTCCCTTCTCCGAAAATAAAACCATCGCCTCCTGGGGCAACACGTCGGGCAAATCTGATTTGTCGTGCACCACGACAATCAACTGAAGCGGCTTTTTCGTTTGCTTGTCCAGCCGCGCAATGGCTTCACCAAGAATCTTGGCGCGCCCCAAGGACGCTATGATGATGGATGTATCCATCTCGTTCAACCAATCTCAATAAAGTCTGGCCGCTCCAAACGGCTCGCGCCCGCAAGGCACCATTCATATACCCGGGCCATGTTCCGCGCAATCGTCGTCCAGGTAAACGTTTCCTCTACCAACCGCCTCCCGTTGACGCCCATTGAACCGAGGCGTTCCAGTGGAAGGCCGGCCAGCTCCGCCAGTCCGGTCGCAATGGATTCAACCGTCGGTTCGATATGGATCGCCGCGTCGGCCTTGAAGCCTTCCGGTAGGTTGCAAAAACCGGTCATTAGAACGGGCAGGCGGTAGGACCACGCTTCCAGCACAGACATCGGCAACCCCTCCGAAAAGGAGGGCAGGATAAAGGCATCGACACTGCGCAACAGCGTTTCTTTTGCGTTGCCGAACTGGGCCCCAACAAAGGAAACCGAATCGGCAACGCCAAGCTCTGCGCTCAAGGCCTTCAAGCCGCTTTCATGCCCGCCGTCGTCCCATCCGGCGATGACCAATTCCCAATCCTTCCGCCATGTTCCATGTGCCATGCCCCATGCCTGCAACAGTTCCTTGAGCCCTTTCTTGGGATGGATGCGGCCGAGGAAAAGCAGTTTCTTTTTTTCGCCCTGCCCCATCGGGTGCGCCTCTGCAAGCTCAGGCAGATCCACTCCGTTGGGGATCAGCGCCACGGGATTCTTCAAGCCATACGCCCGGATCGAATCGACTTCGGATTGGCACAAGGCATGGATGCACGTCGCCTGGTTGAGCGACTCGTTGGCGAACAACCGGCCAACCAGATTTTTCTTCCACGCCGAGTTGCGGAGAGCCCATGGATCCAGCATGCCGTGCGGACTGATAACCACCGGTCGTTTGGTTTTTTTCTGCCATTGCCGCGCCGCCCATTGGTCGTCCAGCCAGATGCCGTGCTGGTGCACCAGATCGCCATCGGCGAGGGCAAGCAACCGACGTAGTTCAACCGACGATTGCAATGGGCCGAACGCTTTATAGGACGTCACGGAAACGGGACTCCACACGGCCCGGTCTTCTTCGGAAAACCGATGGTCCGCACCCAGCACCGAAACGCGCGCACCACCTGTTTCCAAGGCCTTGTACAGCGAGCTGACGGCATAGAAAAGTCCGCCGGCGCTGCGGCCGATCCCCGACAGGGCCACCACATTCATTGGCCGCTCCACGCCTGCAAGGCTTCAACCATTCGTTCCGCGTTTCTTTCGGGTGAAAGTTCCTGGAAGAAAAGCGCCTTCGATACTGCACCAAAGCTTTCCAGCAAGCCGGGATCGTCCACATAGGCCTGAAGCGCTTTCGCGAGATCCTTCACCGACCCGGCCCGCACACGGAATCCATTCGAGCCGGGTTCAACGACGTGCCACGATGCGCCGCATAGATCCGTTCCGATCAACGGCATGCCCAGCGAAGCGGCTTCGTTCAAAACCGCTCCCCATCCATCGAACCGGGAGGAGAGGACGAAGACATCCGCCGCGGCATAGACCTCGGCAATCCGCGCCGCGGGATAGGCCCCCAGGAACAATACCCGGTCCGCTATCCCCAGCTTCGCGGCCAACGCGTGGTATGCGCCGTCGGTCTTGTCCAATCCGCACAGGACCACGCACCAGTCATCGGTGTGCAAACGGGCGAATGCCTTGAGCAGCACGTCGATTCCTTTGCGCTTGCAAAGGGCTCCGACGGAGAGGAACACTTTGCGGCCCCGGGCAAACATCGCCACCGCGTTGGATGGATCGAGCGCGGGCAGCGCGGCAGGCGTATAGTACAACTCCCGGATCTTCCGATCCGGAATCCCCAGCACCTTGAATGAATTCTCCGCCAGAATGCCCTGGGCGAATGCGCCCCATGCATGCTCGCGAACCGGCTGCCAAGCCTTCCGCCGGGCGGCCAGCATCAACGGCCGCAGTATCCGGTAGAGATCCATTTGGTAATCCAGCACCTCGGCCAGCCGGATGCCCGGCATCTCCGACCAGTGGCACCATTTTACGCGACTCGCGCAAAAGTAGTCGACGAGGGCGGCGTTGAAATTGCTGCTAATCAGGTGCACCCGGTGCTGCCAGTCGGGAACCAGTCCGGCGATGCAGGAGGGATCGGTTTCATCGCCTACAAATCCTTCGAATAGTTTATCCGCATGGTCGCTGTTCCACCCTTCGGCTGCCCGGTCGCCCGGCACCCCTTGGAAATAGCGCACCTGCAGGTCGACATCGTCGCGGGCATCCAGCGCGTCGAAAAACGCGGACTGGTAATGCGAAGGGTTGTTCATCCAAATGCAAATCCTAAACACGTCCCACATCCTCCATGACCGACAGCATCGCCCGCGCGCGATCCTCCCATGCAATACCTTCAAACATTTCCTCGGAGCGCGTGGCTCCGTTCGCGGCCAGATGACGCCGCACCGCCGCGACGAAAGCGTCCGGCTCCGCGCAAACATCGACCCGCTGGCCGAATCCATTCGCCTGGGCGCAGGCATCGGTCGCGACCAGCGGGGCGCCGCTGGCCAGATGATCGAACAACCGCATGGGCGAACACATTTGGTTGAACTGCGAGTGCACGTACGGAATAAGCCCGACATCCAAACACTGGAACCAGCGGTGGATCGTGCCGTGCGGTTGCGATCCGACGGCGACGCACTTCGGGTGCGCCAACAATTTTCCGAGCGCTTCCGACCGCTCATCCGGCAACGGGCCGACGAGCAGCAGCGTTCCAAGCTCTGGAAGTTCCGCGCACGCCAGCAGCAGGTTGAAGTCCAACCGGTGGTTGATGCCGCCGACGATACCCGCAACCGGACGTTCCAGCTCGCCAGCCGGCGGCGCTGCCGGACGGCGGTCGCCGACTTCCGGGAAAAAACGTTTTTCGGTGGCGTTCATGCTTACGGACGTTTTTTCCGCACCGACCCCGTATTCCCGCCGCGCACGCTCCATCAGCTCTGCCGACACGAAGAAGGCGTGGTCGACGCGCCGCACAAGTTGCGCCTCCAGCTCGGCCATGCGGTTCCAGCCTTCATAGCTGCGGTAGTCGTCGGAGGCGTAGTAGAAGGTCTTCACGCCCGGCGGCACATGTTTCAGCAGTTCGATGTAGTGCGGACTGGTTACCACGACCGCCCCGATGTTCCGTCCAGCGGCTTTGCCGTGCCGGACGATTCTTCTCCAGAGCATACGCTGCCCGATCCGGGCCGTACGCGACGCCCAGCTTGGCGGGAGGGCGACGGGCAGCACATCCAGCGCGCCATCGCGTCCCGGCGACCGGAAGGCGGGATGCCGGCGCGCCACCATCCAGTCGGCCGGCACCACTCCGAGCACATCGCGCAGGTCGGCCATGGATTCGAACGGCCTTCGCCGCCAAACTTCATTGATATCGCAAACCGCAATCATGGGACTATATGGATTGGAAGAGTTCTTCGAGCCGGGACGCAGAGGCCGCCCAGGAAAATTGCTTGGATTGTTCCAGGCTTCGCTTGCACATTTCCGCCCTGGCCTGCGGGGATGAAACCAAGGAGTAGATGGCATCGACATGCGCCTGGGGATCGTCCACGCCGCACAGCAGCGCGGCATTGCCGGCCACCTCGGGCAACGACGCGGCGTCGCTTGCCACGACCGGGGCGCCGGCCGCCATGGCTTCGACCACCGGCATCCCGAACCCTTCGTAGCGGGAGGGGAACCAGACTACGGTCGCCTTGTGGTACAGGGCGTTCAACAATTCGTCCGAGACATAGCCCGGCAAAACCAGATTGTGCGCGCCGTGCGCGCCCAGCCGTTTAAGATAGTCCGCTTCGCATATGCCCGAAACCACCAGCCTAAGCGAGGGAAGAGCTTTTGCCAACATCGGCCAGGCCCTGGCAATCAGGTCGGCGTTTTTCCGCAGGGAGAGGCCGCCGGGGACAAGCACAAACGGGGCTCCGGCGGAAAACGCCTCAACCTTTTCCAGCAAGTCGGGGGACGGTTCCGAACCGAATACACCATGCGATGCATTATGGATCACGCGCAGCTTGGGTTCCAAGGCCGGGAAAAAGTGAGCAATGCGCGAGGCTGAAAAATTCGAGACCGTCACAACCGCATCGGCCCGTTCCGCCATTTTCCCGAACAGGATCCGCCACTTGAAGCAGT
>JAIPJC010000143.1 GCA_021734345.1 Kiritimatiellales bacterium | reverse complement strand
TTCGACCACCAGGGATCGGTCGTTCATCAGTCGGACCCGTGCATTGTTTTCGGGCTCTATCAATTCCAGAACAATCTGTTCCAGATGCGCAATGATTTCATCCTCGCGACGGCCGAGGGTGATCTGGTTGGATATCTGGAACATATTTCCGGCGGCCTCGGTACCCTCGCCCCACATGCCGCGAACAGCTAGGCCGATCTTTGAAATCCCATTGATGACCGGATCCATTTCCTCCATCAGCACGAGTCCCGGAAGATGAAGCATGACCGACGCCCGCATGCCGGTTCCAACATTGGAGGGGCATGAGGTCAGGTAGCCAAGCTTCGGGGAAAAGGCATAGGTGAGCTGCGCCTCAAGTTCGTCGTCGATCTTGTCGGCGGCCCGCCATGCCGCCTTCAGGTTAAGGCCGGGTTGAAGCGATTGGATGCGGATATGATCCTCTTCGTTGACCATGATCGACATGCATTCATCCGGCGAAACAAAAACACCGCATCCATCTTCCTTCAACGCGAGTTCCTGGCTGATCAGGTGGCGCTCGAAAAGAATCTCCTTTTCAATATCGGTGATTTCACCCATGGCCCAGCTCATGAACGGGGTGTCCGGAGAATTGAAAAAGGTACCGACCTGCGTCCATATGGACTTGAGTTCCTGTTCGCTGGCCCAACCGGGGAAACTGTATTTGTCGATATTGCGGGCGAGCCGTATGCGGCTACTGATCACCGGACCTTCGTCGATGCCCACTTCCAGCCAGCTACCGTGCCGTTTCAGCATGTCGTCAAGCGTCATTGGATGCCCCCTCTTCCGAAGATTGGAAGCTAATCTTCAACGCCTTGATCTTGTCGCGCAGGTTGGCAGCCACCTCGTACTGCTCCTTCGCAATAGCTGTTTCGATCTCTTTCTGCATCGCCGCAATCTGCGCGGTGATGCGCGCCTTGTTTCCTTGGCGTGCCGGAATCTTGCCCACATGCTGGCTGCTATGGTGCATGGCCATGGTCAAGGCGCTGAGTTCGCCCATGAACGCGTTGTAGCACTCCGGGCAGCCCAGCCGCGCGCGTTTCTTGAATTCGGACCGGGTGATCTGGCAACGGCTGCAAGACAGATCGAATTCCGTCGACAAAGGCGATCCGGTGGGCAGCGGCGCACCCAACCCGAGCAGTACATCCGTGATGGAGATCGGCGAATTGAGGTCGATCCCGTTTTTCTGGGCGCACACGGGGCACAAATTGAGTTTTTTAACATCGCCATCGATCACCTGGGTCAGGTGTATCGTTGCCTCTGCTTCATGACAGCATTCACATTTCATCGCCAAGTCCTGTTTTCTTCATTCGACACAGGGAACAGTAAAGCGTTGGCATGTTGCTATACAAACCTTTTGAGGGAAAAGCCCTGGCCAGATAACCCCGAAGGAACGGGGAACTATGCAATCGGCGTGCCTTCGGAACGGGCGCATTCGGTATAGAGCGCGCTCAATTCACGGGTGATCTTGCCGGGAATACCATCGCCGATAGGCCGCTTGTCGATATCGACCACGGAAATGATTTCGGCGGCGGTACCCGTCAAGAATACTTCGTCGGCCACATAGAGGTCGTAGCGCGCCATGACGCTTTCACGGACTTCGTATCCGGCTTTGCGGGCGATTTCCATGACTTTGTTCCGCGTCAACCCTTCCAGCGCCCCGCACCAGCTTGGCGGCGTGGTGAGGACTCCGTTCTTGATCGCGAAAACATTGTCGCCGGACGCCTCGGCCACCTGCCCATGCGTGTTGAGCATCAGGCACTCCATGCAGCCGGCATTGATCGCTTCGATCTTGGCCATGATGTTATTGAGATAGTTCAGGCTCTTGATGCGCGGATTGATCGCTTCCGTGTGGTTGCGAACCGTTCCAACGGTCACGATTTTGAGGCCGTTGTCGTAGAGTTCCTGGGGATAAAGCTGGATCTTGGCCGCGATGATGATGACCTCGGCCTTGTCGCAGAGGTATGGGTTCAGGCCCAACGTGCCTTTGCCGCGCGTCACGACCAACCGGATGTAGCCGTCCACCAGCGCATTGGCCTTGCAGGTGTCGACCACCGCCTGGGCCATCTGGGCCTTGTCCATTGGAATGTTCAACGCGATTGCCTTGGCCGAGTCGTAAAGCCGGTCGACATGCTCGTCCAGCAGGAAAACGCGTCCATTGTATGCGCGAATGCCCTCGAACACCCCATCCCCGTAGAGAAGACCATGATCGAAAACCGACACAACCGCATCCTTTTCATCCACCAGTTTATCGCCTAAAAAAACCTTCATTCCTGTATCCTTGCTTAAATTAAGAGACCATCTTTCAGGAAAAGCTGGCGCGAACAGCGTTCAGCCACATCCTTGCTATGGGTAACGAGCACGAGAGTATGCCCTCTGTCCGCCACCAGTTGAAACAAATAATGCAGAACTTTATCGCCCGTTTTCGAGTCCAGGTTTCCGGTCGGTTCATCGCAGAAAACCAGATCCGGCTCGTTCATCAGCGAGCGGGCCAGCGCGGCCCGTTGCTGCTCGCCACCGGAAAGTTCCTGCGGACGATGGCCAATGCGGGAGCCCAATCCCACCTCTTCCAAAAGGTCTTTCGCGCGTTTTTTCGCGTCGCCGGCAGAGCGCATCGCCATGGCCGGCAGAGCGACATTTTCGAGGATGTCGAGTTCCGGCAACAAGTGGAACGACTGGAACACAAACCCGACGCTTTCGGCGCGGAAGCGGGCGCGGCGAGCGCTCGACATGCCATAGACGCTTTGCCCCTTGAAATGGACGGTTCCTTCCTTTGGCGTATCCAGCCCGCCGAGCACATGCAGCAGCGTGCTTTTGCCGGAGCCGCTCTCGCCCATGATCGAAACCGTTTCGCCGATCCGCACCTCCAGCGACACGCCCTTCAAAACATCCAGCGTCGTTTTTCCGATGGAATACGTGCGCCGGATGGACTCTGCCTTTAGGATGGTTTCCATTTTATCCAATGCACTCTTTCACGATCGCGGCCAACCGCGTGGCGATCTCGTTGGTGGCTTCCTTGGTGGGGCCTTCGACCATGACGCGGCACATCGGTTGCGTCCCAGAATAGCGGACGAGCACGCGGCCTTTGTCCGCCAATTCGGCCTCGGCCGCGACAATGGCGGCCTGCAATTTTTTAATCTCTGGAATCGGCGGTTTTTCGCGCACGTCGATATTGATCAGCACTTGCGGGAAGACGGTCATGATCTTGGCCAGGCTGGAGAGCGTCTGGCCGGTTTCGCGCATGATGCCCAGCAGCTGCAGTGCTGAAACGATGCCGTCGCCGGTGGTGTGGTGGTTGTGGAAAATAATATGGCCGGAATCCTCGCCGCCCAGCACGGCCGCGCGCTGCTGCATGAGTTCGAGGACGCAGCGGTCGCCCACATCGGACACTTCGGTATCGATGCCGAGTTCCTTCAGGGCAACGTGGAAGCCGATATTGCTCATCACCGTTCCCACCACCAGGTTGTTCGCCAGCAGGCCGTGGTCCTTGTAGTACTTGGTGCAAATGGCGATGATCTGGTCGCCGGTCAGTTCCTTGCCGTTTTCATCGACCGCGATCAACCGGTCGCCGTCACCATCGAACGCCAGACCGACATCGGCCTTGAGGCCTTTCACCTTGGTGCGCAGATCCTGCGTATGCTGCGAGCCGCAATTGTCGTTGATGTTCATCCCGTTCGGTTCGGCATGGATCGTCGTCACCTCTGCGCCCAGTTCCGAGAAGATAAGCGGTGCGCATTTGTAGGTCGCCCCGTTGGAGCAGTCGAGCACCACCTTCATGCCATCGAGCGTCATGCCGGCCGGGAAGGTTTTCTTGCAGAATTCAATGTAGCGTCCCATCGCATCGTCGATGCGTTTGGCCTTGCCGACTTCCTGCGCCACCGGGCGGATATTGTTGATGCGTCCGCTCAACACCAACTCCTCGATCTCCGCCTCCATCGAGTCCGGCAGCTTATAGCCCGTGCGAGAGAAAATCTTGATACCGTTGTCGTAGTAGGGATTGTGCGAAGCGGAAATCACGATGCCCGCGTCGGCGCGCATGCTCTGGGTGATGAACGCCACGGCCGGCGTCGGGATCGGGCCGAGCAGCAAAACATCGACGCCCATCGACGTAATGCCCGCCGTCAGCGCATTTTCCAGCATATAGCCGCTCAACCGCGTATCCTTGCCAATGATGATGCGCGGGCGCGTGCCCTTTTCGGAATGGTGCTCCTTGCAGGTGTAGGCCGTCGCCCGGCCAATCTGCAACGCCATCTCCGCCGTCATGTTGCCCTCGTTCGCCATTCCGCGAACGCCGTCTGTTCCAAATAGTTTTCCCATATACCTAACCCCTCTCGAAAAGAAGGACGCATTATCCACAAAACGAACCGCGAATAAACGCTGATTCACGCGAATTTTACCCGCCGGGAAACAGTCCATGGATACTCAAAACGATGAAACAGGAATCTGCCTCCGTAATTGGATGCGAAAGTTGCTTAATCCCGCCAATGCCTCAGGTCTTCAAGCCGGAGATCCAGGCTCCAATCGGCAGCATTCTTTGCAATCATGAGCGCCTGCGTCAGCAGGCATTGGGCCTGCCCGATATCGGGAAGAATGCCGAAGGTGCGCGCGTCGAAGCTCAGCAGATCCGCCAACACGGCATAGCCCTGGGCATTTTGCGGGTAGGCCTCGATCATCCGCTGCAACCGGGCAAAGGCGGCCTCGGATTTCCCGCAGGCGCATTCGAGCCGGGCCAGGCTGGCCTCGAAATTCCGGGCGATGACTTCGTTCATATTTGGAAAGCGCTTCAACACAGCCGGATAGAATTCCATGCCGAGCTGGACGGCTTGGATTGAACCCAGCACATGATCGTCGATAAGACTGCCGACATCCTGCAGCCAGTTGCTTAGGAAATCGAACCCGTTGTAGAGCCCGGTGCAGGCCTCGTCGTCGGGATCCATCACGGCATCCGGCAGATTGTCCAGCACCGCCGGCCATGCCTGTTCCCAGCAATCCAGCGCCTTTCCATACGCGTTGATTCCGGCGTAGTACGCGCCGGCCATGATCCACTCGTCGGTGCGGTTCTTCGGTCCTTCGGCGAGATCCGCCGGCAGGTCCTCATCGCGGACATAGCCGATATCGATGCAGCACTTCTTGTATTTCTTGCCGCTGCCGCACGGGCACGGATCGTTCCGTCCCGGCTCGTTTCCATTGACCGGCTTGCGCTTCCGTTTTTTGCGGTCGTTGGCGGGAGCCTCCAAAAGATAACTGAAGTCCCGCGGGCTGGCCTGCCCGTCCGCCGGCCAATCGCCGATGTAGAACCCCATCTCCTCCTCGGTCGACCCCAGCGTGTATTCATGCACGTAATGGGCATCAGCGTCCCCGTCGCCGGAGATTGCGGCCACCACATCCCCGTACGAATCGCACATCGGGTCCGCCCAGCCCTTGTCATAGGCCGTCTTGATCAGCGGCAACGCCTGCTTGATCTGCAATTCCTTCGCAGCGCCAATGGCCGCGTCCCAAACAAAGTTCATTTCACGTTCGAGCTTTTCCGCAAGCAGGTCGAGGCAGTAGGCTTCCATTCCGTCGCGTGGCAAATTCCCCTCCCGCACCAGCATCATCAGCATATCCAACGCACCGGCCCGAACAAACTCATCGCACCGGGAATCTTCAACCAACGCCTTCAGTCCATCGAACCGGCCATGGCAGGTGGCGGCAAAAAAATGCGGCAGCGTTTCCGTCACCATGTCGCCAAAAATCTGGTCCAGCATCGGCGTCGGCAGGCGGCTGAGCGCGAGATAGCGCTCGAAGGCAGCTTCGCTTTTCATTTCGGCGCACAGGAAAAGGGCGTACAGGAAGCGGGCCGACGGATCCTCCGCATACGGATGTTCGATGCGCCAATCCAACTCCGCCAGCAACACGGGTTCCGCCGCCGGCCAGGTTTCGCGAATCGCCTTCAGCGCCTCAACCGGCATCGTGCTGGTGAATGGTTCCAGTTCTTTCAGGGCTTCTTCGGGGGTCATAGTGCTTATTCCTTTCACATTAATCGATGCGACGGTCTTCGATGAAGCGCTTGAGAAAATCGAGGTAGCCGCGCGAATGCCCGGCCATTTCACGCCGGGTTTTGAGCGACGACTCGACCGCCAGCAGCGCAAAAACATAGTCTTGGCGCGAGACGTTCTCCTTTGCAAAAGTTTCGTCCGTCCAAGCCAATTCCATAGCGATCCGGCCGATCCATTGGTCGCGGGGATTGCCGGGATCCAGATTCGGTTTCCCGCCTTGCAGGAAGCCCAGCGCCTTGCGGATGGACGATTTTATGTTGGAGTCGGTCAGTTCCAATTTCGATTCGTTCTGCGCTTCCACGTCACGCGCATGGATATGGCTTTCGATTCTAAACATGATCGCGGCATAGAACGGATCCTTCATCAGGTCTTTCGGGTTGTTCTTTTTCATGGGTTTCTTTCGTTGAATGTGGGGGGCGCGACGGCTCTGCGGACGAACGCGACGAGGGCGTCGCGTCTACGTTTGGGCGATGGTGGTGGCGGATTAGGTTTGCAGGAGGGTTTCGAGTTTGTTGTCACAATTCATTCGATCTCCATTATTTTGCAAACTCAAGTTCGGTTAAAATACAGGCGAGGCAGTGGACGGCCAGCTCGGCGTCGCGCTCGTTGGGTGGGCGGTATTGATTATCGTGGCGGATGTTTTCTTTGGCGCGAGTGTGGAGCGTGTTGATGATTTTTGCACTCCAGGCGATCACACATTTTTTATGCACGGTCTCAACATGATTGGCCTGCTTTCCCAGATCCTTTCCCTTGCAGCCTTTCAGTGTCTGGAGAGCGAGAGCAGCGGCGCCACGACACCGATCTATAACGGAACCGGGCATGGCTCTTTTCATGTCGGTGACTACGCCTTCGAGAGCTTCGAGAAGAGATTGGCGGATATCGGAAGGGATTAGCGACGCATCAACGTCGGGCAGGATGCCCATGAATAAGACGGGCTGCAGTGTAATGAGCTCCTCGTCGGTTATCATTTGCTCTACGGCAACAATACGCCATGCCGTGTGGCTTTGTTCCGTTCCAATGGACGCATACTTGAAACGGTTGCTGATCCCGATTCGCCCGTAGGATGGAAGATCCATTTTCACCATCCCGTTCATCGATTCATTTTTTTCGTGTTCCGTTTCTGCAAACCGATGCCACGTCAGATTGCTAGCATTTCGGCGATACACCCGCCCACGCTTTATCCGTGAAACCGGGTCAAACAGATCCTCACGAAACTTATAATCATCAGGGGAACATTCAGAGAGCTTAGCAATGGCCTCTTCTGCGCTGGCGCCAAACTGTGCATTGAAAAGAAACGGTGCGGGTTTCAGAGGACTGACTGCCCATTGGTTTGGCGACTCATAAACCTTCTGGGTATACTGATCTATTCCTATATACATGCGTTTCTCCTTTCGTGCGCAACGCGGCTGGAAGCACGCGTCTACGTTTGGGCGATGGCGGCGGCGAAGCGGGTGGCGGTGGCGGATTCGGTTTGGAGGAGGGTTTCGAGTTCGTCGCACCATTCCATTAGCTCGTCCACCTTCGCCACGATGCGTTGCTGTTCGGCTAGTGGGGGGAGAGTGATACACATGTTTTCCAGCTTACCTTTGGTGATATGTTGCAATCCAACAGCGCCTTGAGCATGGGAAATCATCTCATCCAATCGACTGTTGATCGCTATTCTCAAATAGGATTTTAGATAAGCATTTCCCAAAAGTACGCACTTAAAAATATGCTGATTGAGAACAGCATTGCCTCTATTCCAGATAAAGGTACCAAAGGATGTGCCTGGTGTACCAGACCAACTAATTAGAAACTCCCCAGAAGTGATTTTCACTTTGGGATCAACTTCGGCATCGCAGTAATTAAAGGGTGCGTCGAGTTTGTTCAGATTCTGAATACGAACAATTGGCAATCCTGTTAGTCCCCAGTCTGTGGGTTTAAATGCCTTCCCGTTAATCATGTCCATTGTTGTCCCAATCTTCACCCACTTCCAATGCTTGGGAATGTCGAAGGGGATTTCTTCGGGGGTGATGGGCGGGAGGGGGTTGTCTTTGCGGGGGCGTTCGCCGTTGGCTTTGCGTTGTTTGGCGTCTTGGCGTTTGGCTGCTTCGATTTGTTTGAGCAGGTCGGCGGCGGTG
>JAIPJC010000142.1 GCA_021734345.1 Kiritimatiellales bacterium | reverse complement strand
CTCCGCGAGTTCCTTTCGGACGATCTTCGCATGGTCTGCGTGGTGGATGAATACGGCGGCCTTGCCGGAACTGTTTGCCTGGAAGACCTGCTCGAGGAAGTGGTGGGCGAGTTTGATGCCATGGAAGCGTCGGCGGTCGAGCAGCTGGGCGAAAGCACCTACCGGTTGCAGGGCAGTCTCGGCATCCGCGAATGGCGCAGCCTGTTTATCGGCTTCCTGCCCGATCCGGTGGTGCGTACGCTGGCCCTCGACACACTGAGCGGCCTGGTGGTTTCCCTGCTCAAGCGTATGCCGGAGCCGGGCGATGTTGCGCATGTGCAAAACCTGAAGTTTACGGTCGAACGGGTACGGGGCAACCGGATCGAATCCGTTGTTTTGGAACTGGCCGATTATGAAGAGGGAGGATCCGCATGACTCTTTCCTCATGGATTGTCATCCTAGCCTGTTTTCTTTTTTCGGCGCTGTATTCAGGTGCCGAAACCGGCAGTTACATGATTAGTCGCATTCGGCTGCGCCGGCGGGTGCGAAGTCGCCGCCACTCCGCCCGGGTGCTCGCATGGGTGTTGCGCGATTCGCATGTATTTGTTTTCACCATGCTCTTTGGCCAGAATATTGCCGTGTATGTCCTGACGACCATCATCACAGGACTGTTCATCGCGGGAGGCCTAGATGCGCACGGTGGATATCGCCTTTTCGGTATCCTTCCTTGGAATGCCGAAATGGCGGCGACGCTCACGCTCACTTTTCCGCTGTTCCTCTTTGCCGAGGTCGGCCCCAAGAACTTCTTCCGCAAGCGGGCGGATCAGCTCATGTACAGGATCTCCGGCTTGCTGCGCGTCTCCGTGCTGTGCTTCTACCCCTTCACCTTCATGCTCAAGCACCTGTTTCGCCTGCTCACGCGCCACATAAACGAGGAGGTGGAACGCGAGCTCCACCGCCTTTCGCCCGACGGCCTCAAGGAATATTTTTCGGTGAGCGAGAAGGAAGGAGTGATTTCATCCTACCAGAGCCAGATGATGGACAGCGTGACTTCCATGCACAGCGTGCCGGTGCGTTCGCTCATGACGCCGCTGAAGGACATTCCGTGTCTTCCTGCCGATGCCACCGTAGCCGACTTCCGGCAGCTTAGCGCTCGGCGTGGTACGGCCTATGCGCTGCTGATGGATGCGCATGCGGTGGTGGGGATGGTCTCCATGTTTACGATCGTCAACCGCAAGCTCGGCGATGACCAGCCGCTCAAGCCCTACGCCGAGGACATGCTGAAGATCGAGGAGGGCCGCAATCTCAAGTCGGCCTTCTACCGCCTTCGCCGCAATCCGCGCCGCTCTGCCATTGTCCTCGACTCCCGAAAACATCCGATCGGCTTCATCCGCCTCGAAGACATCGCCCGCTACATTGCCGGGAAATAACTAGAGCAGATTTTTCTTTTCGAGGTCCTTCACCACAGAGCGGATGACGATTTCCATGTTGGAGAGATTGGACTGGCTGTCACAGACGCTCATCCGTCCGCTCCATGCGATCTTTCCGGATTTTACATCGAACAGGATGGCCTCGAGATCAGACTCCGTGATGCTGACCGGGTAGGTGGTTTGGGCGGGTGTGCTGCTATAGCTATAGTAAGTCCAGTAGTCGCCATCGGCGCTAACGCTAACGCCGGATGCCCCCTGTCCCCGGTCGTGGCTTGTTTTGGAGAGCACCTTGGTCACGATGATGGAGTTGTAGCCCTTCGCTTGCAATTCGGCGGCGAGCTGCTCCTTTGTGAGCTGGTCGGTTATTTTCATGGTTGCCCTCAGGGAAACGGCGGTAATGCCGTGTTCGGTCAGGCTCTTGACAAACAGATTTTCGTATTGGCCGCAAAGCGCAATATTGTCGGCCAAGGCAAGGACTGCGGTCTTGCCGATTGCCCGGTCTTTGAATTGCGGATCCATCCATGTTTGGAGCGGGAGAGTGGTACAGCCGGCAAGTAGACCTGCGGATGCCGCCATCGCGAAACGGTGGAAGCTATTTCTAATCATGGGAGGTGTCCTTTAATTTAGGGGTGGGGTATGTGATCGGTTTTCTGGAACTCGGACTGTCGGGAGACAGGCTTTTTGTACAAGACGAACGTGACCGAGACAGGTGTTGTAGCCGTCATAGGCGGCTTGGTTGGCGTGCTCTTTGCCTGTAGTGCATTGACGGACATGTTTAGTTTTCCAATTCCGCCACAAAGCTGCCGACGGCTACCTCGCTCTTCATTTTTACAGGGATGTGGCGGTAGTCGGCGGTGACCCAAATTTCAACGGAGGCATTCTCGCTTCGTTCGAACACGCCGCCGACGTCCTTGAAGTCGGGGATCATCTTGAACGTATCGTATGTTGTGCCGTTCACCTTGATCTTTTCACGGGCAACCACCTCGATCTGCGCAATATTGCACCGTTTGCCATCGGTCAGCGGGCCCTTGATGACGGAACCGACGTCGAAATCCTGCATCCGGATAAAGTAGAAGGCGGAGAGCGGATCGAGGGTGTTTTCTAGGATGGGGATCTCGCGGTTGCTTCCTTTCAGCGTTTCCTGGTAGTGGGCGGTGAGAGTTTCCCAGTCGAATTCCACGGAGATATCGTGTTGGGTTTTTCCTTCGCGCTGGATCTTGGAATAGCCCAGCGATCGGCTGACGTCGTATTCCGCCAGCGAGGATAGCTTGTCGCGCACCTTGAAGAAGGGGTCGGCCGCCCAGTTGGTTTTCGCCGTCATCGTGAAGCTGCGCACCTTGCGCCCGTCAATCTCTTCGTCGGGCAGGACTTCGATGGAGGCATGCCCCGCCACGATGAATTGCCAGCCGAGGCTGTAGCTCAGTTTTTCGCCGACTTCAAATGCCGGTGGATGTCCTGTTTCCTCGCCAAATCCAAAGCGGCAGGCCAAAGGCAGCGACAAGAACGCAAACAGGAGGGCTTTTCGGTTTTGCATCGGTTTATCTCTCGGATAGTTGACGCGGGATAGTATTGGAAACATCGGCGCAACGCAATCCTTGTAAAAACAGGAAAAGCCCCGGCATACCGAGGCTTTTTCCATATTCCAGAAGTCTGAACCTAGGCCGACTTCTTCTTATCCTTCGGCTCGCGTAGCTTGAGTCCTTCCAACGGGGGGAGGCCATGCTCGACCATGTCGCGCGTGATGATGCAGTGGCTGACATCGTCGCGCATGGGGATTTCGTACATCACGTCGAGCATCAGATGCTCGATGATGGCCCGAAGTCCGCGCGCGCCGGTCTTGCGCTTGATGGCCATGGAGGCCAGTGCCCTGAGCGAATCCGTTTCGAATTCCAGTTCGACGCCGTCCATGGCGAGCAGCTTCCGGTACTGCTTGACCATCGCGTTCTTCGGCTCGGTTAGAATCCGAACCATTTCATCTTCGGTCAACTCGTGGAGCATGGTGACTACCGGCAGGCGGCCGATGAATTCTGGAATCAGGCCGAAGCGCAGCAGGTCTTCGGATTCGACGTTCATGGTGACGAAGTTGGGCGATAGCTCTTCCTTGGCAACCGTGCCGAAGCCCATCGACTTCTTGTCGACGCGCCGCTTGATGATGTCTTCGATGCCGACGAATGCTCCGCCGCAAATGAAGAGGATGTTGGAGGTATCCATTTCGATGTATTCCTGCTGCGGGTGCTTCCGGCCCCCTTTGGGCGGGATCCGCGAAATGGTGCCTTCGATGATCTTGAGCAGGGCCTGCTGGACGCCTTCGCCGGAGACGTCGCGCGTGAGCGAAGCGTTCTCTGTCTTGCGGCCAATCTTGTCGATTTCGTCAATGTAGACGATGCCGCGCTGGGCGCGTTCGACGTTGTAGTCGGCCGCCTGTAGCAACTGGAGCAGGATGTTTTCGACGTCTTCGCCGACATAGCCGGCCTCGGTGACGGTGGTGGCGTCGGTAATGGCGTAGGGGACGTTCAACGAGCGCGCCAGCGTCTTGGCCAACAGGGTTTTCCCGCTGCCGGTCGGGCCGATGAGCAGCACATTGCTCTTGTCGAGTTCGACGCCATCGTCGTCCAGTTTGGCAAACATGCGCTTGTAGTGGTTGTGCACGGCGACGGAGAGCACCTTCTTGGCGTGGTCCTGGCCGACTACATATTCATCGAGCTTCTGCTTCATCTCGTGCGGGCTGAGCATGCCGATTTCCTGCGAGGTCGTCGGTTCTTTCTCGCGCGCATCGTGCTGGTGACCCAGCAGGGCGTCGCACAATCCAACGCATTCGTCGCAAATGAAGACTCCGGGACCGGCAATCAGCCGCTTGACGTCTTTTTCATGCTTCCCGCAGAAGGAGCACTCGGTGGATTTATTCTTTTCGGCCATGTGGCTTCCTCGAAACTATTTTGCGTGGGCAACGACTTCGTCGACCAGTCCATATTCAACGGCTTGCGCCGCGGACATGAAGTTGTCGCGGTCGGTGTCTTTTTCAATCTCATCGATGTCCCGGCCGGTGTGGTTGGCCAGAATACCGTTGAGGATGTGCTTGATGCGCAAGATCTCCTGCGCCTGAATGTTGATGTCCGTGGCCTGGCCCTGGGCGCCGCCGAGCGGTTGGTGGATCATGATGCGGGCGTTGGGCAGCGCAAAGCGTTTGCCCTTGGCCCCCGCGGCCAGTAGCACGGCGCCCATGCTGGCGGCCTGCCCGATGCAGTAGGTCGTGATGTCGCACTTGAGGAACTGCATCGTGTCGTAGATCGCCAGTCCGGCGGTGACGACACCTCCGGGGGAGTTGATGTAGACGCTGACGTCTTTCTCCGGATCTTCGCTCTGGAGGAAGAGCAACTGGGCAATCACCAGACTGGCCACGGTGTCGTTGATTTCCGTACCCAGAAAGATGATGCGCTCCTTGAGCAGGCGTGAATAGATGTCGTACGACCGTTCGCCGCGTCCGGTTTGTTCCACCACCATCGGAACCAGCATTTGTGCTCTTTCGTCCATTGTGAAGCTCCTTGTCTGACCTATTTGATTTTGGCGTTTTCGAGCATGTAGTCGAGCGCCTTATTGAAGCGGATCTGCTCGCCGATGCTGTCGATGGTATCGTTTTCTTCCATTTCCTTGCGCAATGCCCGGGCATCCTTGCGCTGGCGGATGGCCATCGATGCGATTTCCTCGCTAATCTCGTTTTCGCTGGCTTCCATCCCCAGTTCTTTAGCAATTCCAAGGCCAATGTAGCGCAGCTTCACGTTTTCAAGGGCGCGTTCCTGAGCTTCCTTGAAGATCTCTTCCTGCTGTTCGCCAATCTGCTCCTGGGTCGCACCCATCATCATGCGACGCTGGGCCAAGTCGTACATCATATTGCGCGTCTGCTGCTGAACGATGCTTTCCGGAACGTCTAATTTGGTCTTCTTGACTAGATATTGGATAATCTGCTCGTGCTTGGCGTTCAATGCCATGCTTTCGGCCTGCTGTTCCAGCTGTTCGCGAATCTGCGAACGAAGAGCCTCTTCGGATTCAACACGCAGGCGTTTGAGGAAGGTTTCGTCGATTTCCGGCAACGTACGCACGCGCACACCGGTGACTTCGATGTTGTAGGTGGCGGTGATGCCGGCCAGTTCCTTCACGATAAAGGTTGCAGGGAATGCGACCTCGACGCTCTTCTTGTCGCCAACGCCCATGCCGACCACCGCTTCGCCCATGCCGGGCAGGAAGGCATGCTCGTCGGCCGAAACCCAGTATCCGCTGCCTGCGCCAACGCCCTTGGCTTCCGGAGCCACTTCGATCAGCGGCTTGCCACCGGAGGTGGCTTCGTAGGACAATTGCGCCATATCGCCCTGTGCAACCGCTTTGCCTTCAACCTCTTCGTAGTTGGCGTGCTGGTTGCGGATGGCATCGATTTGCTCCTGCACCTGCGCGTCGGTTACTTCGGTTTTTTCTGCCTTGATTGCGATATCGGTGTATTTCGGGAGCTTGAACTCCGGCTCGATATCGACGGTGACGTTGAACTTCAGCGGCTGGTTTTCTTCGATCTTCACTTCGGAAACATCGACGACGCCGACGACCTTGAGTTCGGTTTCCTTGAGGGCGGCGTGGTAGAACTTGGGCACCATGCGTTCTTCGAGATCCTGGGTGATTTCGGCCGCATATTTCTTGGCCACCACGTTTGCCGGCGCCTTGCCCTTGCGGAAGCCGGGAATGTTGACATTCTTGGCGTAAACTTTGAGGGTTTCCGCACGTTCCGCGCCGATGGCATCCGCCGGAATCTCGATGTTCATGGTTTTGCGACAAGCGCCTGCGTCCTTGACTGAAACTTTCATAAATCCTTTAACTCCTGTGTTTAGACCCATCTGGGATAAAAGGCGGTGACCATACGCAAGAACACGGTTCAGGTCAAGCACCGGCGGGCCGATTTTGCCTCTCGCCGGCGGGTTCCGGCGAGGCGGATTTCCTAGGCAAGACCACGCTGAAGGATCTGTTTTGCGGCGATTTCCGCGCCGCCGCGCGCGATGGTTCCGGGCGGGTTTGGAGCGGATTCGGCTTCCGTCAGGGCGCGGGCAAGATTTCCGCTGTAGAGCTCGTGGCCGGGGATGAAGACGTTGCGGCAATATTTTTCGATGCCTTCGACCAGGATGGGATATTCGACAAAGTTTTCGCGGCTGGTGTAGATGATCGGCTTGTTGTTGGCGATGCATTCGGAAACGATCCCGAAACCGGGCTTGGTGACCACCACGTCCATCGAGGCGAGGATATCCGCAAAGCTGGCCGCGGATCGGTGGATGCAACGGACGGTCGAATCCAGCCATTCCAGCGGGTCGACGGAAAAAACATCGCACCCGTGCAGGTGCGACAGGTTTTCCAATGCAGGGATGCCGAGGTCGAGCGAGGTGAACGAAAGCAGCACCCATTTGTTTTTCGGATTCGCGCCGGTTAATCCGGCGATGAACGAACGGCGGTCGGTGCCGGGTTTGGCCAGCAGGGGCAGGTTGATCTGGTTCGGGAAGGCGGCCATCGGCTCTGCAAACGGCTGGCGCAGCAGGAGGTCGGTTTCTGCGTACACGGTGCGGAATTTGTTGGCGTAGGTTTGCCAGCGCGGATCGTGCCGGACGAGATCGGCATAGATCCAATCCCAGCCAAAGTTTCCCGTGGCGATGTTGGGCAGGCCGTTTCGTTGCGCCGCCGCCAGCGGGATGGCTGGAATGTCGGCCACCACGATACCCACGCCTTCTTCCTCCATGATCCGCTGCTCCTGCTGAATCAGTTCGTCTTCGCGAGCATAGAGGGCTTCGACCGCGGCGATGGAGGCGTCGAGGTCGATTTGGATGGAATCTTTTTGGATCAGGCCGACATCGAATGCGCCTGCGCGGATTTCGATGCTGGCGGGCAGGCGGCTTTGCATGAACGCCAGCGGTAGATCGGTTTTCACTATGATAGGAACGTCCGGCGCGGCGTTGTGCAGGGCGTTGAGGATGTCGCATGAGCGCGTGCCGTGGCCATAGCCGTGGGCGGTGATGTAGTACGCGATCTTTTTCATCGCATGGCGCTTCCGACGATGAGCACGATGATCATGGCGAGGGTGACTCCGACTTTGAGGAAGATAACGCCGATGCGGGCGAGTACCGCGCCGAACGCCACATGCGCGGCGTGGTTGGCCTGTTTCATTTTCGCGTGTTCAACCCAGAAGGCGCAGCCAAAGCTGCCGGCCATCATGCCGATCAGGCTTCCAATGACGGGAACCGGGATGAAGCCGCCGAGGATCATCCCGATAAATCCGCCGCCGAGCGCAGCCCAACCGGCGGCCTTGGAGCCGCCGCGTTTCTGAACGCCCCACACGCCAGCCATCGCTTCGAGAACCTCGACCGCAATGCAGAGCACGAGAAATACCGCCAAGGTTCCAATGCCAGGAAATCCCGTTCCGTGGAACCAGGCAAGCATGCCGGTGGCCAGAAGAACCAGCCACGTGCCCGAGAGCGACAGGCAGGAGAGGCAAAAGCCCAGCAGGCAGAGCAGCCCCGCGAAGGTGTAGACTGACACCGAACCGATCATCCGCTATGGCTTGCAATCCACTGAGCCAGCAGGCGCGCGCCAAAGAGGGTGGCGCCGGGGGCTTGATGCGGTTTGCCGGATTCGAGCCAGGCTGTTCCGGCGATGTCGAGGTGCGCCCACGCAATCCCTTCGGGGACGAATTCCTGCAGGAAGGCCGCGCCGGTGGCGGTACCGGCTCCGCCGGATTTGGAAATGTTGGCGAGGTCGGCGAAGTCGGATTGCATGTCGTCGGAATAATCCTTGTAGAGCGGCAGCTGCCACAGGCGTTCCCCGGCGGTTGCTCCGGCGGCGATCAGTTGTTTGACGAGCC
>JAIPJC010000006.1 GCA_021734345.1 Kiritimatiellales bacterium | reverse complement strand
TAATGGCAGTTCGATGCTTAGTTTATTTTTTCTACTGATCTCATCCATTTATTAATCGTTATTCCCCCTGCTGCCACGGGAATACAAAGGGTTATTACCGCACCTACTAACTGTATTCCCAGTGATAGGGTAGAAATTGTTACTTTGATCGGTTCAGGGAAGAATACTGGAAACAGAAATATTGGTAACATCCACTGCAATAAACAGACGATGGTGTAAACAAAATTATTGAGTTTGTCTTTGCGGTCAGCATGCTCTCCGAAAATCCTCTTGCGAAAGAATGCAACAAGCGCAATCTCTAGAAGAGAACTCCAGATTAACCACAAAGCTAATATTCCGTACCACATATTTTTTCACATCGAACGTTCCGCTTCAGCGGCGGGAACCCGCCGCGGGTTCCCGTAAGCTGGAAGCGGTGGTTCGATGCCGTTTTCTACATCATCACAAAAGCGAGCATTGTCCCGAGAATGCCGAAGGGGACTGCCAACCACGCCGCCCAGCGCGGCTTTCCCCTGAATGCCCAGATCGCAAATATCGGTGTCAGAAATCCTGTTGCGTGGTAGATCTCCAGTCTGTTTAGCAGTGTAAAAAGTTTGCTTTTCAGTGGGGATGAGAGTTCGCCGTAGTGCTCGGCCAAGATTGACCAATGCAGGACTCCATACACACCGAACAGGAGATATGCAGTTAGGATGGCTAGACAAATGCACGCCGTTGCGGCCGGCCAGGCCGATGGCGGTCGTGTGCTTCCTGTCGTAATTGTCTTTGTCGTTTCGCTCATCTCCGATCATCGAACAGTTTATTAGATGGGAACCGTTTTTTACCTGATTAGGCCGATTCCATCGAATCCAATATGCATGGAATCCATCCAACTCCACACAGTTTAACATACGGGCATCAATTTATCCGCACTGTATAAAGGAATTGTGGAAGTTCGGAAACAAAATATCCCTGATTAGGTCGACAAGATTGGGCTTCAAGGTTCCATGGCGGGGGATAGGTCTCCGTCTGCGAATTCGGCGAGTTGGGAGACCACTGGCTACGACGGGTTCATAATAGACGCCATGCAAGTGTTGGATCCTTCATTTCCGCGGCAAACCTTCGGGGTGCTGCGGGATCGAATCACAGATTTCGTGCCACGGGGCCTTCATGCTCGTCCAGAAGTGGTGTTGCGGCTTGATCTGCGGGTCGTCGTCCAGTGAGCCTGCCCGGACGAAGATCATTCCGGGCCGGTGGTCTGCACGCGAGAACACATGGCAACCACAGGTCTTGCAGAAGCAACGCTGTTTTCCGGGAGAGGATTGGTAGGGAACGAGATTTTCTTCCCCAACGACTTTGAATCCATCGGATTCAGTGACTAGTACGGAGGAGAAGGTCGAGCCGGTCATCTTCCGGCAATCGGGGCAGTGGCAATTGGCAAACATAAGCAGCTTGCCGTGTATTTCATATCTGACAGCACCGCAGTAGCAGCTACCTTTAATCATATGTGATCTCCTTTCGACCCGCGTCGGCAACGTGTGGGGATTATATGGATGCCCGGATGGGTCTGCCACGGTTTTCTTGATGTTTCTTTCCGGTCGAAAGAACGGGCCGGTGGAGTCGGGCGGGCGGTCGACTACGCTGTGGAGGGCGTTAAATTGTAGACGCGGGGTTGTCGCTCCCTGTGGTCGTTGCTTTCGTTCCTCCAGCCTCGCTTCGCGTCCAGCCGCGTTGCGTTGGAGCGGTGCGTAGCCTCGGCGTGCGCAACGCGGCTGGAAGCCGCGTCTACGTTCCGCCTACCGGAAGTCGTCGGATTGGAGCTTGTCGAGGTAGTCGTTGGGATGGGGTTTTTCGGGCACCGTGTAGCCGGGCGCATCGTTGGACATGACCTTGTCGAGCTTGGTGCGCTTTATCCAAAACTGCGGCTGCTGCTCGGCCAAGGCGATGCTCTTGATGTGCTTGGTGATCCGCCAGAAGTTGGATAGGTAGTCGTTGAACAGCATGCCGGCGATGGGGGTGACGACCTTCTCTTCCAGCCGCTTGAAGTGCGCGTGCTGCGCGGCGAGGGCGGTGGTACGGAATGCTTCGCGCAGGGTCAGGATTTCCTTGGCGAGTTCCTGGAAGTTGGCGGCTTCGGGATCGAGCGATTCAATCACCTTGGCCAGCAGCTGGTCGACGGCTCGGTAGATCGACAGCCAATCTTCGATGGCGGCGGGAATGAAGCGTGCGGCCGGGATGGCGCGTTGGCGCTCGGCGATCTTGCCGAGGTTGGCGATGTGGTCGCCGACACGTTCGAGGTCGGACATGCAGCGGTCGATGTGCTCGATGAGGATGGCCTGCCGTTTGGAGAGATAGTGGCGGGTCAGCTTGGCGAGGTAGTCGCGCATGGCGGACTTGATGGTGTTGACGCTTTGTTCGTTGACATGGATGCGTTGCGCGCGCGCCGGGGTGTGCTGGATGAATTCCTCGGCGGCGAGGTGCAGGCTATGGGCGCAGATGCGGCAGGTGCGCTGGAGTTCGCGCAGGCAGGCGAAGATCGCCTGTTCGGGACGGTCCAATAGCGCGTGGTCAAGGAAACTGGATTCCGGCTGCTTGGTTTTGGTTGGCGTGATGAAGACAACGATTTTTCCAAAAACGGGAACCAGCGGCAGGAAGAGCAGGGCGCTGAGCAGCATCTTGATGGTGTTGGCGTTGGCGGCCTGGTGGATGAGGTCTCCGGATGTCAGCGGGATGTATGTATAGAAGAGCGGCGCGGCGGCGATGGCCAGTGCGGTGCTGATAATGTTGAACAGCAGGTGGGCGATGGCGATACGGCGCGCCGCGATGGTGGTGCCGATGCTGGCAAGCAATCCCGTGACGCAGGTTCCGATGTTTGCGCCGATGATGATGGGGTAGATGCCTTGGAAGTCGGTGATGGCTCCGGCGGAAATCAGGGCGAAACCCATGCCGATGACTGCTCCGCTGCTTTGGATGATGCCGGTGGCAAGCGCGGCGATGAGCGTGCCGGAGATCAGTCCGGCGGTGGTCGATCCATGGATATGCGACATCCAATACTCGAACAACTCGCGGTGCGGCCGGATGGCATCGCCCATGATCGTCATGCCGAGAAAGAGCAGGCCGAAACCGAGCAGAGCTAGCCCGCCAAACTTGAATTTTGGCCGCGTGGCGATGAGGTTCATCATCAGCCCGATGAATACGCCGACGAGGCAGTAGTCGGATAGCTTGAAGGAGATCAGCTGGACGGAGAGGGTGGTGCCGATGTTGGCGCCGAGCATGGGCGCGAGCGATTGGCCGAACGTCATGAGCCCGGCGTTGATGAAGCCGATGAACAGCACGATCGACGCACTGCTTTGAATCAGGAATCCGATCGAGCTGCCGAGCGCGATGCCGGCCAGCCGGTTGCGCGTGGCCTTGGCGATGATGCCGCGGATGCCTTCGCCGACGGCGGCGGATAGCCCTTGGCTCATCGTGCGCATGCCATAGATGAAGAGGGCAAGGCCGCCAAGCAGTCCAAAGACGAGTTGCATGGTGCCGGGCGTGTTCATGTTAGTGCGCGCAGCAGGAGGGCTTGCGTCGTTCGGGTAGCAGGCCTTTCAAGAGGATTGCAATCAGGGCGACGGCGCAGGCGATGTCGAACCAACTGGTGCCTCCGCACGCGTGGCAGGCATAGTCGCTGATGGCCATATGCAGGTTCAGCCCATTCATGATGAATCCGGCACCCAGCGCGCAGACGGACAGGACGATCAGGAAGACGACCAGCTGCTTGCGTCCGATGATCTGCCAAAGCGTGGTCAGCGTGGCCGCATTGGTGGCGGGCCCGGTGATCAGGAAAATAAGCGCGGCGCCCGGCGAGATCCCCGCCTTGATGAACGCCAGTGCAATCGGGACGGAACCCGACGAGCAGACATAGAGCGGAATGCCGATCAGCAGCATCAGGAACATGGCGGCGACCGAGTCGCCCATGCGGTCGGCAAAATAGTTTTCCGGCACCAGCCCGGAGATGAGGCCGGAGATCACGATGCCGAGCACCATGGCGCGGGCAATGTCGCGAGGCAGCGATACGAAACCGTAGGAGAGGATGCGCTTGATGACCGGGGTTCCGTTGGGCTGGCAGCACTCGTCCATGCATTCCGGCACGGCTTCCGTTTCTTTCGGCGAGACCGCTCCGACGGCGATGCCGCAGAGGATGCCGGAAACAAAGGCCACGACCGCGCGGAAGACGGCATACACCCAACCCAGCAACGCATAGGTGATCATCAGGCTGTCGATCCCGGTCTGCGGAGTGGAGGCGAGGAACGACGCGGTCGCCGTGCGGCTCGCGCCATGCTTGCGGAGCGATGCCGCCAGCGGAATCACCCCGCACGAGCAGATCGGCATCGGCACGCCCACCAGTGCCGCCTTGAACGCCTGCGTCCAGCCGTGGCCGCCGAGGTGGCGGCGGACGTATTCCTTTGAAATCAGCACCGACAGCACGCCGGCCATCAGGAAGCCGAACAACAGGTACGGCGCCATCGCCACCGTAACCAGCCAGATCTCCGTGAGAATGTTGAGCAGAATGTCCATCGGCGTCCATGCTCATACGCCACCTAGGCGGGAACAAGCCTTATTTCGTCCGAAAACGGCGGGAGAGCATGATCCCGCGCAAAGCCGCAGAGCCACGAAGGAGGCACGAGATATGACCACCGAATGAATAAAAACTACGAATCGGAAAATCAAGGGTCGGAGATGTTTTCGTAGATTTCATTGATTTGTTGGTAAAAACCTTGTTGGTTGCGGACAACTGCCACGGTGGAGTCGCATGGCGAAGGGGAATGTCCCTCACAGAGCCACAGAGCCACGAAGGACACGCGAGGTATGACCAGCGAATGAATAAAAGCTACGAATCGAAAAATAAAGGGCCGGAGATGAATGGCACTTAGTTAAGGAGTTTTTCAGCAGTTGTCGTTGAAAGTAGTGCAAGCGTCTCGCTTGCTTTCCTTCCTGCCGGACTGTGCAGATAGCAAGCGAGACGCTTACGCTACTTTGCCAGATCACCGTTGGTTTGGGCTTAACTAAGTGCCATTCGGGCCGGAGATGTTTTCGTAGTTTCCATTCATTCGTTGGTACAAACGTGGTTGATTGCGGACAACTGCCACGGTGGTGTCGTCGCAGGCCCCACCCATCCCTGCCATTTCCCGCACTCCAGTGTGCTGAAAGCAGTCGGCCGATTTGTGGGGGATTCCCCCGCAAAGTCTTTTCCCCAATCCTTTGCTGGAAGGAACGGGAAAAAATGGATATAACTTCACGTATTGTAAAGTGCGTGGTTTTTGGGTGGGGGATTTGAGCAATGCAGAAAACATCATTTTATTGCTAGCCCCCTTTTTCCTTTTCCGCGCGGCTCATCCGTAATGTTCTGAATGGATAAAATATGAAACAAGGAATAATCGATAAGGTTAAATCAATCATCGACTCAAATTTTGACGTTGAGGATATCTCGTATGTTCCAGATATAGAAAATTCAAAATTAACCTTCGGCAATAAAGGTCTTCGATTTGAAGCCACTACACTGTTTATTGATATGCGTGGATCAACAACGGTTCTCAATAAGCACAATCGCACATCGATGTCCAAAATCTACATGTGCTACTTCCATACGATAGTGACCATTGCAAAAAGTTTGGGAGGTGAAGTTAGAAGCTTCAATGGTGATGGCATATTGGTTTTCTTTCCAGGAACCTCCAAAGTTACCCTAAGCAATGCCGTAAAAGCTGCGATGCACATGAAATACATGCTGGCTGTCGATGAGGGAGTTATCAAAAAGAAAATGGAAACTTACTCTAGCGTCGATTTTGGGATAGGCATTGATGATGGAAAAATTTTGTGCACAAAGGTCGGGATTACAGGAAGCAATAATAGGGATTTAGTATGGGTTGGAAACGCTGTTAACAAAGCAGTTAAAATCGGTGATTTACACTCCGCTCCTAAGCACATTGGTATCTCTAGCTATGTTTATTCTAACCTCACTGACGAAGTTAAGTTTCACACACGGAAAACCAGCTGGGGAACCGAGGAGAAAGTAAATATGTGGGAATCTGCAATGATCCAATACAACGGGAACTATGAGACCTACTACAGAACCTCATATCACTGGACAATATCGTGAAAAGTAAAATCGAAAATAATTGGAAACTACTTCAGTCAGTGAATGATTGGATAAAGGTCTCTGACACAAAGGCGATTGCAATACTTGGAACTCAAAGCATCTTTTTCGCTTTCATCATTTCAGGAACCGTTTCTAAGGACTTTCACGCTCAAAACACAACATTTTCGTTAACACTTGCAGCGATAGCTATTTCGTTGAACCTTATCTCTGTGCTGTTTGCATTTTTATCCATCCATCCAAGTTTGAAACTAAAGGGAGGTATCTCTCCTTTGTATTTCGGCTCGATAGCAAACAACTTCAAGAACTCAAAGGAATACAGTAATTTTTGCAGGAACAGAATTGATGACGACTCTCAGTTATTAAGCGAACTTGAGGCACAGATATACATAAACTCAGAGATTGCATGGGAAAAATTTTGCAACGTAACTAGATCAATACGACTGCTGACTATTTCTCTATTTATATGGAGTGGATTTACGTTCTGTATGTTGTTTGGAAATGGGCCGATCCTTTGATATTGGTGCGAGGAAGAAGTGAAGACAAAATGACCTCACATCAAAAATGGACTGAATAAATGAATACCAACTCGGAAATCCTTATCTACCAAAATCCCAACGGGAAAATCAGCCTCGATGTGCGTTTGGAGGATGAGACGGTCTGGCTGACGCAGGCGCATATGGCGGAGCTGTTTGGCAAGGCGACGTCAACGATCAACGAGCATATTAAGAACATTTTTGCCGAAGGTGAGTTGGTGGAGGGCGATGTGATGAAGAAATTCGGGATTTCCGAATTTCAGCAGAAAGCGCCGTATTACTACAATCTGGATGTGATTATCTCGGTGGGCTACCGGGTGAAATCCCAGCAGGGTACCCGGTTCCGCATCTGGGCAACCCAGCGGCTGAAAGAGTACATCGTGAAGGGATTTGCGCTGAACGACGACCGGTTCAAGACCGGGCAGTCGATGCACTACTTCGACGAGCTGCAGGAGCGCATCCGGGAAATACGCCTTTCGGAGCGGTTTTTCTACCAGAAGATCAAGGATATCTACACAACCAGCATCGACTACGATCCATCGTCGGATCGGACGAAGGAATTTTTCAAGGTGGTTCAGAACAAGCTGCTGTGGGCGATCAGCGAACAGACCGCCGCAGAACTGGTGTATCGCCGCGCGGATGCGGCACTCCCTTTGATGGGCATGCAGTCGCTCGATAAAGCGGACGCCAAAGCGATTCGCAAGAGCGATGCCGGCATTGCCAAGAACTATTTGATGGCAGATGAAATCAGGCTGCTGGGTTTGCTGGTGGAACAATACCTGGCCTTTGCCGAAACCATGGCGCAGCAGCACACCCCGATGTATATGAAGGATTGGGCGGAACGGCTGGATTCCATCATCCAGCTCAACGGACGTGAGTTGCTGGATCATGCGGGAACGATAAGCCATGCCATGGCGGTGGAAAAATGCGAACTTGAATACGGACGGTTCAAGGACGCGCAGAAGGAGCTGGAGCACGCAGACAGCCTGCTTGAACTTGAAAATGACTTGAAGGCATTCGCGGGGAACCATCCCTCCGATTGAGGTGGTTAGGTGCTCGTCGAGCGGTGAATCGGCCTATTGAATAATCACAGGACTGAAAGCGGATCGTTGATTTACAGGCTCTAAACGAAAGTTAACCTTTGGACAGGTGTCCATTCAACTGGCGCTACTACACCATGACTGAATTCCTTCCATCCCCGATGATCTGCCCGGTCTGCCGCGCTCCGCTGTCGCCACAGGGAACAATGGTTGGGTGTGCAAATGGCCACCCCTTCAACGTGGCCAAAGAAGGGTATGTCAATCTGTTGCTAAGCCATCAGCGGAAATCTAAAAACCCCGGTGACGATGCGGAGATGATCAAGGCTCGCCGCCGCTTCTTCGATTCCGGCGCATTTGCTCCACTGTCCGATCGGATTTCCAATTCAGCCATCTTTCAGCGCCCGGATATTGCCGTCCTGGATTGCGGTTGCGGCGAAGGGCATTTTCTCGGAGCGCTCAGCGAACAATACGAAGGTTTTTTCTGCGGCATCGATATTTCGAAGAAAGCCGTTCAGCTGGCCTCGAAGCGACACAAAAGGGCGGCATGGGTTGTGGCCAACGGCATGCGGGACATCCCCATTGCCGATGCATCCATGGATGTAATTATTAGTATACTGGCCCCCCGCAACCCATTGGAGTTCAGCCGGATTCTTAAGCCGAATGGTGCGCTTCTCATCGGAGTGCCCGGCCCAAACCACCTGATACAACTCCGAAAACAACTTCAATTTACCGCTGCTGATTTTAACGAAAAAGCAGACGAGGCCACCGTGAAATGCAGTCCGCAGTTTATTGAAAACCATCGCGAGCAGCTGAGTTACGAACAAACGCTCTCTCAGGAGCAGATTGCCGACCTGATTCAAATGACGCCCATCTTCTGGCGTTCGAGCCATGAAGCCAAAGCGGCGGTCATGAAGCTCGATCAGCTCATGGTTTCCATCAGTTTTACCCTGCTGACCTTGATGCCGGCTCAAGGGGATTAGGGTCGTTTGTTATTTCGCGCGAAAACGACGATAAACTGGGCTTTGTGCCGTGCTGTAGTCGTGCTTAAATCCGGCCCATGGAACTTTCCAACGCCATCAAGGAAAAGCTGAAGCGCCTGCCGGATGCGCCGGGGTGCTACCTAATGCGCGACCGCGACGGGAAGATCATCTACATCGGCAAGGCGGCTTCGCTGCGCAAGCGGGTGCAGAGCTATTTCCGCCAGCACACCAAGCGCACGGCGCAGCCGAAGATCCGCAGCCTGATCAGCTCGATCGCCGATTTCGACGTCGTGGTGCTGAACTCCGAGGCGGAGGCAATCCTGACGGAAGGCAAGCTGATCAAGGAATACCGCCCGCACTACAACACGCTGTGGAAGGACGACAAGCGCTTCACGATGATCCGCGTGGATGTGCAGCATCCGTTTCCGACGATTTCAACATGCCGGATACGGAAGGACGATGGTGCGGCCTACTTCGGGCCGTACACGTCCGGCTTGGCGGCTAAGGTGGCGGTGGAGTTTCTGGAGCGGCGCTTTGGACTGCGGCGCTGCCGTCCGCGCGAACCGGATGCCGACACGTATCGGCATTGCAGCAACGACATCATCGCCAACTGTTCGGCCCCGTGCATTGGGAAGGTGTCGCCGGAAGAGTACCGGTTGCGGGCCGAGGAAGCCTGCGCTTTTTTGCGCGGGGAGCGGATGGAGATGCTCAAGGAACTGCGAGCCGCGATGGAGGCCGCCGCGGGCGAGCTGCGTTTCGAGGACGCCGCCGCGCTTCGCGACCTGCTGATGCATCTGCACCAAGCGGTGAAGGAAAAGGCGAAGGTGCGCAAGACGCCGAAGATGACGCAGGACGAGGCGCGCAAGGGATTGAAGGAGTTGCAGGCGCAATTGAATCTTCCGACCGAGCCGCGCGTGATCGAATGCTTCGACATTTCGAATATTTCCGGTACCAATTCCGTAGCCAGCATGGTGTGCGCGGTGGATGGCGTTCCCTTTCCAAATCGCTATCGCCGGTTCCGCATCAAGACCGTCGAAGGCGCGGACGATCCGCGGTCGATGGCGGAGGTGGTGCGCCGCCGCTACACACGTTTGCTGGACGAAAAGAAGCCGCTGCCTGGATTGGTGATGGTCGATGGCGGCATTACGCAGCTGCGCGCCGCCAAGGTCGAGCTGCTTTTGCTCGGGCTGGGCCGGCTTCCCATCGTTGGACTGGCGAAGCGCTACGAGGAAATCGTCTGGGATGCCGAGCACAATTCAGGCAACCTGTTCCTTCCTCGAAATTCCGCCGGGCTGATTGTGGTGACGCGCTTGCGCGACGAAGCGCACCGCTTTGCCATCACCTACCACCGCGAGCTGCGCCGCCAACGCATCAAGGAATCGGTGCTCGACGAGATTCCGGGGATTGGAAAAGCGAAGAAGGAAATGCTATTAAGGCACTTCGGATCGATCACCCGCCTGGCGCGCGCCACGGTGGAGCAGATGGCCGAAGCGCCGGGTATTGGAAAAACAACCGCGCAACTGATTAGAAGCGAACTAGACAAGAAGGGCTAAGCCATGAAGAAGAAGGTGCCAACCAAACGATTTGGACGAACGGAAATACAGATGCCGGTGCTGACCTGCGGGGGCATGCGCTACCAGCAGGCGTGGGAGGATCTCGATCCGGAAAAGGTGGAAAAGCAGAACCAGGAAAACCTGGCGGCGTGCATCCACTATGCGCTGGAGAACGGCATCAACCATATCGAAACCGCGCGCGGCTACGGTTCGTCGGAAATGCAGCTGGGCTGGGTGCTGCCGCAGTTGGAGCGCGACAAATTGCTGGTGCAGACCAAGGTTGGGGTGAAGGAAACCGCTGCGGAATTTTTGGAAACCTTCGAGAAGTCGATGGGCTACCTGAAACTCGATTATGTGGATTTCCTTTCGATCCACGGCATCAATAATCCGGAGCTGCTGGAAACCAGCCTGAAGAAGGGCGGACCCATGGACGCCATCCGGCAATTGCAGAAGGACGGACGCGTGCGGTTTGTGGGCTACTCCACCCATGGCGGCCCCGACACGACGGTTCTGGCAGCGCAAACCGGCGAGTTTGATTATGTGAACCTGCACTGGTATTTCATCTACAACCAGCTCCACTGGCCGATGGTCGAGGCCGCCGCCCGGCAGGATATGGGCGTGTTCATCATCAGCCCCAACGACAAGGGCGGCATGCTGTACCACCCCACGCCCAAGATGGCCGGACTATGCGAGCCGTTGACGCCCATGCAGTGGAACGATCTCTACTGCCTCGCGCGCCCCGAAGTGCACACCCTGAGCATCGGCGTCGCCAAGCCATCGGATTTCGACGAGCATGTCGCGGCCGTTACCAACCACTGGAAAGACCGGGTTTCCCTGGCGGGCCAGATCGAACGGCGAATCGTGCAATCCTTGGAAAAGGATCTGGGCGCGGATTGGATGCGCCGTTGGCCCGAAGGACTGCCGCATTTTACCGATACGCCCGGCAACATCAATGTGCGGGAGATCGTCCGGCTGTGGACCTTCTACAAGGGGCTCGACCTATTGGAGTTCGCCAAGATGCGCTACAACCTGCTGGGCAATGCCGACCTTTGGTTTCCCGGAAAGCCGGCCGTGGATGTGGAGAAGCAGGATTGGTCGTGTCTGGCCGGCAGTCCGTTCGCTGATCGCATTCCGGGCATTCTTGCCGAGGCGCATGGGTTGTTTTTTGCACAACCGGCCAAGCGCCTTAGCGAATCGTAGACACACAAAAAGGGGCTCCACCGAGGAACCCCCATGAATACAAAGAAAAAACCCAGCCTACTTCTTTTCCTGCAAAATAAGCTTCTTGCCCGACTTCAACCACTCGGTAAGGATCACCTTGCAATACTTGCTGGTGGAAAGGTGCATGGAGTTGGCGCGCGATTCCAGTTCGTCCGCCATGTTTTTGGACATGTTGATACCAATGGTCTTCGTATTCTTCCCGATCGGATTTGTTGCCATAATATACCTCTGTTTGTAAGTGAAGGTGAAATTAATAAGTTATGCGGGCGATCCGGTCTAGTAAAAAATACTAAAATTAGACAAATGATTTCCTTTACCTGGAAGTAGCGTCTTTGAGACTTTCCCCAAACGAAAGTGGATTGTCTTGAAGTATTGGTTGGGGGATGTCGCATGTGGTGGCTATTTAAAAAAAAGAAAAAACCCGACGAAGATGACTATGTCAGTATTTGGAAGCACGACTTTTCCGACTGCGTCGCGGCGGATTATCTTCCGGATTATTCCGTTTGCCAATGCCAGAACAACAACACCTGCCGCCATGTTGCCCGCTATGCCGGAATGACGCTCTGCGGCAATCCGCTCCACAAGAGTTTCATACCCGAAGGTGCAGAGCGATTCGATCCGCACAAGGGCCAATTTTCACGGTAGCCCGAACTTGTCAACCCCCGGAACTATGTCTAACTTCCGCGCATGCCTAATCAAGACCAATCCAGTACCAAAGGGCGTGTTGCCATTGGTATGAGCGGCGGAACCGACTCGTCGGCCGCCGCCGCCATGCTCGTCGACCAGGGCTACGAAGTCATCGGACTGACCGCCCATATGTGGAAAGACGGTTCCCGTTGCTGCTCGCTCGAAGACGTCGAACGCGCCCGCAAGGTCTGCTCCTACCTCGGTATCCGCCACTATGTCGTCAATGCGCAGGATATGTTCACCGACAAGATCGTCGATCCCTTTGTCCGCGAATATGCCGCCGGGCGCACGCCGTCGCCTTGCATCTACTGCAACTCGTTCATTAAATTCGGTTTCCTTGTTGATCGTGCCGTTCAGCTCAATTGCGGACATTTGGCCACCGGCCACTACGCGCGCGTCGAAGAACGCGATGGGAAATACCACCTGCTCTGCGCCAAGGATCCCCAGAAGGATCAATCCTACTTTCTGCATCGCCTCAACCAGCAACAGCTTGGCTTCATCCTTTTCCCGTTGGCCGACCTGCCCAAGCCGGAGGTCAAGGCCTACTCCAACCAACGCGGACTGCCGATCATACCACGCGGCGAAAGCCAGGATCTCTGTTTCGTGGAAGAGGGGAAGCTCCCCGACTTTGTCGAACAGCGCGATCCATCCGTCATCAAGTCGGGAGAGATCCACGACCAGCACGGCAACGTGGTCGGGACGCACGATGGCCTGCACCGCTTCACCGTCGGTCAACGCGGCAAGCTCGGCATCGCGCTCGGCGAACGCATGTATGTGAAACGGCTGGATAAACAAAACAACGTGGTCGAAGTCGCCCCGCGTCCCGGCGTCATGAAAACCGAATGCACGCTGGACGGCATCCATTGGATTGCCGGCGAAGCCCCCGGGGCGGAACTGCATTGCGAAGTGCGGCCGCGCTACCGCAGCAACGGCGCCACCGCGACCGTCCGGATATCCGACGGCGGGAACGCCACGGTGGTTTTCGACGAGCCCCAGTTTGCGCTCACGCCCGGACAGGCCGCCGTCTTCTACCAGAACGATGAAGTCCTCGGCGGCGGCTGGATCGACGTGGTTTTATAAACCGTCCGGGAAAAGATCGCCCAGCTTGGGCTCTTTACCGGGCGGGGTGCGCTTCGAGATCGTCCTTTTGGAATCGGCTACGCACTTCGCCATGAATTCTTCCGACGACATGGTCTGGGCACCTGCGCTTGAAACCGTGTCGTGTTCCGCGTGGTCGGAGGTGACGACGAGGATGTTGCCCGGATATGGAGATGCGCAGACTAGACGCTCGATCACCGAGTCGGCCGAGAGGTTGCCCGGCGAAAAGAATACTTCGAGGTGCTTGGATGAGAGCGCGGGGTCGCTGCCCGCTGCGCGGCCATCGAACACGATGGTGGTTTGCCTCGCCATGTTGTGCGCCGTCTCCTCGACCATCCGCACCAGCCGGTGCCGCGCGCCCTGGATATCGGATTGCAGCATCTCCGCGAGTCCGTCGGCGTGATGGAGCAGGTTGTAGCCATCGACGATGAGCCACTCGTATTGCATTATTTCCCCCGCAGCCAAGCCATGCGCGGCATTTTTTGGGAGAGGATCCGTTCCAGTTGCCGCTTGAAGTTGTCCTTGGTGGCCAATCCCTGCCGATAGATTTCGTCCGCCTTGTGGAAGTCGAGCGTATCCACGTCCATCAGCGGCGGGCGCACATAGATGTCGACCGGGTGGCACGTCCGCTTCTCTTGCGCCATGGCCTCCATCATCACCTGGTAGGTGTGGAAGATCGCTTCCATGGGCGAGGGCGGCTTGTCGATCGGCGTGGAGTGGTCGCCCATGATATCCACGGCAATGCGCACATCGCATTTTGGACTCAGCAAATCGTGCGGCACATTGTTCACCAGTCCGCCGTCCACCAGTACGCACCCATCGAGCACCACCGGCGTGAAGATGTAGGGAATGGCCATGCTGGCCCGCAGGGCCGGCAACAGGTCGCCGGAATCGAACACGACCTGCTTCCGCCTCCAAAAATCGGTCGCCACGGCTTTGAATGGGATCTTCAGTTCCTTGAAGGTGGAGACCTCCAGCTGTTCGTAGAGGAAGCCCAGGAACTTTTCGCCTTTGATCAGTCCTTTCGGCTTGAAGCTGAAGTGCGGGTCGATCAGCTCGAGGAACTTGAACGCATCCTTGTTGCGGATAATGTCCTTGAACGAGTTGTTGTGCGGAACAAGAAGCTCTTCGATCATCGCGACGATATCCGCCGCCGAACGGCCGGAGGCGTATAGCGCGCCAAGGATCGCCCCGATGCTGGTTCCAGTGATGCAATAGGGCTTGATGCCCAGCTCGTCGAACACCTCGAGAATGGGAATGTGCGCGAAACCCTTCGCGCCGCCGCCGCCCAATGCCAATCCAATCTTTTTCACGAGTGCCTCCTCAATGCGGATTTTATTTCGTGCAGCTCGGGCGCGCGCAGCAGGAGCGTTAGGAGGAAGTAGAGGGCCGCGCCAACGCCGATGGCCAGGCCGACCGCCAGCATTTGCGCGATCTTGGAGGGAAGCAGGTTTCCCAGCACGGGAAGCGCCACCCAGGCGGTCAGCCACGCGGCGGCGGCCATGGCTGACGCGCTGACCAGGCAGCGGACCAGGCTGCGCGCAGTTTCCAGCCATTGAAGCCCCTTGATGCGGCGGGCAAGGATGATGCCGAGCACGACCATGCCGGCGGCTTCGGAAAGCACGGTGGCCAACGCCATGCCGGCGTGTTTCCAGTAGAGCGGCAGGGTGAGGATAAAGGTGATGTTGAGTACGAGGTTGAGCAGGACCGTGCAGATGCCGATCCGAACCGGGGTGCGCGTATCCTGCATGGCATAGAACGCGGGCACGAATACCTTGGAGGCACTGAAGACGAGCAAGCCAGGGGCATAGCACATCAGCGCGCGTGTACTGAACAGGGTCGATTGGGCGTTGAAACTGCCGTTCCATTCGAAGATCGCCTGGAGGATGAAGGGGGCCAGCACCAGCAGGCCGAGCGCGGCGGGGGTCATGATGTAGATGAGGTGCCGGAGCGAATGGGTGATGGTGTCGCGCATGGCGTCGATGTTCTTTTCGGCGGCATGGGTGGAGAAGGTCGGGAGCAGCACGGTGCCGAGGGCGGTGGCGATGATGCCAAGCGGGAAGTAGACCAGCCGTTCGCTATAGAAAAGCGCGGCCGGTGCCCAATCCCCGATCCATACCGCCAGGTAGCCGTCGAGCAGGACGTTGATTTGCGTGATACCCGCACCGAGGGCGGCCGGCCCCATCAGATACAAGATCCGGCGTATGCGTGGATCGTTCCAATGGCTGGAAAACTTGAAGGGGCAGCCAAAGCGTTTCAAGGTCGGCAGCTGGATGGCGACCTGCGCTACTCCGGCCAACAGCACCGCCCATGCGAGCGCATAGGCCCGGCTGGAGTCTTCGTGTCCGATGAACGGGAAGAGGCAGAGCATGACCGCGATGAGAATCAGGTTGAGCAGGCAAGGCGCAAAGGCCGAGGTGGCGAAATGCTTGTAGGAGTTGAGCACGGCCATGGATAGCGAGGCCATGCAGATGAGCAGGACATAGGGGAACATCACGCGCGACAAGCCAAAGTTGGTAAGCCATTTTTCGGAGATGTTTGGAATGTGCAGTCCGATGGAAAAAGCCAGCACGCCGACAAGGGCAATGGCGGTGAGCACCGCGGCGGCCATGGTGACGACCTTTGCGGCCATGTCCCATGCGGCCTGGTCGCCCTCTTTCGTGCGCGTTTCAATGAGCACGGGAATAAAGGCGGCCGATAGCGCGCCTTCGCCGAATAGGCGGCGGAAGAGATTCGGAATCTTGAAGGCCACCAAAAACGCGGATGCGAAGAGGGATGTTCCGAAAAAGTAGGCGAAGATGACGTCGCGCAACATGCCCAATCCGCGGCTGAGCAGCGTGAAGCTTCCGACTACTCCGGCCGACCGGATTACCTTGCGATCCCTCAAGCAGACTCCCTAGATTTGTTTGCTTTCATCCCCAGAAAACCCGTAATGTATGCCATTCAAATCAGCAGTTCAAAACAAGAACGGAAGCATTTTATGAACGATCCAGGAACAATCTTGATGGGCGACGGCGAGGCGATCAAGGCTTCGTGCGAGCGGATGGATAAACAGCCGGTCGACTGGAATCTGGGTGATCGTCCAGTGGTACCGTTGCGCAGGATGCAGACGACGCTGGCGGATTCCGCTTCTATTTCCGGCCCGGGAACCTTCATGGGCAAGGCGACCCGCACCATCACGTTCGAGCCGACGCATTTGGAAGGTTGGTGGCTAGACCGCACCGACCTGCCCGGCTCGCTGCCGATCCGCGTGGCGATTTCAAACGTTTGGACGACCGGGCAGATTGTCAGCAACATCGTGTTGCGCAGCGGCAGCCCGCACAACTATGTCCGCATGGTGGAGCACCTCGTTTCCCTGCGCATGGGTCTGGGCATCGACAACCTGATGATCAAGATCGACTCCGGCGATCCGCCGTTGTTCGAACAGGGCAGCCTCGATGTGGTGGAGGCGCTGGACAAGTGCGGCCGGACCACGCTCGACAAGCCGGTGCAATACGTGACCGTCAAGGAGCCGGTGACGGTGGGCGGAACGTATGGCGATTTCGTGACCCTCGCGCCGCCGGACGATCCCGGCAATCCGCAACTCACGGTGGATTGCGCAGTGAGTTTCCAGACCGCCATCGGGCAGCAGCGCATCATCTTCCCCGTGTGCGAGGAACTGACGCGCATGGCATCGGTCGCCCGCACCAACACGTCGCTGGCCAAAGTGGTGTACTGTGCCACGATCGGTCGCATTTTCGCCGACGTGCGCAATCTAGGCTACAACAAGAAAAATGTTTCGATTGCCGGAAAGAAGCGCTACGTCAACGAGCCGCGCCTGTTCCACGAAGGCAAGGCGCTGGAGGCAGTCTGGCACCGCGCCGTACTCGATTTGCTCGCGGCGATTGCGCTGATTCCCAACGGCCTGTTCGTCGGGAAGATTACGTCCTACAAGGCGGGTCACCGCCTCGACTGCGAGCTCGTCAAGCAGCTCTACTTGAACCAGGTGCTGGTGCCGCTGGAGGATTTTAAACGATGAAATCGTATAGAAAAGAACTATGGTTCGAGGCGCCTCGGCGGCGGCAGATCATCCACATCACGCCACAGATCGAGGAATGCCTGCGCGAGTCGGGTATCAAGGAAGGGCTGTGCCTCGTGAATGCCATGCACATTACCGCCTCGGTGTTCATCAACGACAACGAAGGCGGGCTGCATTCCGACTACGAAAAGTGGCTCGAAAAACTGGCTCCGGAAAAACCCTATTCGCAATATGCTCACAACGGCTATGAGGACAACGCCGACGCGCATCTCAAACGCACCATCATGGGGCGCGAAGTGGTGGTGGCCGTTACCGATGGGCAACTCGACTTCGGCCCGTGGGAATCGATTTTCTACTACGAGCTCGACGGCCTCCGTAAGAAGCGCGCGCTGGTGAAGATCATCGGCGAATAGATCCTGTGCTAAATTCCCAGCCGGATTCCGTTTCTTGAGCATCGTGGAGAACTGCTGTGGTTCTTCGAGTATGCGCGATGCCGTTGAACGTTACGGGTGATCCTGAGTGTCATGTTCTTCAACTTCATTGACGGGCGTTTTCACGATAGGCTCTACCTGGTTAGGACTGGATTTTAAAAGTATAGCTATGATCGCCAATTGGAAAGCTCCCCAAAAGAGAAAAGCAACACCACATGCAGTCAGCAGATCCGTGAGACTTTTGGAATAATCATCACTTGTTATTACTAAATTATTTAAACTAATAATATTATTCTTAATAAACCTTATATCATCTGAGTTGATCAGTTTTTCCGTACGAGCCTCTAGTTTTTCTCTATCTACATATCCTGTTCGGAACTCTGAAGTAAGATTGATCAGATACACTCCGAGGAGCAGGAAGGAAACAGATACTAATGCAAATGTTATATGTGCAGACTTTGGTTTCATATTTTATTTGCCCTAACGTTCAATGAGCGGAATTCGCTTTTTGCGATTAATTCAGGCTGAAGCGTAGTGCGGGCGCGATGCCCCGTCAAACCATTGGATCCGAAAATCTTCCAAACATTGGGAAATTGAATGTTGCTTATAAAGGTCGTAGAAGCGGTGCCCTCGCCGCTTTGTGCACGGGAAGCCATGCGGACAAAAATGCGACGAGGGCATCGCATCTATGAAGCATTGCATTCCTTCAAAAGAACCATGAACTGGTGTCGGGTTTCCCGTTAACGAATGGATCGAGCAATGCGTGATGGCGGCGGCTCAATTTTCGAGGACGTAGATGTAGCCACTGGCGCGTTCGCGGAACTCGCCGGTGGCGAGATTCCCGTCGTCGATCATGGCGTCGATTTCCTGCATCTGCGCGCTACTCCAACCGGGTGAATACACGGACACGCCTGCGCTAACCCCGAACTGCCCGTAGTCCCAGTCCCACTGTCCTCCGATGACGGTGTCTTCGGCCCAGGGGAATCCTTTCAAATACTCGGCCATGCCGACAGGCATTTCGGTAGGGGTTTTATCGGGCGGATAGGTGCCATGGTCGAAGGCATATTGGACGAAGGCGTGGCCGGCATTTTTGATCTCTCTCGCAAAACGCGCGGAACGCGATTTCTTCCCTGCTTTAAGCAGGTTGGGCAGGCCCAATGACGCCAGTAGACCGATGATTGCCACAACAATCATGATCTCCACGAGCGTAAAGGCGCTTTTGGATTGAGTTGGTTTCATAATGCACCCTTATTTTAAGCACAACGGGTGCCATGCATAAAAAAGGAGGCAAAATGGGCGGTTTTAAAAGGGCGGCGGTTCTTAATTTTGGGAATGTTCTGGTTGTGCCGGCGTGTGCAGCAACAGCTCGTAGAGTTGGCGGTAGTAGCCGTCGTGCGCCATCAACTCTTCGTGGGTGCCTTGGTCGACGAGCTCGCCGTGGCGCATGACGAGGATACGGTGGGCGTGGCGGATGGTGGAAAGGCGGTGGGCGATTACGATGCTGGTGCGGTTGGCCATCAACTTGGCCAGCGCATCCTGAATGAGCCGTTCCGTGGCGGTATCGACGCTGGCCGTGGCTTCGTCGAGGACGAACAACAATTCCGGATCCTGCGCCAGAGTGCGGGCCATCACCAGCAGTTGCTTTTGACCGAGCGAGAGTCCTTCGCCGCGCTCGTTCATCACGGTGTCGTAGCCCTGCGGCATGGCTTCGATGAAGTTGTGTGCATTGACCGTCTTGGCGGCGCGCACGATGTCCGCGCGGCTGATGCCCGGCGTCTGCAATCCAATGTTGTCGGCCACCGATCCGGTGAAGATGAACGGGTCTTGGAAGACATAGCCCAGCCGTCCACGCAGGTCGGCCTTGCTGAAGTTCCGCACGTCGATGCCATCGATGGTAACCGCGCCTTTTTGCACGTCGTAGAAACGGCCGATCAGGTTGATGATGGTGCTTTTTCCCGCGCCGGTAGCACCGACGACGGCCAGCACTTGCCCTGGTACAACCGCGAAGGTGAGATCCTTGATGACCCAGTTGCCTTCGTTGTACGCAAACCACACGTTGCTGAAAGCAATGCTTCCTGCAATCCGGTTGGGTGATACGGGTTCCGGCGGATCGTTCACTTCCTCGCCCGTATCGAGCAAGGTGAAGATACGTTCGATGGACGCCATCGCAATCTGGAACGAGCCGGCCTTGTCGGAAAGTGAACCGAGCGGGCGGAAGAAGTCGCGGATGTAGGCGAGGAAGGCGACGAAGATGCCGAGCGTTATGGCCGCCGATCCGTTGAGGATCATCAGCCCGCCCACCGCCAGGATCAGCAGAACCGCCAGCGCCTGTCCGCCTTCGACGGTCGGGAAATAGAGGCTGAACCAGCGCACTTCGTCGAAGTAGGCCGCGCGCAGGTGGGTATTGCGCTGGTCGAACTCCTCCATCGCGCTGGCTTCGCGGTTGAAGAGCTGGATGGTGGTCATGCCGGTCAGATCTTCCTGCAATAGCGCATTGAGGCGCGACTGGCGGTCGCGGATGTCGCGGTTGGCATCGCGCAGCTTGGCGTTGATGTAGAACATGAAGGCGAACAGGAACGGCAGCGTGGCGAAGATGGATAGCGAAAGGATCGGGCTGATGTAGAGCATGTAGCCCATGATGCCGAGGATCATGAACACGTCGGCGATGGTACCCACCACGCCTTCCGTCACGAACTGCTGGAGCCGTTCAATGTCGGAGGTGACGCGTGTCATCAGGGTGCCGACGGCGGTTCGGTCGAAGTAGGCCTGCTGCATCCGCAGCACCTTGCGGAATACCTCCAGCCGAAGGTCGTAGATGATCTTCTGGCCGATCCATGCCGTGAGCAGTCCTTGGAAATAGCGCACCAGATGGCCGATGAAGGCGATGGAGATGTAGAGGATGCCCAGCTTGGTCAGCAGGTCGATGCGGTCGCTCGCCGGCGTGGTGGTATTCATCAGGCACGAGTCGGTCATGCGCTGGATGAGCACCGGCAGGTAGTTGATCGCCAGCGAGGTGAACATGATCATCGCAAAGGCGAGCACCAGCCAGCGCCAGTACGGCAGCGAATAGCCCAAAAGACGCTTGGCCATTTTCATGCGTCTGCCCGCCTGTTTGGATGTGTCCGGTCTATCTTCATCAGCAAGCCGCGAGGTTACGCATTGCCGACCGGAAGACAAGCCTCTACATGTTCGAAACGACGGCGTCGGCGAATTCGGAACAGGAGAGCCATGTGGCGTCTTCCATCATGTGCGCAAAGTCGGCGGTGACGGTCTTGTTCTTGATGGCGGCATCGACGGCGTTGATCACCAGATCGGCGGCTTCCGTCCATGGCAGATAACGCAGCAGCATTTCGCCGGAGAGCACGAGCGAACACGGGTTAACCTTGTCTTGTCCGGCGATGTCCGGCGCGGTGCCGTGGGTGGCTTCGAAGACGGCTTTTCCGTCGCGATAGTTGATATTTGCGCCGGGCGAAATGCCGATCCCGCCGACGCACGCGGCCAGTGAGTCCGAGACATAGTCGCCGTTGAGGTTTAGCGTGGCGATGACGTCGTAGGCCTCCGGCTTGAGCAGGATGTTTTGCAGGAAGGCGTCGCAGATGCAGTCCTTGAGCACGATCTGTTCGCCCGTGTGCGGGTTGGCAAACTTGTAGACTTTTTCCACACCGTGGTAGACCGCGCCGAACTCTTCCTCGGCCAAGTCGATGCCCCACTGGCGGAACGCGCCTTCGGTAAACTTCATAATGTTGCCCTTATGCACCAGTGTCACCGACTTGCGGTTGTTGTGGATGGCATATTCGAGCGCGGCGCGGATCAGCCGCTGCGAACCGCTGCGGGATACCGGTTTGATGCCGATGCCGGAATCTTCCGGGAAGCGGATGTTCGTCACGCCCATTTCGTTCTGCAGGAAGTCGATGATTTTAATGGCCTGCTCGGATTCGGCGGCCCATTCGATGCCGGCATAGATGTCTTCGGAGTTTTCGCGGAAGACAACCATGTCGACCTTCTCGGGGTTATGCACTGGCGACGGGACGCCGTGGAACCATTTGACCGGGCGTTGGCAAACGTAGAGGTCGAGTTCCTGCCGCAAGGTAACGTTCAAACTGCGGCGACCGCCGCCGGTCGGGGTGGTGAGCGGACCTTTGATGGCCACGCTGTATTCCTCGATTGCCGCCAGTGTTTCGGCCGGAAGCCAGGTGTCCGCGCCGTAGATCTTGTTCGCCTTTTCGCCGGCATAGACTTCCATCCACTGGATCTTCCTTTCACCGCCGTAGGCCTTGGCGACCGCGGCATCGACAATCTTGATCATCGCCGCGGTAATTTCCGGGCCGACGCCGTCGCCTTCGATAAACGGAATGACCGGGTTGTCCGGCACATCCAGATGGCCATATTCCAACATTGTGATTTTTCCGCCGTTGGCGGGGACTTGAATCTTGTCGTAGCTCATCGAAAAATCTCCTTTTTACCGGTCAAATCTCAGAAAAGGAATAAATATGATAACGTTGTAAATGTAAAGACGAACGGCGGCCTAATAGCCCCTTCAGCCTTGGGATTTGGTTTTGGGATTGCGGCGGGCGTTTTTCTTTGGGGTGGCTGTGCTTTTTTGGGCGTCGTGGAGCTTGGTGCTTTCGCCGGGGGAGAGGCGCCAGGTCTTTTCCTTGCCTTTGTTGCGTTTGGCGGCGAGGCGTTCGGGCGAGTGCTTGGATTGCACGCGGCCGGAATAGTTCATGGTTTGCTCGCTGTGGAAGGGGTGGTCGAGCACCACTTCCGGATCTTCACCGAGCAGGGTGAGGATGCTGCGCAAGTAGGTTTTTTCGGTCGGATCGCAAAAGCTCAGCGCAATGCCCGATGCGCCAGCACGGGCGGTGCGGCCGATGCGGTGGACGTAGGTTTCGGGTTCGTTGGGCAGGTCGAAGTTGATGATGTGGGAGATATCGTCGATGTCGATGCCGCGCGCCGCGAGGTCGGTGGCGATGAGCACCGGGGTTTCACCGGTGCGGAAGGCTTCGAGAATGGCTTGGCGGTGCGACTGCGGCTTGTCGCCATGCAGGACGGCGACGGGCAGCTCGGCTTTCAGCATGCGTTCGGTGAGCTGGTCGGCACCGCGGCGCGTGCGGCAGAAGACGAGGACGCGGTCGTAGTCGAGCTTCTTCAAGACCCATTCGAGCAGGGCGAACTTGTCGTTCTTTTCCACGTAGTAGAGTTGCTTGTGGATGTTTTCGGCGGCGGCGGAAACCGGGTCGACCGAGATGTGCTTGGGTTTGCGCAACAGACCGCCGGCCAGCTTGAGGGCTTCCTGCGGCATGGTGGCGGAGAAGAACAGCGCCTGCCGGTTTGGCGGTAGCATTTTTGCGACTTTGCGGATGTCGGGTGCAAAACCCATATCGAGCATGCGGTCGGCTTCGTCGACCACGAAGATTTCGAGCTGGTCGAGCCGGAGCGCCTTGCGTTCGATTAGGTCGAGCATGCGGCCGGGCGTGGCAACGAGGATGTCGACGCCCGTGCGCAGGATTTCAATTTGGTTATCGAATCCGATGCCGCCATGGACGAGCAAGGTGGTCAACTCGGTGTGCTGTGCAAAGGTGGAGATGTTTTTATAGAGCTGACGGGCGAGCTCGCGGGTGGGGGAGAGGATGAGCGAGCGGACGCGGATTTCGCGCGCGGCAGTCCATGAATCCTCCAGCCGTTGGATGAGCGGAAGGGCGAAGGCGGCGGTTTTACCGGTGCCGGTGCGCGCGCAGCCGAGGATGTCGCGGCCGGAGAGGATGGCCGGGATGGCTTCGGCCTGGATCGGCGTCGGCTGGGTGTAGCCGGCCTCTGCCACGGCGCGCAGGATGGTTTCATTCAAGGGTAGGTCGGAAAATTTCATAGGGCGCGCAAACTACCCCGCGGGTGCTGGTTTGTCAAACCGGGTTCCAATCATTGGAAAAAGTTGATTTATCGCCGCAGTCTGACAAACTCCCGCCTTAATTCCATATGGAGAATCGATGCAGTTGCCTTTTTCACTTTTTTTGGCGTTCAAGTATCTGAAGCCCAAGCGGTCGATGGTTTCCGTCATTACGCTGCTCACCATGCTGGGTATTTCCCTGGGCGTTGCGGTGCTGATTGTGGTGCTGTCGGTGATGACCGGTTTCGACGATGTACACCGTGCGCACATGATCAAGTTGGACTCGCACATCAAGCTCAGCGCGCGGGGGGGCTACAACTTCAATCCCGATCCGGTCATCGCCTGCCTGAAGGAGCTGCCGGAAATCAAGGTGGCCGCGCCGGTCATCGAAGGCTTTGTGATGATGAGCCGCGGCGGTCAGGCGATTACGGCCGTGATGCGCGGCGTGGATCCGGAGCTTGAAAAGAGCATTTCCGATGTCGGCAGCTATCTTGTGGCAGGCTCGTTCGATCTGGATGGCGCGTCGGTCGTGATTGGGGATCGGTTGGCCACGACGCTGGGATCATGGGTGGGCGATACGCTTACGGTCTATTCGCCCCAATGTTTCGTGAGCGAGGATGAGCTGCGCCTGCCGCAGGAGGTGAAGATATCCGGAATTTTCTCCGTTGGGATGTATGACGTGGATTCTCAGTTCATGATCAGCTCCCTGCCGACTGCACGCGAAACCTTTGCCATGGAAGCCGGCGTCCAAGCCTTGCGGATCATTACGACCGATCCCTACAAGGTCGACGTTTGGAGCCGCCACATTGAAAGCACCTTGGCAGAAAAGGCCGCCCAACCCGAAGGGCCGGCATGGCTCAACCGGCTGGTGACGCAGACGTGGGCCGATATGAACAAGGAACTGCTCAGCACCTTGAAAGTGGAAAAGGACATGATGTTCATTCTCCTGTGCGGCATTTCGCTGGTGGCCACCATGAGCGTCACCAACACGCTCATCACGCTGTGCGTCCAGAAGACGCATGAGATCGGATTGCTGAAAGCCCTGGGTTTTGCGTCGAACCGGGTGGTGGGTATTTTCTTCCTGCTAGGGGCGGTGCAGGGGTTTTTCGGATGTCTGATCGGAGTGGGGCTGGGGGTGGCTGTTTCGTCCAATCTGGATGCGATTCTCAATGTATTGCGCAAAGTGAACCCCGGGCTGATGTCGCCCGAATTCTACCAGTTTACCGAGATGCCTTCGCACACAAGCCTCCACGATGTGTTTTCCGTATGCATCATTGTGATGGTCTTCAGCACGCTGGCCGGGGTGTTGCCGTCGATCCGCGCCGCCAAGATGGAACCCGTCGACGCATTGCGATACGAATAAACGCGGAATTGACAGAAAACCATAACGCAACCATTATGGTTGCGAAATGGAGGTGGCTATGCCGAGCATTACCATAAAGAACATCGACCCAGAGCTTTACGAGCGGCTTAAGCAACAGGCCGCCGAACACCGCCGCAGCCTCAACAGCGAGGCGATCGTCTGCCTTGAACGCAGTCTGATACAATATCCTGTTCGAACGGCCGATGAGCTGGTTGAAGAGAGCCGCCAAATTCGAGAGATGACAGCCGGATATAAAATCACCAACGAGGAAATCGATCGGATGAAGCGCGAGGGGCGGCCTTGATCGTTGTTGATACGAATGTGATTGCCGGAACGTATCTTTCCGGGGAGGCCTCGGAAATCATCGAGGCGTTGACCTTCAAGGAGAAGGAATGGTTCGCCCCCTATCTGTGGCGTTCGGAGTTGAGAAATGTACTGGCGCTCTATTGCCGGCAGTCGTTGTTGAATCAGGAGCAAGCTTTGGTCATTGCACGTAGGGCAGAAGATCGTATGCGCAATCGCGAGCGCTGGCCCGTATCGGAGCGGGTGTTGCAACTGGCCGATTTGAGCGGGTGTACGGCCTATGACTGCGAGTTTGTTTCCGTGGCTCTTGATTTGCAGCTTCCGCTCGTCACCTTCGATAAGAAGGTGTTAAAGCAATTCCCATCCATTGCCGTTTCCCCCGAGGAGTTTATTTCCAAATGAAACGCATCCGAATCTATCTGTATTTTGCGGCTCTGCTCTCGATGGGACTCTGCTCCGCGCGGGCGGAGTTCGATTGGGATCCGTTCTACGGGCAGCTGTCGAGCACGAATGGAGCGGAGTTTTTTGCGGTGCGGCCGTTCTATTCCAGCTCCGCCGATCCGGTCACCGAGCGGTGGCGGAAAGACTATCTCTGGCCGCTCTATACCAAAAAAGGTTTTCAGGAGGAGCAGTACAGCCGTTTTCTGTTCTTCGGCTACTCCGCCGATTTTACTCCCGAGGACAACCGCCACCACAACTGGGTGATCCCGTTCTATTTCCAAGGTGTGGACGCCAACGGCGAGAGCTACTTCGCGCTCTTTCCCATCGGTGGAACGATCCACGAGTTCCTTGGTCGCGACGAAATCATGTTCGTGCTGTTTCCAATCTTTGGGAAGTCGCGGATCAACGAAGTCAAGACCACCTCGGTGCTGTGGCCGATCTATTCGCGCTCGCAGGGCGAAAAGGTGGATCGGTTCCGCGTCTGGCCGCTCTATGGCACCTCGAGCCTGCAAGGCGAATTCAACAAGAAATTCATTCTCTGGCCCATCTATACCTCCGTCCAGTACACCAATGACCGCAACCCCGGCGGCGGCTTCATCCTTGTGCCCATCTACGGACACATTAAAACGGAGAAGGCCGACAACTACTGGCTGGTGCCGCCCTTCATCCGCTACACGACCAGCGCCGACCAGTGGATCGTCCATGCCCCATGGCCGTTCATCCAGATGGCCGACGGCATCATGTACAAGCGCATCGTCTGGCCGCTCTACGGCAAGAAGCACCTCGGCACGCTGACCCGCCAGTATTTCCTGTGGCCGTTCATTTGGAACAACAAGACGGAATATGTCCACTACGACCAGCATCGCCGCCTTGCGATACCATTCTTTTCCTACGAGTCGCAGGTGGTCACCAAGCCCACCGAACATCACGTGACCGGCGAGGTTTTTTCCCGGTATTGGAAGCTCTGGCCGCTGATGAGCTGGGAGCGCAACGAAACGGATTCGCGGTTCCGGACCCTGGATCTTTGGCCGATGCGGAACACGCCGGGTATCGAACGCAACTGGGCGGCGTACTGGACCCTCTACAGCCGAACGAACAGCGATGGCGAGATTGGCCATGACCTGCTATGGGGGCTCTACCGGCAAACGAAAAGTCCTGAACAGTTTGAATGGAGCTTGCTCAAAGGATTGGTCGGTTATAAAAACACCCAAAACAACCGCCAATACCGTTTTCTGTTCATGTGGTTCGGCGGGGAGGAGTAGCCATAGCCCAATTTATTACAGACTATATGAAGGATTCGGGGCGTTCCGCCGCACGCATGGGCAGCCAGGTTTTGCAGTTGATGCAAAACACCGGCCACGCAATGTTCATGCTGCTGGAGGCCATCTACTTCACTCGCTATGTCTTCTCCAAACGCAGCCGCGGCGAAACCCTGGTCCAGCTCTACATCACCGGGATCAAGAGCTTGGCGGTCATCACGGTCGTGGCGATGTTCACCGGCATGATCCTTGCCTTGCAGACCGGCCTCGAACTGCGCCGCTACGGCCAGGAGGTCTACATTGGATCCGCCGTCGCCGTCTCGATGATCCGCGAAATGGGGCCGTTCATGACCGGGCTCATCATTGCCGCCAGCGTCGGCTCGGCCATTGCCGCGCAGATCGGCACCATGACCGTTTCGGAAGAGATCGCCGCGCTCGAAGTGATGAGCATCAACCCCAACCGCTTCCTCGTCATGCCGCGGCTGGTGGCGCTGGTGGTCATGATGCCCATCCTGACGGTCTACACCAATATTCTCGGAATCTTCGGCGGCGGGGTCGTCGGTGCCACGCAGCTCGGCGTGTCGATGCAGGCCTACATGGACAACGCCACGCAGTTTGCCACCAACAAGGATTTGTATGTCGGGTTGTTGAAGGCCGCGATTTTCGGAGCGGTCATCGCCACCGTGGCATGCCACCAAGGCTTCATGACGACCGAGGGAGCCGTTGGCGTCGGCAAGGCCACGCGGCGGTCGGTGATCATCTCCTTCTTGGTCATTCTGGTGCTCGGCTACATGATTACGAGGATGTTCTACATATGATCCGTTTCGAAAACGTTACCAAGAAGCTGGGCGGAAAGACCGTGCTCAACGATATCAGTTTCGAGGTCGGCGAGGGCGAGACGTTCGTGATTGTCGGGCTTTCCGGCGCCGGGAAAAGCGTCACCCTCAAGCATATGATCCGGTTGATGGTCCCGAATTCCGGGAACGTGGTGATCGATGGCGAGACGATCAACGGCCTCAGCCGCGCCGCGCTGCGCGAGGTCCGCACCAAGTTCGGCGTGCTCTTCCAGAGTTCGGCGCTGCTGCAATGGATGTCCGTCATCGACAACATTGCGTTGCCGCTGCGCGAGCATACAAGGATGGGCGAGGAGGAAATCCTGCAGAAAGTCGATGAAAAGCTGCGGATGCTCAACCTAGGCGACGCCGGCGACAAGTTTCCCGCCGACCTATCCGGCGGGATGCAAAAACGCGTTGGCCTCGCCCGTGCCATCATTATGAATCCAAAAATCGTGCTCTACGACGAGCCGACCTCCGGCCTCGACCCGGTCACCTCGCGGCGAATCGACGATTTGATCGTGGGCATGCGCAAGGAATTGGGTATAACGAGCGTGGTTGTGACCCACGATCTACACAGCGCGCTGGCCATTGGCTCGCGCATCATGATGCTGCACAAGGGGCACATCGTGGAGAATGCCACTCCGGAAGAGTTCATCCGCTCGAAGGATGAAACCGTGCAAAGCTTCCTTGAGGCGCAATACATTACTAAAAAAGGAAAATGGGAAAAGGTGGGCCATGAATAAATACACGCGCGAAATCTCCATCGAAATCATAGTCGGGCTGTTCATGTTCACCGTGCTGATTGCACTCGGCATCTTCACGATCGTGCTTAGCAGCGAAAACCTGCTGAAGAAGTCGTACCAGTACGAGTTTGTCTTTTCCGAGATCGGCGGACTGCGCGAGGGCGACAACGTCTTTGTGCGCGGCATGAATGTCGGGCGCGTCAAGCAGACCGACCTGCAGGACGAAAATGTCCGGGTCTATGCTTCCCTCGATGTCCCGATCACCTTGCGCCGCGGCTACAGCATCGAAATCGTCAGCTCCTCCATGCTTGGCGGGAAATACCTTAAGATCGACGAAGGACCCGAAGATGCACCGCCGCTCGGCGACAACGTCACCATCCTGGGATCGCTTCCGGTCGATGTCATCGAAGAACTCGGCAAGGCCGTAACGGGGTTGCAATCCATGATCAATGCCGTCAGCCAGGGGCAGGGGACCCTCGGCAAGCTGCTCAAGGATGACACCATGTACAACAACATGGTGGCCGTCAGCGATGATTTGAAAACGATCACGGGCAAGGTCAAGAACGGTGAAGGTACGCTGGGCAAGCTGCTCGTTTCGGACGATGGACAAATGTACGACGACACCAAGGCCTTCATGGCCAACCTGCACACCATCAGCCAAAATCTGGCCGATGGCAAGGGGACGCTGGGCAAGCTGATGTCCGGCTCCACAAACGACACGGCCTACGCCGATCTCCAGGCCACGCTCGCCAACGTCAGAAGCATTACCGCAAGCATCAATGAAGGCGATGGCACGCTGGGCAAGCTTGTCCGCGATGGCAAGCTCTACGACGAAGCCACCTCACTCGTCGAGGACGTGCGCGCGGCGGTCGACGACCTGCGTGAAGCCTCGCCCATCACCTCCTTCGGCAGCGTGCTCTTCGGGGCGTTCTAACCCGGGTCGCACGGGTCATGCGCCTCTCCCGGAAACACAGGCTTGCATGGTTTATCCGCTGTCTCCTGGGAACGGGTCTTGTTGGATTGCTTGTGCTCAACATCCGTTTCGCGCGGCGGGAACCTCCCACAATTCAAGTGGGGGACATCAAGCCTGTCATGAACTTTTCCATGGTGCGGGTGCAGGGTGTGCTCGCATCCGACGCCCGTCTGTTGCGCGATGGCACGGTGCTCTACATGGTTGACGACGGCACCGGAACGCTGTCCGCCTTTCTTGGCCAATCCCCTCCCGGAAATCTTCCAAAGGAAGGCAGCCGCATCGCGGTGGCGGGCAGCCTCAGCGTCGGTGCGGGCAACAATATACGGATGCGCGTGCGATCGGCCGACGATACCGAGATCGATTCCGGGGAACCGCCTGCGGCGTTTCTTTCCGACTCGAAGCTTTCCGACCTCGCCGCCGGGCAGCAGGGGACTCGCATGACGGTTTGCGGCACGGTTTCCAAGGTGTGGAGTCCCGCGCCCGGATCCAAAGCCCCGCACAAAATCGTGCTGTCCGATCCCAGCGGTTCGTTGGAGGTGGTGCATTGGTTCGAGCCGAAGCATGCCATCGCGCTGGGTGACGAACTCGAAATCCGCGGCACGGTCGATGTCTACAAGGGTCGTCTCCAACTCAAGGTCTGGGAGGCTGGCGATATTGCCGTTTTTGCACGATAAGGACTTTATTCCGGCTTGTAGATCCCTCGCACCCAATCCAGCAGCGCGTCGCGGTTGGCGAAGCGGTCTTCCATCTGGGCGTCGTAGGCTTCCCGTAGGATTTTTCCGATAAGCTTGCCCTCGGTAATGCCCATGGCGATTAGATCGTGGCCGCGTAGCCACGGCTCGGGCAGGATGGGTTCGCTGGACATCTCCTCCATGTAGTTTTGGAGAAAGTCGTAGTTGTCGAGCATGGCGTGCGAGCCAAGGCAATCGAGCCGGTGCAGTTCCATTTCAAGGTCGAAGGTTTCCGCGCCGATCATTTTCCGCAGCTTGGACGTCCGCATCTTCTGTACATCCATGAAACGCATGTGGCCATGAATGGCCTCGACAATGTGTTTCCGTTCCTTGTTGGGAAACCGCAGCCGGACGAGGATTGCTTCAGCCATCTCGGCGCTGACGGTGGCGTGGCCATCGAAGCGGATACGCAGCTCGCCATCGGTGCCGGGGCCGATGCGCGCGGTAGGCGGCTTGCCGACGTCGTGCAGCAAAACGGTGTAGGCCAGTTCGCGGGGGGTGAAAGACGGCCCATCCTCGGTGCGAGCAGGCTGGAAAGCCTGCTCCACAGGCCGGTCCTCCACATGTGGGGCAGACTTTCCAGTCTGCCCTTCTGTCGCAAGGTTCAACTGGAGGGATCCCTTGCCCAGTCGATAGTTTGAAGCGGGCAAGTTGGCTTTCATCGGATTCTCACGGATATAGCCAACAAACTTATGGAAGTAGGATTCGCTCCTCACAATATGGTCGAACGATTCGTCCATCCAGACCGTTCCTTTCATTCCCAGAAGCTTGTTGATTTCGTGGGCCGTGTATCCCTTCCACGACTGCATAATCTTGGAGAGGGGATGCCCTTTGCCCGGTGCCACAATCGCATGCACATGGTTGGGCATGACGACGTAGTCGCCGAGCCGGTAGTTTTCGCCATCGAAATGAAGCAAGGCCTGCTCAACGATTTCCGAAAGAGATTTGTTTTTTAGCAGGCAGGATCCATGCCCTTGGTCGAGCCACTCCTGCTGTTTCTTCCTGTATTGCCTTGCCTGCTCGTTCTCGGTTTTCCTGGAGCCAGGGTCGGGCTGGAATTTCCTCCAGGCTTCGAGCTCATCCTTCCACTGGTTGAGTTTGTCCTGGGCGATGGAGTCGGCGAGCCGGAAGGTGACGAAGTAGATGCGGGAATCCTGCTGCCAGTGTGGCAGGCGACGATGGGTGGTGTGCAGGGATTCGGCGTATTCCACCGGTCGGAATGGATTCTGGGCTAGCTCGTCCTCCGGGTGGGCAGACTGGAAAGTCCGCCCCACATGCTGGTTCATCAGGTTGAGCATGACAATGGTGTGCTCGAAGACGTCGCCTTCGGGATGGAACTGGGGCGGTTGCTCCTGTCCGACCATGGGGAGAAGTTCGGGCAGGATATGTTGGAGCAACCCGATGTTGTACAGATGCCGGAGGGCGTCGCCGGGTTTGGGGCTGTCGACGAGGGTGCGGGAGAGTTCGGCTTCGATGCGCTCGGCGCTGATGTTGGTGATGAAATGGGCCATATTGCGGATGGCCTCTTCGGTGCCGGGATCGAGTGCAAAGCCGAGGTTGTGGGCAAAGCGTACAGCGCGCAGCATGCGTAGGTGATCCTCGCGGAAGCGTTCGGACGGATCGCCAATGGCAACGATGATTTTACGCTCAAGGTCGCGTTGGCCGTGGACATGGTCGATGAGTTGTCCGGCAATGGGATCGTAGAACATGCCGTTGATGGTGAAGTCGCGCCGGAGGGCGTCTTCCTTGGCGGCGCTGAACTCGACGGTTTCGGGGTGGCGGCCATCGAGCGTCCCGGTTTCCTTGCGGAATGTGGCGACCTCGACAGTTTCCTTGCCGTCGACGACGGCGATCACGCCGAAGGCTTTACCGATTGGAAGGGTTTTCGGAAAAAGGGCTTCGACCTCGTCGGGCAGGGCATTGGTGGCGACATCATAGTCCTTGGGTTTACGTCCGAGCAGCTCGTCCCGGACGCACCCGCCGGCAAAGAACGCGGAAAACCCAGCGTTCTGAAGGGTCTTGACGATCTGTAGCGCCATTTTTTTTTGTAGGACAAATCCAGTCATATATAGTTTCCCTGTTGAGGAAATGAACTGTAGTGTCTCGCGGATGTCGGAGGAACCATAAAAGAAGGGTTCGTTAAATGAAGCAGATTTTCAGTTGGATGTTCGTTCTCGTGTTTTCCGCCCTTTCGGTGTTCGCGCAATTGGGCGACCCCTTTACGGTGGATGCCCGGGTGGATGGCGATGTGGTGCGGCTGACCGTTGCGGTTCCCGAAAAGCACTACCTCTATGCGGAACAATTCAAGGTGACCGATGCGCAGGGCAATGTCCAGGAAGCCGTCGACCTGCCGAAGAGCGCGTCGATCATCGACCCGAACACGGGCCACGCGAAGCCGGTCTACGACAAGCCGTTCACCGCCGTGTTCAAGTGGGCGCCCGCCGAAGGCGGCGCATCGGCCCTGCATGTCCTGTATTGGGGCTGCAACGACAATGTATGTTTTATTCCCCAGACCAAGGTCGTGGCGCTTGGTGTCGCCCCCGAAGTTCCAGAGGCTGTAAAATCCGAGGCGGTGGCGATGGACGATTGGAAGGCCGAGCTCGAAAACTTCGCGGTATTGGAAACCGGAGTCGGCTATATGAAGGCCGGCCCGTTTTTACGGTTCCTCGACAAGGCGGAGAATGGCGATCAGACAAAGGTGGGCGGCTTCCGATTGTTCCTGACCGATCCGGTTGCGTTTGTGCGCGAATCCGGCTTGAGTTTGACGATCCTGTTTATCCTGCTCGGTGGTTTGGCGCTGAACCTTACGCCGTGTGTGTTGCCGATGATTCCAATCAACCTTGCGATTATTGGGGCTGGTGCGCAGGCGGGATCGAAGCGCCGTGGCTTTGCGCTGGGCGCCGTCTATGGGCTGGGGATTGCGCTGGTCTACGGTTTGCTCGGCGCGGGCATTGTGTTGACGGGTTCGCGCTTTGGAACGATCCAGGCGAATCCGTGGTTCAATCTGGTGATCGCCCTCATCTTTGCCGTACTGGCGCTGGCGATGTTCGATGTCTTCCACATAGACTTTTCCCGTTTCCAGTCCACGCTGGGTGGTTCGCATAAAAAGGGTAGCTTTGTGATGGCGCTCGCGATGGGATCCGTGGCCGCCCTGCTGGCCGGCGCGTGCGTGGCGCCGGTCGTGATTGCCGTATTGCTGCTGGCGACGAGCATCGGACCTGCCGGATTGGCCCTGCCCTTCGTGCTGGGTTTTGGCATGGCGCTGCCGTGGCCATTTGCCGGGGCGGGACTGTCGTTTCTGCCGAAACCGGGGAAATGGATGGAGTATGTGAAGTACGGTTTTGGCGTGGGCATTGTTTTTTTTGCGCTCTATTACGGGCATCTGAGCTACCGAGCCTTTCGCCCGGCCAATATCACCACGCGCGGCGAGGTGGTGGGGCATCTCATTGTCAACGGAATGTCCAACGCCGGACTGGCCGACGCGCTGAAGCAGGCGCGCGACGCAGGCAAACCGGTATTCATCGACTTTTGGGCGAGCTGGTGCAAGAACTGCCAGGCCATGGATAAAACGACGTTCAGGGACGAAGTGGTCAAGGCGCGGGTGAAGGATTACACCTTCATTAAATATGTTGCCGAAGATCCGTCCAATCCCGACACCAAGGCGGTGATGGACCGCTTCGGCGTGCAGGGTCTACCGACCTTCGTCGTGCTCGGCGCTAGGGAGTAGCCGCTCGCTTGCAACCTATTCCCTTAACGGGGATCCAATACACTGCTTTCGATTGATAACTTGAGGCTGTTGCTGCGAACGGGTTGTTCAAGAAGACGAAAGCGGCTGGATTTTGGTCCATACTTATTTTCAAGGTTGCTTTTCAAAGCGGCGTATTCTCCTTCTGAAAACGCTGGCACCATTACGTTCATACGAAGTCCAATGGTTTCGTCGGAAAATGCCACGCAAACGTTTCTGAGGAAGCAATATCTTTCATCTCTTTCCTTAACGAAGATTATGTTGCGGGCCGGGGTGGTATGGGTGTTGTGTGAATAGGGGGTATCCTTCTCCGCCACCTTTAAATTAAACGTTCGAACCAAAGTTTCGCCCGGGCGCAGGAATACAACTTCTCTTTTCGGAGTGTAAAAAGGATCATACGAGCTTCTGCGGGGTAATAGAATGCTATCGCTTCTTTCCCACTCAGTTTCGATACTGGTTTGGGGAAAGACATAGGTATATATGTTGTCGAAGTTTTCAATACGCACGGCGTAATGAAAGTCTCCCGCCGCTCCTGCTGGAGAGATGGTCACCGCAAGATTCGTAAATGTGGGATTCTCTGGCTCCATATTGGTTTGGCTGTCTTCAAGGGCACGGGTTTCTGTAAATGCGTAAGTTCGTATCCGGTAGCGTATTTGCTCATTGGTCAAGTATTGGTATTTTGCGTTGAAAAGAGGAAACCACTCGTCAACCGGTTTGAGCCTGTAGATCCATTCCGTCAACATTGGTTCGATATCGGCATATTGGTCGAACCATTCCAGAATCAGCTTGGAAAATTCTTCTTTTTTCCCAAGCGATTCTGTATAGATTTCCAGAAAACCAAAGGTTGTGCGGCCAACATCAGGTGCCATGGGCTTGTGTGTTTCAAGGCTCCGACTTATAGCGGTCATGCATTCGTTGTAGCCTTCTAGTTGTTCTTTTTCCGGCTTGTTCCTGATGAAATCCGCTAGCTGTCTTTCCAGTTCTGCTGGGTCAATGTGTTTCTTCGCCATGCTGGGATCGGTGGGATCAACGCGGTCATTTGCAAAACCTGAAACGGCAGCCATGCACACCAACAATGTCAATGTTTTATAATCCACCATGATATCCTCCTATCGTCCAATCACCCTCGATGTTGTCCACATAATCAAGCCAATGCAATAAACCAGCCTGCGATGCCAATTCTTCCTGATCATCTGCTCCGATGTTCGGATCATTCGTGTCAATCACCCAATCAGAATCTGAATCAACAGCAGCGATTTGATTTATCATTTGCCCCAAGGTTATTTGACCGCTCACAAAGCTTTGATAAATGGCAATATAGGCATCGTTAACTTCGTGGCAGAGGTCGTAATGCGCTATTTCGTGAGCTACAGTATCGGCCGCTTCCGAGAGAACACTAAATACATCTTGATTAATCGCTAATTGTTCATTTGCGCCGATGTAGTAGTAGTACGTTCCTTCCCGCAAATCAGTATCATATACTCCGTAAACTGTTTCTCCTTCTTCTTGTTCAAGTATGGGATCTGATCCATCAACAGCCGCGAAACGCGACAAAGCATTGATGACCCCGTCCTTGTAGTAGGTGTACCAGCACTTCTTTCCGCCGGGAGCGGTAGCGAGCGGCTCATAGAATAGTCTTATGCCTGCAAAGGGTTGAGCATTAAAATAACACCATGTTCCCCATGTTACGATTTTTTCACCAAAAGCCGAGTTATTCGTAGGCATGTAGGTTGCAGTCGCCTCTAGGAATCCACCATTTACTGTTGGGGCGTCAAGGTTTCCTGTGGGTTTGTTGCCCCCCATGTTTATTATAGAGAATTTCCCCAGACTGCTTACCGTAGAGGCCATGTCCGATGGGGTAATTTGTGCTTTGACGCGAATGTCCAGAGCTCCATTGTCATAAACGAATTGGTTTTGTCCATCACCTGATAATATCGGATTGATGAAGGGATAGTGGTTGAAGGGGGTAATCAGGTCAAAGTCGTACGTAGTAATATTGAATCTAGTAATCACTTCTTCTCCCGGATCTCCACTTATATATTTATAATAAACAAGAAAATAATTACCAATCTCGGTAAATGGTGAGGGGAATGTAAAATAGGCACTGTCACCAAATTCAAGATCCGTTAGTAACCCTCCTTGATCATCTTCGATCCACCAAAAATCATGGTTCCCACCCATTCCGTTGTTATCATCAAATATGGAATTATAGAATCTTGGCTCTCCGTGGAGAGGGACATGCAACGTAGTCCCTGTTGCCAATCCTATCCACAACCCTTTTTGCTCATCATAGTATTCAACGCCGCTGTCTTCTCCGTCGCCTATCCCATCCCCGTCGGTATCACCAAGAGAAGGGTCAGATGTCATGGTGACACTTGGCGAGCCAGTCCCAGAAGTTTTGAAAACCATTTCTTCGTTGTTCAGCAATCCATCACCATCGAAGTCGTTTGTGCCTGTCTGATCCAGAGTTCCAAACAGCTTCGTTTCATACCAGTCATGCATCCCATCCAAATCGGTGTCGACGATATCGAACGTATCAGGATCGGTCTTGGAAATGTATCGTTCACGGTTGTCGGAATAGCCATCGCCGTCTGTATCGATGTCTGCGTCCGAAATGATATAAAATCTGGCATTTTTGTTTCCCGAGTCCGGGTCGATCCACGCAACGCTTGTGTTTCCATAGGTTGGTAGCCAGCTCTTGGCAATCTGCCATGGGTACAACTCGGGATACATTAAATAATCGCGGCTGAAAATCTCGACATGGTTGCCGAAGGTATTGGGTAAAGTCAGGTTCAATTCCACCAAGCCATTCGTGACGGCCTGCATGCCGACCACCACGTTCGTATTTTCCCCCTCCATCGCCATCATCATAGGCATCGCGGCCATGGCGTGTTGCGCCTCGATGGCGGAGAGATAGTTGCTATAATATTCCGATGGAATGAGTGTGTATTCCGCCGCCAGCCTTGCCGGATCGTAGAGCGCCATCAAGTCGGTGGTCAGGGAGGTGCTGTACGTTGAAACCACCCAGGCGAATGGATCGTAGGATTTAGGTCGCACTACACGCCCGATTTCCACCGAATCTAGGTTAAGGAAAACGATTTCCCGGCTTGTGGCATCCTCGAAAGCATAGACGGTATACAATGGGCACCCCGTCAGAGGATCCATGCTACCTACCATGTTCTTTATGAATTGCCGGGGGAAGTTCCAGCAATCTATCGGGACAACATTGCCGATGGGTTGCAAAAAAATTTCCAGAGAGGGCGGCGCGATTGGAAGATAGGTTTTCTGATAGGCGGAATAGAGATCCCCCAGTTCATCCATGCTTTCCACGATGCCAACGGTAGCTGTGATGGACTCCTTGGCGTGCGAAGAAAATCCAATGGCGAGACACAATGCAATAGATCCTAGTTTCAGCTTCATCCCATCCTCCATGTTATGCGCCGAAAAAAGAGGCGCGACTCCAAACAAGTCTCGTCTGAGGCACCACCAAGCGCCCTTCGGGAAACCAGCTGAAGCCGCGCCCGAGTGGGCGCGTTCTTCTGCCAGTTGTTTCCCGATAAAAATTGGTGGTTTTCAGACGAAACAAACTGCGTAAAACGCAAATCAATATTCAAATTTAAGAACGCAACTTAGTCCTTTGATCTTTTACTGTCAATATGCTGTTTTTCCATTTGTTGTTCTTCTTCGATCCGGGTGATCGGCAACCATTCCAGCACGCGCTGGATGGCTGCGTCCCAGAAGCCCCATTCGTGGCTGCCGGCGGATTCCTCGTAGGTGAGGCGCAGGCCCGCCAGGGCGGCCTTGTCGCGGAAGGTAATGGAATCTTGGTAGAGATAGTCTTCCGTTCCCACGCGCAGATAGAAGTCGGTGTCGGGCACGTTCCGGATTTTGCCGAGCTGGGCGATCAGGTCGTTTCCCGAGTCGGGAATGGTTTTCACGTCGCCGAAGACCGCCTCGACGGTTCGGGAGCGGAATACATCCCCGTTGTTGTCGATATGGGCGGCGAGGTCGAGCGCACCGGAAAGCGATGCCGCGGCGGCGTATTGCCCGGGGCAGCCGAGGGCGAGTTTCATCGCCCCATATCCGCCCATTGAAAGCCCGGCGACGTAGGTTTTCTTCCAATCGTTGGAAACGTTGAACCACCGTTTGACCAGCATGGGAAGTTCTTCGGAGACAAATTTCCAGTAGTTGGAACCGTGGGCCATGTCGCAGTAGAAACTTTTGTGGACGTTGGGCATGACAACAACGAGGGGATAGTTCGCGGCGTAGCGCTCGATGGAGGTGCGTCGGCTCCAGATCGTGTGGTCGTCGGAAAGGCCATGCAGGAGGTAGAGCACGGCGGGTGGTTCGTCCCATGCGTCGGCGCGGTCGGGCAGGATGATGTTTGCCGCCAGCGAGAGGTGCAGTATGTCGGACGTGAAGTTGGTTTCCAGCAGAGCCATGGCGCTATTCCTTGTTGGGTAATGGTGGAGGGATTAAACCCGATTCATTCGACCCTTTCCAAACATAATCGATTTCTAGTAGCGTCGGCTCCCGAGGTTTAAATGCATTCAATCACTAGAAGGCTATTCGTTTCGCAAGTCGTGCTGCTCGCCGGCTGCCGCTCCCAAACCGTGGAGGCCCGTCCGCCGTCCTCCGAGGATGTCCCGCTGGCCTACATGGCCCGGCTCTATTCCATGGCCACCTCGACCAGCAGCACGAAGGTCGTGATGAAGAACAAGTGGAGCACCCTCGAGGTCGAAACCGATAGCCGCCGCGCCTGGATCAATGGCGTGATGGTGTGGCTGCACCACCCGTGCCGCAAGTCCGGCGGTGCGTGGGTGATCAAGGAAACCGATTTCAAAAAGGGGATCGACCCCATCATCCGCTCCTATTCCTACGTGCCCTCCAAGGTTCCGCGCGTCGTTGTGCTCGATCCCGGCCATGGCGGCAAGGACGACGGAGCGACGGGCGCACGCAAGGTCTACGAGAAAAAGGCCGTGCTTTCCATCGCCAACCGCGTAAAGGGGCATTTGGAAGCACAGAAGATCCAAGTCCGGATGTCGCGTTCGACCGACGAGTTCCTGAGCCTCCAGCAGCGTTGCGATTTTGCCGCGCAGGCGGGTGCCGACCTGTTTGTCAGCATCCATGCCGATAGTGCCGGGGATGGTTCCGCCCATGGTATCGAAACCTTTGTTTTAACCGCCGAAGGTTGCGATTCGAGCAACCACTATGGCGAACCCAGCGACACGTCGGCCGGTAAGGGCAATCTCAACGATGCCGCCAACGCGGTGCTGGGGTTTTCCATCCAGAGCAACCTGCTCAAGACCGCCAAGCGTTCCGACCGCGGGCTGCGCCGCGCCCGATTCTTTGTGCTCAAGAACGCCCCGTGTCCCGCCGCCTTGGTCGAGTGTGGGTTCCTCTCCAATCCCGAAGAGGAGGCGCTGATGATCGACGCGAACTACCGCGAAGCCGTCGCGCGCGGCATCTCCAACGGCATCCTCGGCTACATGACCCTCGTCAATCGTGCACGGAAGTAGGCTTTCCGGCGAAAATGGATGCGTGGACGGATCTTTTAATAGGAGAAACGAGATGAAAGGGATTGTTCGGACGTTCGCTGTTTCAATTGCGGTTGCCGGGGCGGTCCATGCGGCGCCTGACGGCAGGCCGAATATTCTGGTGATTCTGGCCGACGACCTAGGCTACTCGGACCTAGGCTGCTACGGATCGGAAATCCAGACGCCGAACCTGGACCGGCTGGCGGCCGGCGGCATCCGGTACTCCCAGATGTACAACACCTCCAAGTGTTTTTCGTCGCGCGCCTGCCTGCTCACCGGAAACTACTATCAGCATACAGACCTCAAATTCAGCCACGCCGCGACGGCGGGCGAGGTGCTGCGCCCGGCGGGATACCGCACATGGTGGTCGGGGAAAAATCATGCCGATTTCAACCCGTTCGACCGCGGTTTCGACCATTTTTCCGGATTCCTCGGCGGCGCGATCAACTACTGGTACCCAGGCGGAAAAGATCAGGAAGGGAAGCCCATTCCCGGCCAGGTCTACAAATGGGCGTTTGACGCAAAGGTCGTCAAACCTTTCATGCCGAAGACTCCGTTTTATTCGACGGATGCCTTTACCGACTGGGCGTTGGAATGGCTGAAACAATCGGGAGGCTCGGACCAGCCGTGGTTTCTTTATGTCGCATACAACGCACCCCACTGGCCGCTTCAAGCCCATCCTGACGATATCGCAAAATACAAGGGGGTTTATGACAAAGGCTATGATGCGATTCAAAATGCGCGCTATCGGAGGCAGATTGAATTAGGCCTTTTAGACAGCGAAACCGCCCCGCTCAGTCCACCGGACCGGGAATCCTGGTCGTCTCTCCCCCCGGAGAAACAGAAAGAGGAATCCCTCCGGATGGAAATCTATGCCGCCATGATCCACACCCTCGACCGGAATGTCGGCCGTCTTGTTTCAACGCTTGCGGAAACGGGACAGCTTGACAATACGCTCATCCTTTTCCTCAGCGATAACGGAGCCTGCCCCGAAAATCCGCAAAAGCCCAACACCGATCCGGATGCTGCATGGGGATCGGGCGGCTCTTTCGAAGGCATTCGCAGCTCATGGGCCAATGTCTGCAATACGCCGTTGCGAAAATGGAAGGTGACCAGCCATGAAGGCGGAATCAGTACACCCATGATTGCCCACTGGCCCAAAGGAATCGGCAATCCCGGATCAATCTGCCGCGAAACCTGCCATCTGATCGATCTTCTTCCAACTTGGATCGAAGTCGCGGGCGCATCGTTTCCCGGCGAATCGACCCAATCGGATATTACTCCGCTCGAAGGCATCAGCCTTGCGCCCACGTTCCGCGGCGAACCGATCAAACGGAGCGCGCCCGTGTTTTTTGAATTCGGGAAAGGCAACGCCATTCGTGATGGGCAATGGAAGCTGGTCCGACTGGATGGCGACCCGTGGGAACTGTACAACATGGCAACCAACCGCACGGAAACCAGAGACCTCGCCAGCCGGTATCCCGAGCGTGTGGAAGAAATGTCGGATAGATGGGCTGCTTGGTATAAACAATGTACCGGCTGGGACTACGGGGCAAAAAAGAAGCGCTGAGAAAACGAACGCCCGGCATTTGCGCGAAGTATTTTCCCCAACTGATGGAATCAAGGGAGAGTGGCATATGAAAAATGGAATTTTCGCCCTGATCGTCCTGTTTGCATGCTGTGCGGTTTCGAACGGGAAGACGCACAAGAAGCCCGATATCGATAGTTCGGCTGGGCTGAACGCAAAGGTAATCCTCGATGTTCCGTTTGCCGAAGAATCAGGCGTGGCATTGCGGTTGGATCTGTTTTTGCCCTTGGGCGTAAAAGAGCCGCCGTTGGTGGTCTTTATCCACGGAGGCGGCTGGACGGGTGGATCGCGCAAGAATTGCCCGGTCAAGTGGCTGGTGCAGGAGGGCTATGCCTTGGCGAGCATCGAATACCGCCTCTCAAGCCATGCGGTTTTTCCGGCGCAGATATACGATTGCAAGGGTGCCATCCGCTGGCTTCGGGCCCATGCCGGCGAATACGGCTATGATGGCGGAAGGATCGCCGCGATGGGTAGCTCTGCCGGAGGGCATTTGGTGGTGCTGCTGGGAACTTCGGGCGGAGAACAGGAGTTGGAGGGAGCGGTAGGCGGAAATCTTGATTGCTCGTCGCGCGTACAGGCCGTGGTCGATTACTTCGGGCCGACGGATTTCGTTCTGCGCTCCAAGACGCAACCGCAATTCACGGATGATCCGCAGGGAACGAACTACAAGCTGCTGGGTGGGCCGGTGGGCCAGAACCTGAAGCTCGCCGAGCTGGCCGGAGGGGTCAACCACGTCACCAAGGATGATTCTCCGATGTTGATCATACATGGTTTGATGGACAAGCGCGTCGAAGTCCAGCAGTCGATATGCCTGTATCAAAAGTACAAGGATGCGGGGCTACCGGTGGAAATCAAGTTTGTCGAGAATGCAGGCCATGGCGGCTCGCTGTTTTTCGAAGAGCAGAACCGTCCGGTGGTCAATGATTTCCTTGAGCGGTATCTGCGGAACCCACAACCGGGAAAAAGTGGTCAATAGTGTTGGCGGGCTCTTTCTTCCGGGATGTGTAAAATTCTTCTGCCAATTTTTACGGAGCCGTGGCAGATTGCCGCCCAGTGACGATGGAGGTGTGGATTTGAAGATAATGGTGGCGCGGATTCCGGAGGAGGGATCCCTCTTGGAAGGGGACGAGCCGAGCTCGATCCTGGAGCTGGATGGCGATCGGTTTGTCAAGGTCGTCGGCGACGTGCAATATGCCCTGTATGTACAGCATGTTTCGGGTGAATTGGTGGCGAGTGGCACCCTTTCGATCGATCTCGAACTCATGTGTACAAGATGTTCTGAATTTTTCTCGACAACCGTAGTCGATTCCGATTTTCTACGCGCTTACCCCGCCTCCGAGGATACGGATTCGGTGGATATTACGGGAGATGTGCGGGAAGATCTTTTGCTGCATGTGCCGGTTTTCCCGGTATGCAAAGAGGGATGTAAAGGGTTGTGTGCACAGTGTGGAGCTGATTTGAACAAGGGTCCATGCGCATGCAAAAAAGGGGATCGACCCATTTCGTGGTCGGCTCTCGACAACTTGGATTTATAGAAATTGAAGGAGGATTGCCATGGCAGTTCCAAAAAGAAAGAAATCAAAAAGCAAAACCGCGAGCCGCAAGGCCCAGAACATGAAGAAGCCGACTACTCGTGCGTCCAGCTGTGCACAGTGCGGCGCGCCTCAGCAACCCCACCGTGCCTGCCCTAGCTGCGGCTACTACAATGGGCGCCAAGTCTTGACTGTCTCTTCCGACGAGTAGTCATGCGTATCTCAATAGATGCGATGGGCGGGGACTTTGCTCCCCAGGAGATTGTCGCTGGAACACTGCAAGCCGCTGAAAAGATACAGGGTATTGAAAAGCTGTTCCTGGTCGGCAACGAATCCGCCATCCGTGCTGAACTCGATAAGTACAAGGGGACGATTCCCGCGTGCATCGAAATCGTTCATGCCTCGGAGGTGGTGGAAATGGGCGAGTCCCCGGCGGTGGCCATCCGCCGGAAAAAGGATTCCTCCATTTCACGCTCGATCGAACTCGTGCGGGACGGCAAGGCCGACGCGATCTTCTCCGCAGGGAATACGGGTGCCGCCGTGGCAGCCGCTACGCTGAAGCTTCGGACGTTGCCGGGTGTCGACCGGCCGGTTATCGCGGCCATCATGCCGACCCCGAATGCGCCATTTGTCCTGCTTGACGCCGGTGCAAACCCCGACAGCACGCCGGAAATGCTCCTGCAATATGCCGTAATGGGCAGTGTTTACGCACGGGAAATCCTCGGTATCGCGAATCCGAAAATCGGCCTGCTCAGTATTGGCGAAGAGGCGGCGAAGGGCAACGAGACGACCAAGAAGACCTTCAGTCGGCTTGAACAATCCCACCTCAATTTTGTTGGCAATGTGGAAAGCCGGGATCTTTTCGGCGGCAAGGTCAATGTGGCGGTATGCGACGGATTCGTTGGCAACGTCGTGCTGAAAACCAGCGAAGCCGTTGCCCGCATGATTGCCGACTGGCTCAAGACGATGTTCCGCGCCAATCCACTTCGTGTTTTGGGTTATCTGCTATCGCGCGGGGTCTTCAAGGAGATGAAATCGCATGCCGATCCAGCGAGCCATGGCGGTGCGCCGCTGCTGGGTGCGAATGGAGTGGTAATCATCGGGCATGGTTCGTCGAACGCACTGGCCACATACAACGGCATCCGGGTGGCGTCCGAAGCGATCAATCACAACGTAAACCATTCAATCGAAGCCGAGCTTAAAAGTATAAGCTCAAAATCCTAGAATTTTCACGAGACGCGATTTATGGAGCCGACCCGCACAGTTTCTATCATTGGAACCGGATCGTATTTGCCTGAAAAGGTACTTACCAACCGGGATCTCGAAAAAATCGTGGAGACATCGGACGAATGGATCTATGCCCGCACCGGCATGCGTGAACGGCATATTGCCGCCGCCGACCAGGCCTCGTCGGATCTTGGCGCGGAAGCAGCGAAAAAAGCGCTTGAGGATGCCGGTATCCCTGCCACCGAGATCGATCTGCTGATTGTGGCCACGCTTTCTCCCGACATGTTTTTCCCCAGCACCGCTTGCTTCGTGCAGGAAAAGATCGGGGCAACGAACGCCTTCTGCTACGACTTGGGAGCAGCCTGTTCGGGATTCCTCTACGCACTCGATGCGGCAAAAAACCAGATTCTCAGCGGTGCGGTTAAAACCGCACTGGTGATCGGCTCGGAAAAGATGAGCACGTTCATCGATTGGGAAGACCGCGGTACATGCATTCTCTTCGGCGATGGTGCCGGGGCGGCGGTATTGCGGGCCGGTGGCGAAGGTCGCGGCATCATGCAATCGGCCATGGGTTCCGATGGTTCGCTGGCCGACCTGCTCTGGACGCCGGGCGGCGGAAGCCGCAATCCTGCCACGCACGAAATGATCGACCAGCGGCAGCAATATCTAAAGATGCAAGGACGCGAAGTGTTCAAGCATGCCGTCGTCCGCATGGGCGAGGCGGTTCTCCAGGCATTGGAAAAGAACAACCTCACGGTCGACGATATCAAATGCTTCATTCCGCACCAGGCGAACATCCGCATCATCGACTCTATCGCCAAGCGGTTAGGCATTGCCGACCGGATCTACACGAATGTCGATAAATATGCCAACACCTCGTCAGCCGCGCTGGCCATTGCGCTGGACGAAGCCGTCAAGGATGGAACCATACAGAAGGGCGATCTCGTTGCCCTGACCGTGTTCGGCGGTGGGTTCACTTGGGGTGCAAACGTATTGGAATGGGGCAAATAATGAAAAGAGCAATTGTTTTCCCGGGGCAGGGTTCCCAAATCGTTGGAATGGGCAAGGATTTCACCGAGGCGATTCCGCAATGCAAGACCTTGTTCGACCAAGCCAACGAAATCCTTGGCTACGACCTCGCTACGATCTGTTTCGACGGGCCGCAGGATGAGCTGAACAAGTCCAACCATGCGCAGCTGGGCATCTTTGTCGCCAGTGTTGCTGCGTTTCGGGCGTTGGAAATCAAGCAACCCGATCTTGAATATCAGTTGCTCGCCGGGCATAGCCTGGGTGAGTGGACGGCGCTGCATATCGCCGGGGTGGTCGGTTTTGAAGATACCATCCGGATTTTGCGTGCGCGCGGCGAAGCGATGCAGGCCGCATGCGAAGCCAACCCGGGCGCGATGCTTGCGGTTATGGGTGTTGACGGCGACGACTTGCTCAAGATTGCTGTTAATGCCGGGTGCTACGTGGCCAACTTCAACTCGCTGGGCCAGACCGTGCTTTCCGGTACGGCCGATTCCATCGGCAAGGCGGAAGAACTAATGAAGGCCGCTGGCGCCAAACGCGCGATCCGTCTTCCAGTGGCTGGAGGATTCCATTCTCCGCTGATGCAACCTGCCGCCGACATCATGACCGATTTTCTGGCAGGCATCGAATTTTCAGGAGAAAAGGTGCCCGTGCTTTCCAATGTGACCGCCCAGCCCCACGGAAATGCTTCCGTCAAGGATGATATGGTCAAACAAATCACCTCATCCGTGCAATGGGTTTCGATCATCCAGTGGATGGCCGCAAACGGAGTCGAGGAAATCATCGAATGCGGGCCGGGAAAGGTCTTGGCAGGGCTCATAAAGCGTATTGACAAGAACTGCCCAGTCCGTAACATCGGCCAACTAATTGATCTGGAAAAGGAATAGGAATTATCATGTTTGAATTGAACGATAAAGTGGCGCTGGTAACGGGCGCAGCCCGTGGGCTGGGGCAGGCGATTGCCGTCAAGTTGGCGGAAGCAGGAGCGGATATCGCGCTCTGCGATCTCAAAGCCGAATGGCTCGAAGAGACCGCCGCAAAAGTTAAGGCCCTGGGCCGCCGCGCCGAATGCTATGGCGTGAACGTCGCCGAAGGTGCAAGTGTGTCCGAAGGCGTCAAAACCATCGAAAAGGATTTCGGCAAGATCGATATTCTCGTCAACAATGCGGGTATCACCAAGGATGGCTTGATGATTCGCATGAGCGAAGAAGATTGGGATGCCGTGCTGAATGTCAACCTCAAGGGCACGTTTCTTTGCACCAAGGCCGTTATGCGCGGTATGATGAAGCAACGTTCCGGCGCTATCGTGAACATTGCATCGGTCATCGGGCTGATGGGGAACGCCGGGCAGGCCAACTATGCGGCCTCCAAAGGTGGCGTAATCGCATTCAGCAAAACCGTCGCAAAGGAGCTGTCCTCGCGCAACGTTCGTTGCAACGCGGTTGCGCCGGGCTTTATCCGGACCGCAATGACCGACGCGCTGGACGTGGAAGTACAGAACAAGATGAAAGAGCTCATCCCGCTTAGCCGTTTCGGTGAACCCGAGGATGTGGCCAATGTAGTGCTGTTTTTGGCAAGCGATGCCTCCGCGTATGTTACCGGTCAAGTGATCTCGACATGCGGCGGAATGGTAATGTAGTGTTTGTAAGTGTAACCCTAGAAAAGGAGAATAAATCATGTCACTTGAAGCTAAAGTAAAAGATATCATTGTTGAGCAACTCGGAGTCAATGCCGACCAGGTTACGAATGAAGCATCCTTCATCGAAGACCTTGGAGCGGACTCGCTGGATACAGTAGAACTGGTTATGGCGTTCGAAGAAGAATTCGGCGCTGAAATCCCGGACGAAGACGCTGAAAAGCTGACTTCCGTTGGCGGCGTTATCAGCTACCTGACTGAAAAAGGTTTCGGCGAGTAGTCTTGCCGAATGGGTTTTTCAATGGCCGGAACAGCTCGTCAGGGCGTTCCGGCCATTTCGCCTTTGATTTGGCCATGGAGGAAGCGGGATATGAGTCGTCGTGAAGTAGTTGTAACAGGTCTAGGGGTTGTTTCGCCCGTTGCGAGCGAACTTAATCGGTTTTGGGAAGGCATCAAGAATGGCCAGTCCGGCATCGACCAGGTCAAGAACGTCGAGAATATCGACCAGTATCCCGTCACCATTGGCGGCGAAATCCGCGACCTCGACGTCGAAAAATTCGTCGACAAAAAAGAAGCCCGCATCATGGATCCATTTTCGATCTGGGGCATCGCCGCAGCCGCCATGGCGATCGAGGATTCCAAACTCGATCTTGGTGCGATTGACCTCCAGCGCGTCGGAGTGATTGCCAGTTCCGGTATCGGTGGCATGCAGTTCCTGCAAAACCAGTGCTTCAAGGCTGTCGAAGGCGGACCGCGCCGCATCTCCCCCCAGCTCATCCCCCAGATGATCGTCAACATCCTCTCCGGCTATATTTCCATCCGCTATGGATTCAAGGGTCCCAACTTCTGTGTCACCAGTGCCTGCGCATCCGGCACGCACTCCATCGGCGAAGCCATGCGCATCATCCAGTACGGCGATGCCGACGTCATGATCGCCGGCGGATCCGAAGCCTCCGTTGCCATGCTGGCCATTGGTGGGTTTGCCGCGCTGCGCGCCACCAGCCGCCGCAACGACGATCCGAAAGGGGCTTCCCGTCCGTTCGATAAAGACCGCGATGGTTTTGTCATGTCCGAAGGCGCGGGCATCATCGTGCTCGAAGAAAAGCAGCATGCCCTCAAGCGTGGCGCGACCATCTACTGCGATGCCGCCGGCTATGGCCGCACGTGCGACGCCTACCACATTACCGCTCCATCCGAGACGGCGGTCGAGGCCGGCCGCGGCATGTCGCTCGCGATTGCCGATGCCAGACTCAAGCCCGAAGACATTGACTACATCAATGCGCACGGCACCTCCACATACTATAACGACAAGGGCGAAACCCTTGCTATCAAGCGTGCGCTGGGCGAAGAACTGGCCTACAAGGTTGCCGTCAGCTCCACCAAATCCATGACCGGGCACATGCTCGGCGCGGCGGGTGGAGTCGAAGCCGCCATCATGGCACTTGCGATCCGCGACAACATTGCGCCGCCGACCATCAACTACACCACGCCCGATCCCGACTGCGATCTCGACTATGTCCCGAACGTTGCGCGGGAGATGGAAATCAACGCAGCCCTGAGCAACTCGCTCGGATTCGGCGGGCACAACGCCACCCTCTGCTTCACCAAGACGAAGTAGTTTCAAAGGGATGGAGAAATCCGAACGGCGCGAACGGTCATCGACCCTCGCGCCTTTTTTGCGCCCCAAGGGTTCAAAAAAACCGGATTCCAATGTATGGAACCCGGTTGATCGCGAGGGAATGGTCGATGCGGTTTATCTTTGTTGTTCGTCTTCATCTTCCGGCTTGCGCTTGAAGATGCGGCGGGAGGCCAGAATTCCGCCACCCGCACCCAGCAGAAGCGTTACCACAGTCGGTTCCGGAATCGAAGCAGAGAGTGCGTCGCTGATTTGCGTGGATAAGGATCCTCCAAGAGGGGCGTCCTTGTTGATGCCGGCATGGGTGGACGACGTGGCCAGCACCGCCCTGATTTCCTGAAGCGAGGAAACGCCCGTGATAGCGGTGAATTCGCTCCACGGAATCGCGAAGTCGACGTAAAAATCGGTGGCGCTTCCAGGTACGGCGGTCCAGCGCGAATAGAGGGTTAGCGATCCGCTCCAGTCCGCTGCTGCTTTGCTATCCACGGCGATATCGCCCAACGTGGTTCCGCCAACCGTGGTTTTAATCAGTTTAACACCTTGGGATCCGGGATTGCCCGATTGAACCAGTTGGAAGATATACTCTACATTCGAGCTGTCGCCATCGGTATCGAGGTGGGCCTGCCAAACATAGTTTCCGCTTTCGCCGCCTACCCGCATGCGGAACATGAAGGCATCGTTGGTTACGCCGCCTGTAATGTCGCCGTTTTCGACAAGGGAAAAGAAACCGGCAGAGTAGGATGCCGCATCGCCAATCAAGTCGATGGAACTGGGGGATTGGTCGCCTCGTGTATCAAAGTATTTATTGGCACCGATCTTCAGTTCCTGCCAAGCCCCATCCGCTGGCCAGACAATGTCTGCCGATGATAAACGGGCAATCCCTGCGGCGGCGATCAGTATTGGCGCAATCCATTTTGATTTCATATACCCCTTGTTCTCGTTAAGTATTTCACTCTACATACGCTGAGAGCAACATTAGTGCCAGATGGCAACGACGCTTGTTGGATTTCTTTACAGTCATTAGAAGACCCTGAAACCTAATGCGGGTTGCTTATAGGCGATTTGACTTGAGCCTGTTGGTGGCTTGTCATAGTTTGTTGCCTAATTTTTTACCAACCGTAGAAAGGGGTGTTGATGAACATCGTGGTATGCATTAAGCAGGTGCCCGATTCGGACAAGGTTACGATTGACCGCGAAACCAACCGTCTGAATCGCGCAGGAGTTCCGAGCATTATTAATCCGTTTGACGAGAACGCACTCGAAATGGCGCTACAACTCAAGGATCTGCATGGGGGCAAGGTTACCGTCATTTCCATGGGGCCGCCGCAGGCCGACGAGGCGCTGCGTACTGCGCTCTCCCACGGTGCGGACGAAGCCATCCTGATTTCCGACCGTAAGTTTGGCGGGGCCGACACCTGGGCCACCTCCTATACCATCAGCCTCGCCATCAAGAAGCTCGAAGGCGTCGATTTGATTCTTTTCGGCAAGCAGGCGATCGATGGCGATACCGCGCAGGTTGGCCCCGGCGTGGCGCACTTTTTGGATATTCCGATGCTCACCTACGCCAAGAGCGTCGAGGTCACCGGCAACACCTTCAAGGTCAACAAGGTGACGGAGGATGGATATGAAGTGTGGGATATCGACAAACCCGCCGCCCTCACCGTCGTCAAGGAGGCCAACCAGCTACGCATGCCTTCGCTGAAAAAGAAAATGGCCGCCAAGAAGGCCGGAATCCCGACATGGGGATTCGACGAGTTGCAACCCGAGGAATCCAAGATTGGCTTGGCCGGATCGCCCACCAAGGTGAGCAAGGTCTTTGCGCCGCCGATCAAGCTCAACAAGAAAACGCTATCCGGCGAACCTGCCGAAATGGTGGCTGAACTCATCAAAAATCTAAAGGAGCGCAACGTACTATGAGCACAACCAAGGAACTTTGGGTATTTGCAGAGCAACGCGAAGGCAAGCTGGCCGGCGTGGTGCGCGAACTCCTTAGCGAAGGGCAGATTCTTGCCGAAAAGGCGGGCTTCACGCTGGCGGCGGTTCTTCCTTCCGCCGACGGTGCGGCGTTTTGCCAGGAGCTATACAACTTTGGCGCGAAGAAGGTCTACACCATCGACGATCCCAAGCTCGCCGACTACCAGAACGACTACTACGCCCGCGCCGTCGCCCAGCTGATCAACGAGAAGCGGCCGGAGATCGTTCTCTACGGTGCCACCACCATCGGCCGCAGCCTTGCGCCGACCGTCGCCGTGATGGTCGATGCCGGCCTTACCGCCGACTGCACGCAGCTCGACTTCGATGTCGAGGCGGGCAATCTCCTTCAGACGCGTCCGGCGTTTGGCGGCAACATCATGGCCACCATCATTTGTCCAAACCATCGCCCGCAGATGGCCACCGTCCGCTCCAACGTCTTCAAGAAGACGAAGCTTTCCGACAACGAGTCGGGCGAACAGGTGCCGTATTCCGTCGACCTTTCCGGTGTGCCCGAACGCATGCGCCGCCTTGAGTCGGTGCATGAAGCCGACAGCACCATCGATCTGAATGCCGCGCAGTTCATTGTCTCCGGTGGACGCGGGGTCGGTAAACCCGAAAACTTCAAGATCATCTACGACCTTGCCTCCGAGCTTGGCGCCGCCGTAGGTGCGTCGCGCGCCACGGTGGATGCCGGTTGGATTTCACATCACCACCAGGTGGGGCAGACCGGCAAAACCGTTTGTCCGGTCGTGTATGTCGCCTGCGGGATTTCCGGTGCCATCCAGCACTTGGCCGGCATGCAGAGTTCCGATGTGATCGTGGCGGTCAACAAGGATCCAAACGCCCCCATCTTCGATGTCGCCGACTTCGGCCTCATCGGCGACCTGCACCAAATTGTTCCCGAATTCCAGAAGCAGATCGCAGCGGCCAAGGCGTAGAGGCCTGGAGGTATGGATTTTTGGATACGTGGATTGAAGCGACTGGTGGTTTGAAACTGCCCCGACAATCCTGTAATCCACTTATCCATTAATCCAACGTAAAGGAACCTGTTATGGAAAAAGTAGTAATCATAGGAGCCGGCGCCGCTGGTTTGACCGCCGCCATCTATACCGCCCGCGCCAACTTGAGTCCGCTTGTGATCGAGGGCATGCAGCCGGGCGGACAGCTCACCACCACCAACGACGTCGAAAACTATCCGGGCTTTGAGGACGGCATCGACGGCCCGACCCTGATGGCGAAGATGCGCGCCCAGGCCGAGCGTTTTGGTGCAAAATACCAGTTCGGCGAAGTCGTCAAGGCCGATCTCTCCGCCCGGCCGTTCAAGCTGACGTTGACCGACGACGAAGTGATCGAGGCGCAGACCGTCATCATCGCCACCGGCGCCACCGCCCGCTACCTCGGTATCGAATCCGAACAGAAACTGATTGGCCGCGGCGTATCCGCCTGCGCCACGTGCGATGGCGCATTCTACCGCGACGTCCCGATCGTGGTGGTCGGTGGCGGCGATACTGCCTGCGAAGAAGCGATGTTCCTGACCCGCTTCGGCTCCAAGGTCACACTCATCCATCGTCGCGATGAACTGCGCGCCTCGAAAATCATGGCCGATCGCCTGCTGTCCCACCCCAAGGTGGAGGCTGTATGGAACTCGGTCGTCGAGGAAGTGCTTGATGTGGCGAAGGGCGAAGTGACCGGCGTGCGGGTACGCAACGTCAAGACCGGTGAAATTTCCGAAATCGAATGCACCGGATTTTTTGTGGCGATCGGCCACAAGCCGAATACCGATGCCTTTGTCGGGCAGCTCGATATGGACGGGACCGGCTATCTCATCGCCAAGGGCGTGAAGACCAAGATCGAAGGGGTGTTCGCGGCGGGCGATGTGTCGGATTCGATCTATCGGCAGGCCGTCACCGCAGCCGGTACCGGTTGCGCCGCCGCACTGGAGGCCGAGCGCTTCCTCGAAGCGCAAGGAGAATAATGGTTTAGGACAGGATTCACAGGATGAACGGGATTGGTGAATAAAATCCTATTAATCCTGTAAATCCCGTCAAAAGAACAAGGGTTCGGCCGAGAGGCCGGTGGATGTAAACAACCAAGGAGAAGGACATGGGGAATATCAACTGGGGAATTACCGAAGACCAAATGGAAATCGTCAATCTGATCGACGATTTCGGCAAGGAGCGCATCGTTCCGGTGCGCGCGGAACTCGACGAGAAGGGCATCTTTCCGGGCGAGCTGCTTAAGGAACTCGCACAGATGGATCTGATGGGTCTGTACATTCCCGAGGAATACGGCGGTTTCGGCGCGGATCACCTCGGCTTCTGCCTCGCGGTCGAAACCATGTCCAAATACTGCATCGGCGTATCCGTCTCCTTTGCGGCCAACGCCCTCGGGGCCGATCCGATCATTATCGGTGGCTCCGACGAACAGAAGAAAAAATATCTCTCCCAACTGGCTACCGGCGAAAAATGGGCCGCCTTCGGACTGACCGAAGCCAACGCCGGTTCCGACGCCGGCGGCATTCGGACCACTGCCGTCAAGAAGGGCGACAAGTATGTCCTCAACGGCACCAAGCAATGGATCACCAACGGCGGCGAAGCCGATATCTACACCGTTTTCGCAGTCACCAACAAGTCCAAGGGCGCACGCGGCGTTTCCTGCTTCATTGTCGAAAAGGACACCCCCGGCTTCAGCTTCGGCAAGAAGGAAGACAAGCTTGGCATCCGGGCTTCCGCCACCCGTGAACTCGTATTTGAAGATTGCGAAGTTCCGGCTGAAAACCTCATCGGCCGCGAAGGCATGGGCTTCCTGCTCGCCATGAAAACGTTCGACGTCTCCCGCCCCGGCATCGCCTCCCAGGGCGTTGGCCTTGCTCAGGGCGCGCTGGACGAAGCCGTCAAATATGCCAAGGTCCGCAAACAGTTCGGCAAGCCGATCATTGCCAACCAAGGTCTACTCTGGATGCTCGCCGAAATGTCAACCAAGGTTGAAACCGCGCGCGCTATTACCTATGCCGCCTGCCGCACGCTCGACGCCGGCGTGAAGGATGTCTCCAAGATTTCCGCCATGTGCAAATACTACGCGGGCGACGTCGCCATGTCCGTCACCACCGACGCCGTACAGGTCCTCGGCGGCTACGGCTTCATGAAGGAATATCCGGTCGAGAAGATGATGCGCGACGCCAAGATCCTGCAGATCTACGAAGGCACCAACCAGATCCAACGCGATATCGTCGGCAACGCCCTCGTCAAGGAATACGCTTCCATCTAAAGCTTCCAATCCTTGGAAACATTAAACCCCGCCGCATGGCGGGGTTTTTGCGTTTGGGGATTAATCGGGGGCAAAAAGAAAACCCCGCTGGGTGGGCGGGGTTTGCTCGGAGTAATGAAGCGGGCAACAGTTGGGTTTGGGTTCACTTGGGTTTGCTGCACATGCTTCGTTTTTAATTGCTAGTTGTTGGGTTCGCTAATGAATACGAGGGTAGTGGCAGGAGTGTTACTCACAAGCGGCTTTTTTTTAGGTTTTTTTTTCACCCCATTTTAAAATGGACGTAAAACAAGGGGTTTTTAACCGAGTTCGCGATTGAGGCGACTGATTTCGGAGCGCATTTTTTCAAAGACCTCGGCTTTATAGACGCGGACGCTGACTTCCGAGATGCCCAGCTTCTGAGCGATCTCCTTGTTGGGAACCTCCTGCGAGACCATTTTGAAGACCTCCCGCTTGGTTTCGAAGATGTCGGCCTTGATGTTGTCCCATGCGAGGTTGGTGATGTGCAGTACCCATTCCTCGCGGGCGAGGTTTTCGATATCGGGAAGCACGTGTTCTTCGATGTCGAGGTATTGCTCCTGGTATTCGACGGAATCACGGCCGGTGATGAAGTTTTTCTTGGTGCGGAAGAAGTCCTTGACGGTATTGCGGGTCATGGCGGCGAGCCAGTTGTGGAACTTGCCCTTGTTTTCGTTGTATTCGAAATCCTCGATCTTCTGCCACACCTTGGTCAGCACGGCCTGGCTGATGTCTTCCGCATCCTGCTGGTTGATGCCCATGCGGACGATCAGGCTGAGGATGAATCCTCGGTAGATGGTTTCGAATTCGAGCCAGGCTTCGTCGTTGTCGGTCTTCTTGAGCTTGGCCAGCAGGGTGACCCGCGTTGGATTGTAGTTTTCTTCGCCCATGTCAGTTGTTCGTGTAGATGATGATGACGCCGCGGTTGGCGAGGGTTCGGATGGTGGGATCGTCGCGGAAGGCTTCCGCCACGGTCAGCGTCCGCAGGTTGCGGCACCAGACGAGTTGCGGCGAGATGGCGAGGCCGTCAATGCCGCTAATGTCGAGCGAGGTCAGCTTGGGATATTTCACAATGTTGACCAGATTGCGGATATGCGTGCTGCTGATATCAAGCGCTTCGAGCCCCGCCATCTGGTCGAGCTCGAACAAATGGTTGAGCGCCGTGTCGGCGAGGTGGAGTTCCTTCATGCCGCTTTCGGTCAGCAACCTGAGGTCGGGCGATCCGATGCCGCTGGCGTTGAGGCTGCGGATGTCGAGCCCGCACAACGGCGAGATGTCGTCGAGTTCCGGGTTGCCGTGCAGGTCGATTGACCAGCCGCCGTCCTTGGCAGGCTTATAGGCAAAGTTGAGTTTTTCAACCTTTGGGTTCAATAGCCGGAGCGAGGCTTCGATGGCCGGGAAGCGTGTGTCGGGATCGAAGGGGCCGTGGTTGAGGTGGTAGAACAGGCGCGGAATTCCTTCGGCCATGTTGTGGGTTTTGAACGCCCGTACCAGCTCGGGAAGTCCAGCATCTGGAACTTTGAGTTGGTCTTTATAGGTATCGGCCAGGTTGAGGGCGGCCGAGTCGTTGCGTACCGGATAACCGTGGTTGCCGCTGAGAATTTTCCATGCTTCGGAAAACCGCTGCTGGCAGAGCAGCATCTTGCCTTTCCACATCCAGCCCGTGTCGAAGGAGGGATCAAAGGCGAGGGCGGTGTCGAGCGCCTGCTCGGCCGCCGCGAACTCGAAGGCTTTCTCCTCGCGAGCCATCAGGTTGAGATAGTCGGGTGCCACTTTTTTGGCGGTAGCCGCAATATAGTCGTTCTTTTCCCGCAACGCCGCGAGTGCGCCGACGGCCACGTGTTCACTCTGCTTGATGGAGGAAAAGCTGTTGACCAAAATCACGGCAATGATTGCGGCGGATGTGGCGATGAGACTGACGGCCATCTTGTGGCGCTTGACCAGCAGGGCGGTGTGGGTGATGAAGGTCGGGTTTTCGGCGCTGGTGGCAAAGCCGTCCTGGTATTTCTGGATATCGCGGATCAGCGCGGCGACGGTCGGGTAGCGGCTGGTCGGATCGGTGGCCATGGCTTTCAAGGCGATGGCCGCGAGCGCGGCGGGGATCTTTAGTTCGGGTGCGCGCGTTCCGGGATCTGGAAATTCACCGCGTACGGTTTTCTGCAGGACCTCCCTGATGGTGCCACCGGTGATGGGGCATTGGAATGTCAGGATTTCGTAGAGCATGGCGCCGAGCATGTAGACGTCGGTCTGGAAGTCGATGTCGGACGGCGATCCCTGCGCCTGCTCCGGCGACATGTAGCCCGGCGTGCCGCCCACCACATTGCGTCGCTCCCGGCTTTTGGCCGTGCTTTCGAGATAGTGGGTGAGGGTTTGGCCGTTTTCCAGCGGCACGTCGTCGATGCTGTGCCATGACACCGGCGCGCCGTCGTATTCGTTGAGATGGGTGATCAGCGTGGACAAGCCCCAGTCGAGCACGTAGACATCGCCATAGTCGCCGACAATGACGTTCGAGGGCTTGAGGTCGAGATGGATGACGCCTTTGGAGTGGGCATAGTCGATGGCGTTGCAGACCTTCAGGAAAATACCGAGCAGCCGCGTGCGGGTGAAGCGGATTTTATATTGCGCGTCGCCGGCGCGCAGTTGCTTAAGGATCTCGCCCAATGTTTCGCCCTTGAGCGACTTCATGGTGAAGTAGGGATTGCCGTTTTCGTCGAGGGCAATGTCGTAGATCGGGATAATGTTGGGGTGCTGGAGATTGGCCGTCAGCCGCGCCTCGTAGAGGAAGGAGTCGATATCCTGTTCGGATGCGATCTTGGAATCCTGGATCAGCGCCATCGCCACCTTGCGGGCGGTGCGGTGGTCGTCGACCTCCCAAATGGCCTTCATGCCGCCTTGGTTCAGCTTCTTGTTGGCGGTGTAGCGGTTTTCCGGGTTGCCATCCATCAAACTGGCGCGGCTGTCCGGATTCTTCTCTTGAAGATCCTCTTCGAACAGGATCTTTTCCGTATCGGAAAAAACGATGTCGTCGGCAAACAAGTTGGCGTTGCCGATTTCCCGGCTTGGCGGTTTTGGTTTATCGTCCGGTTTGTCCATGGCTTTTCCGATAGTTGGAAACTGCCGCAGACCGTAGCATTCGCGGTTGCGCAGGGCAACCTACGAAAATAGGCGTCCGGTGGTTTCCCAGTCGATGCAGGGGTCGGTGATGGACAGGCCATACTCAAGGGCGGCGGTAATCTTCTGGTTGCCTTCCTTGAGGAAGCTCTCGACCATCGCTCCGGTGATTGGGCAGTTGTCCTTTTTCCGTTGTTTGAGGATATCGTCCCACACCTTGACCTGGTTGCGGGCCACCTTGCTGGCGTTGGCGTGGGAGCAGTCGACCATGATGGACCGGTCCAGCCCGGCGGCCTCGAGCTTGCAGGCGGCATAGGTGACTTCCGGCAGCTCGAAGTTGGGCTGCTTGTCGCCTCCGCGCAATACGAGATGCGCGTCGGGATTGCCGGAGGTCTTCACTACCGCGGTGTGGCCGTCCTGGTCGATGCCGAGGAAGCTATGCGGAATGCTGGCCGACTCGATGGCGTTGATAGCCACCTGGATGTTGCCGTCGGTCGCGTTCTTGAATCCCACCGGCATCGATAGGCCGCTGGCCATTTCGCGGTGCGTCTGCGACTCGGTGGTGCGCGCGCCGATGGCCGACCAGCTGACGAGGTCGGCGGTGTACTGCGGCACGATCGGGTCAAGGAATTCGGTGGCGATCGGCAGGCCGAGTCCGGCAATGTCGAGCATCAGCTTGCGTGCGGCATGCAGTCCATATTCCATGTCGCACGAGTCGTCGAGATAGGGATCGTTGATGAAACCTTTCCAGCCGATGGTCGTGCGTGGTTTCTCGAAATAAACGCGCACCACGATGAAATACTTTTCCTTCACCTGTTCGGCGAGCACGGCCAGCCGTTCGGCATATTCAAGCGCGGCGACGGGATCGTGGATCGAGCAGGGGCCGATCACGACCAATAACCGTGGATCCTGCAAATGGATGATGTCGCGCACGATCTGTCGATCGGCCAGAACCTTCGTGGTCAACGCGTCGCCCAACGGAAGCTCGTCCTTGAGTTTTTCCGGCGTGATGAGCCGTTTCAGCTCCTTCACGCGCAGGTCTTCGGTCAAATGCAGTTCGTTCTTCATGATGCGGCGGAATTAAACACAGAAATCTATTGATTGGAAGGTTCTTCTCGTTTGCTTTGAATGATGCGCTCCTGCCGGTCGCGGAGGATTTCCTTGTTGGTCCAAACGCCGTAGGGATCGCGGTAGGGCAGGCCGCGGGTGGTGTCGCGGATCATTTCCAGTTCGTGGCCGGGTAGGGGGATTTCGATGTGCTCCGCCTGCATGGCGGCGATGGTGCCGCCGCGCTGGCGGCCGACCGGCGCGGTTTCGCCGACAAAAAATCCGGCTTCCAGAAGTCCCGATCGAACGGGAATCGCGGCGCAATAGGTGAGCAGTACGGCGTCCGGCCTCATGACTCGTTTGAGCTTCCGGAAAAAGTCGACCGTCCACAGTTCGCTGTTGCGCTGGGTGGAAAAGGCGT